>NZ_JBVJJA010000059.1:0-36222 GCF_055586005.1 Micromonospora sp. NPDC051924
GTTCTTCTACGGCCGCATACCGTTGGATTCCCTGAAGTTCGAAGGCGACCGTCGTATCTTCGATCAGCTCGTAGCCTGGGACCCGTCCGTGTAACGGCATCCCAGCTGGCACGCTCCCGTGCAGGTTCACAGCGACGCTGTCCTGCCCATCCCCGTGCGCACGTGCCAGAGCGGCCGGGGCAGGCGTGAAGTCGCAGCAGTTCCACGCGGTGATGGCTGAGAACGGCGTCCTACGGTCGACGACGACAGCCAGGCAGCCTTCGCCCGGGACATCCGCAGCCGCATCCAAGCCTGAACTCACAGGACGATCGTGCGCACGGTGCCGTGATCGTCTAGCCGGAGGCGTAACGGATCAACTGAAGGCAATCCGTAACGCATGAAGTGGAGCCCGACATCAGCCTGCGGTTGCTGTCCTCCGTCGGCTGATGTGCGACGTAGCTCCGCTACGTAGCAGGCGCTCCCAAGTCACCCGGAGTGTTATGGTCTCGTCTCTGGATGGAGGTGGGCGGAGGTCGTTATGCATAAGTTGGTGGTCCTGTATTCCAAGCCCGCGGACCCTGACCAATTCCGCGACTACTACGTGACCAACCACCTTCCACTGGTCATGAATCTGCCCGGCCTGCTTGCGTGGCGCTACAGCTTCGACGTGGCGGCGACCAAGGGAGAAGCGCCGTATTTCGCGGTCTTCGAAGGCGACTTTGCTGACGCCGCCGCCATGGCCGCGGCGCGGGCGTCGCCGCAAGGCCAGCGGGTGGCCGCCGATGTCGCCAACTACGCCACCGGCGGTGCGGTCATCATCCACTATCCGGTGCAGGAGGAACACTAGGCTGGTGAACCGGCGCTGAACGTCAGCAAGAAGTCAACGACAGGCTCCAAGGAAGGCCAAGCCTGCGAGCAGTAGCGAGCTGCGGGCGGCAAACGCCCAAGGACCTGACGGGACCGGTCGACGGTTCTTGCTCCGACGACGCTGCGGGTGGTCTACACCTACCTCAGCTCGATGTTCGCCATGGCGGTACGGGACCGGCTGATCTCGGTCAGCCCGTGCGACAAGGGCATCCGGCTTCCGCCGATCAGCCGGGGGAGCCGGGTCCTTCCCACCGCGCAGCAGGTGCACGACCTGGCGCGTCTGCTGCCGGCCCGGCTGGCCGCGACGGTCTGTCTCGCGGCCGGTTTGCGGGCTGCGCATGGGCGAGATCCTCGGCTTGGAGGTGGACGACATCGACTTCGACGCGCGGGAGGTGCATGTCCGCCGCCAACTCAAGGTGCTCAAGGGCCGTCAGCCGTTCCTCGGCCCGGTCAAGACGAGCACGAGCGCCCGCACCGTCGAGCTGCCGGAGGTCGTAGCGGCGGCGTTGCGGCACCACCTGGCCGACGGGTGCGACCCGGTCGAGGTCGACGACGACACGGACCGCCGGCGGCCGGTCCGCCGGGCGGCACGCCTGCTGTTCCGGGGCGTCGCTGGCGAGCCGGTCAACGCCGCAACCTTCTCCCCGGACGTGGGCGACCGCTCAACACCTACGTGCACGAGTGGCCGGACGTGCTCGACCGCACCCGGCTGCTCATTGACGGCGCGCTCCGTCAACACGAAACGGCGGCCACGCCGGCTGTGAGCCGGGCATGACCGCCGTCCGTGACGGTTGTACCCGACCTGTACCCAAGATCAGTAGTGATCCTGTTGGCACAGGTCAGAGCCTTGATCAAGCTCAGCAGTCGAAGTACATGGCGAACTCGTGCGGGGTCGGGCGCAGGCGCACCGGGTCGACCTCGTTGGCCCGCTTCCAGCCCACCCAGGTGGAGATCAGGTCCGGGGTGAAGACGCCGCCGTCGAGCAGGTAGTCGTGGTCGGCCTCGAGCGCGTTGAGCACCTCCGGCAGCGAGCCCGGGACCTGCTTGACGTCGCCCCACTCCTCCGGCGGGAGGTCGTAGAGGTCCTTGTCGATCGGCGCCGGCGGCTCGATCTTGTTCTTGATGCCGTCCAGGCCAGCCATCATCATCGCCGAGAAGGCGAGGTACGGGTTGCTGGACGGGTCCGGCACCCGGAACTCGACCCGCTTGGCCTTCGGGTTGCTGCCGGTGACCGGGATGCGGGTGCAGGCGGAACGGTTGCGCTGCGAGTAGACCAGGTTGACCGGCGCCTCGAAGCCCGGCACCAGACGGCGGTACGAGTTGACCGTCGGGTTGGTGAAGGCCAGCAGCGACGGCGCGTGGTGCAGCAGGCCGCCGATGTACCAGCGGGCGGTGTCGGAGAGGCCGGCGTAGCCGGTCTCGTCGTAGAACAGCGGCTCGCCGTTCAGCCACAGGCTCTGGTGGGTGTGCATGCCGGAGCCGTTGTCGCCGAAGAGCGGCTTCGGCATGAAGGTGGCGGTCTTGCCGTTGGCCCAGGCCTCGTTCTTCACGATGTACTTGAAGAGCTGAAGCTGGTCGGCGGAGTGCAGCAGGGTGGAGAACTTGTAGTTGATCTCCGACTGGCCGGCGGTGCCGACCTCGTGGTGCGACCGCTCCACGGTGAACCCGGTGTCCACCAGGCGCCGCACGATCGAGTCGCGCAGGTCGGCGTAGTGGTCCACCGGCGGCACCGGGAAGTAGCCGCCCTTGTACGCGGTCTTGTAGCCGCGGTTGCCGCCCTCCTCCTCCCGGCCGGAGTTCCAGGCGCCCTCGATCGAGTCGATGTAGTAGAACGACTGGTGCGCGGAGGTCTCGTGGCGGATCGAGTCGAAGATGTAGAACTCCGCCTCGGCGCCGAAGTACGCGGTGTCGGCGATGCCGCTCGCGGCCAGGTACGCCTCGGCCTTCTTCGCCACGTTCCGCGGGTCACGCGAGTAGGCCTCGCGGGTGAACGGGTCGTGGATGAAGAAGTTCAGCGCGAGGGTCTTCTGGGCGCGGAACGGGTCGATGAAGGCGGTCGCGACGTCGGGCAGCAGGAGCATGTCCGACTCGTGGATCGCCTGGAAGCCACGGATCGACGAACCGTCGAACGCGAGGCCGTCGGTGAAGAGCGCGTCGTCGACGGACTCGACCGGCAGGTTGAAGTGCTGCATCACGCCGGGCAGGTCACAGAAACGTACGTCGACGAACTTCACGTCCTCGTTCTTGAGGTATCGCAGGAGTTCCTCGGGATTGGCGAACACACGTCCTCCTGGCAGGTCCACTCCGGTGGCTGGCTCCTGGCGACGGTATGGCGGCGCGGTTGCCCGGTCGTGTCTCTTCTGTTTCCGCCGTGTTACGTCCCTCGCGGAGCGTCATCTGTGCCGCTCAGTCGCCTTCTGTTCTCCGTTCGGACGATACCCGCCGTGACAGTGTGGCGCTAATTGATGGCTTTGGTCCGATTCCTCGGAGGGCGTCGAACCGGCGGGCCGGGCCGTGACCGGCACCCCTGCCCAGCCCGGCCTTCCCGGCCCCGGACCCGCCCCTGACTACCCTTGACCGCTGTGACCGATACCGCCGCCGTGCCGGTGCCGCCCGCCGCGGACCCCACCTTCACGCCCCCGACCCTCGGCCGCCGCTTCGGCGCGCTGATCATCGACTGGGTGCTCTGCCTGCTGGCCGCCAACATCTTCGCCGATCCGGCCCGGGACGGCTGGGCCCCAGTCCTGGTGCTGATCCTCGAGTACGGCTTCTTCCTCGGCCTGTTCGCCCAGACCCCCGGCATGTACCTCACGCGGATCCGCTGCCTGTCCTGGGCCGACGGCGGCCGGATCGGGCTGGTCCGGGGCCTGCTGCGCGGCGTCCTGCTCGCCCTGGTCGTGCCCGCCCTGATCATGGACGGGCACCGGCGCGGCCTGCACGACCGGCTGACCGGCTCGGTCATCATCGACGCCCCCCGGCCAAGGGCAAGATCATGAGCGGATGGCGCAGGACAATCACCGCGGCCGCCTCGTTTTCGCCACCGCCCCCTCCGCCGGCCGGGACGCCCGACTTCTGGGGGTGAACCCGGCCGGAAACTGCTGCGAGTGCACCGCCGGCCGCACCGGGTACTCCGCTGCACCCTGCCAGCAGGAGGAGCACGTCTGATGGGTACCGCCGAATCGAGGCGCCTCTCGCCGAGAACCTCCCTGTTTCTGCTCGCCTCGCTCCTCGTGTCCTTCCTGGCCGCGTCGGCCGCCCCGACCCCCCTCTACGGGATCTACCAGATGCGCTGGCACTTCTCGCCGATCACGACCACGGTGGTGTTCGCCATCTACGCCGTCGCCGTGCTGGCGTCCCTGCTCACGGTCGGCAAACTGTCTGACCATGTCGGGCGGCGGCCGGTCCTGCTGGTCGCGGTCGCGGTCCAGATGATCTCGCTGGCCATCTTCATCTTCGCCAACGGCGTACCCACGCTGCTGGCCGCCCGTGTCGTACAGGGACTCGCGGCCGGCGCCGCCACCGGCGCGGTCGGTGCCGCCATGCTCGACATCGACCGCTCCCGCGGCACGCTCGCGAACTCGATCGCCCCCGGTATCGGAACCGGTACCGGCGCCCTGCTCTCGGCGCTGCTCATCCAGCTCCTGCCCGCGCCGACGCGACTGGTGTACGTCGTCCTGCTCGTCATCCTGCTGATCCAGAGCGTCGGCATTGTGCTGATGCCGGAAACGGTCACGCCGATGACGGGAGCGCTGCGGAGTCTGCGGCCGGAGATCAAGCTGCCGCGCACCGTACGTGGGCCGGTAGTGGTCGTTGCTCCGGTGGTCTTCGCCGTCTGGGCGCTGGCCGGCTTCTTCGGCGCGCTCGGCCCGGCGCTCCTGCGCGCCCTCATGAACACCTCGATCGCGACCGCCGGCTTGCTCCTCTTCGTCTTCGGCATCGTCGGGTCCATCACCGTCGTCCTGCTACGCAACGGCGCCGCGCGGAGCGTGATGCTCACCGGAATCACCGCGCTCATCCTGGGCATGATCATCACGCTGGTGTCGGTCATGATGGAGTCCATCCCGGGCTTCTTCCTCGGCCTCGCGCTCGGCGGCGTCGGCTTCGGTGCCGGTTTCCAGGGCAGCCTCAAGACGGTCATGCCGCTCGTGGAGGCGCACGAACGCGCCGGTGTGCTCTCCCTGCTCTACATCGTCTGCTACGTCGGCTTCGGCCTGCCCACCGTCATCGCCGGCTTCCTCGTGGTCTACGCCGGCGGCCTGCCCCGAACCGCCAACGAATACTCCGTCGCGATCATCCTGCTCGCCCTGGTTGCACTGCTCGGACTACGCAGGGCCAGCAGAGTGCCAGCCGGCTGAGCCACCGGGGCGGGGCCGGCAACAACCAGGATCATCGACCCGGTGCCGAGATCGCGGGCCGGCGCTGCGGCGCCGGCGACCCGGAGTCACCGCGAAGACGGAAGGAGCCGGGCCCGTGCGGGCCCGGCTCCTTCTTGCGCGTACGACGGAGGTCAGCGACCCCGGGTCTGGCGGAACGCGCCGCGCGGCGGCCGCATGTTCTTCGGGATCGCGCCCTTGGGCATCTGCGGCCGGGCGGTGAGCGCCTTGAGCCGCTTGTCGAGCGCGTTGACGTCCTTGGGGGTGAGGGTGCGGGGCAGCCGCATCAGGGTCATCCGCAGCTTGCGGATCGGCAGCTCGCCCTCGCCCTGGCCGATCACGTAGTCGTGCAGCGGGGCCGAGCCGATCACCTTGGCCAGCCGGCGCTTTTCCTGGCCGAGCAGGCCGCGGACCCGCTGGGGGTTGCCCTCGGCCAGCAGGATCACGCCGGGGCGGCCCAGCACCAGGTGCACCATGTCCATCTGCGTGGTGGAGCTGACCGCCGGGGTGACCCGCCAGTCACCACGCATGCTCTCCATGATCTGCGCCGCCGCGCCGGGCTGCCCCTCGGCGGCGTTCATCATCGCCTTGTTGGACCGCAGGTTGAGCACGATCAGCACCGCGAGCAGGGCGAACAGGATGCCGATCGGCAGCCAGATCCAACCCCAGAGGAGCACCGCGACCACGGTGAGCGCGAGCGGGATCAGCACCGCCGCCGCGGTCAGCGGCGCGAACCACCGGTCCTGCTTGGCGGTGAACTGGAACACCATCCCGATCTGCTTCAGCCGCTGGCCGAACGAGACCTTCTCCTGGGGATTTGCCATGCCGCAGAGTCTAGTGGTCGCCCCGCGAACCGTTGATCCGTGGCTGCCACTCCGCGGCGGCTGAGTACCTTACGGCGCCGCCGGGCCGCTGAGACCCCCCGGTAAGGAGGGGGAGCGGCCGAAGATCAGGCGGTGGACCCATGCCCCAGGGGCACCTTCGCGCGGAAAGTCAGTGTCGACAGCGAAACGACCACCCGACAGGGGAAAACCGAGATGTTCGGCAACGACGCAGACCTGATGCTCACCATCCACCGCAGCCACGCCTCCGAGCTCCAGGCCGACGCGGCCCGCGACCGGCTCGCCCGGTCGCTGCCCCGCCGGCACTCGCGCGGCTGGCTCAGCCGCCGGCAGCACTCCGCCCGTACCGTCGACGGCCGCCGGTGACCACCGTCGCCGCGCCGGCCGCCCGGCCGGCGCACCCCGCGCCGCCGTCGCCGGACGGCCGGCCGGGGGTGACACCCGGGGCGGCCCTCGCTCCGGCCGGGCCACCCGGGCCGGCGGCTCCGACCGCCGCCGGCCCGGCCACCACCGCTCCGCCCGCCGCGGGCCCGGCCGCCACGGGGGCGGCCGGACCGGCGGGCGGCCGGTCGGGAGACCGACCGGTCGGCCGGGACGCCGCGGCCGGCCGTCATGGCATGCTCGACGGCGTGACCGTACGCGCCGCCAGCACCGTCCTCGTCGGCCGCCACGAGGAACTGGCCGCGCTGCGCTCCGCGCTCGGCCGGGCCCGCGCCGGGGACCCCACCACCGTGCTGGTCGGCGGCGAGGCCGGGGTGGGCAAGACCCGGCTGCTGGAGGAGTTCGCCGCGCTGGCCGGCGATCTCGAGGTCCGGGTGCTGGTCGGCCAGTGCCTGGAGCTCGGCGAGGCGGGCCTGCCCTTCGCGCCGTTCGCCGCGGCGCTGCGCGAGGTGCTGCGCCGGGACGGCCCGGGCGTCTTCGCCGGGTACGAGGCGGAGTTCGCCCGCCTGCTGCCCGAGCTGGCCCGGGTGCCGGCCGGGACCGCCGCGCCCATCGGCCTGCCCGTCTCCGACACCCCGCGCGGCTACCTGTTCGACCTGGTCGCCGACCTGTTCGGGCGGATCGCCGAGGACCGGCCGCTGGTGCTGGTGATCGAGGACCTGCACTGGGCCGACCGGTCCACCCGGGACCTGATCGGCTTCCTGGTCCGGGCCGCCCGCGCCGCCCGCCTGCTGCTGGTCTGCACGTACCGCACCGACGAGCTGCACCGTGGCCACCCGCTGCGACCCTTCCTCGCCGAGCTGGACCGGGCGCGCGGGGTGGACCGGGTGGAGCTGAGCCGGCTCGACCGGGACGGCACCGCCGCCGTCCTCGCCGACCTGCTCGGCGCCGAACCCGCCCCGCGGGCCGTCGACGACGTGCACGGGCGTACCCAGGGCAATCCCTTCTTCATCGAGGAGCTGGCCGCCGCCGGCGACCCGGTGGGCTGCGCGGTGCTGCCCGAGACCCTGCGTGACCTGCTGCTGGCCCGGGTCGACCGGCTGCCCGAACCAGCCCAGCGGGTGCTGCGGATCGCCGCCGCCGGCGGGACCCGCTTCGCTCACCAGCTGCTCGCCGAGGTCGCCGGCCTGCCCGAGCCCGAGCTGGAGGACGCCCTGCGCGCGGCGGTGGCCGGCCAGCTCGTGGTGGCCGACCCGGACGGCGACTACGAGTTCCGGCACGCCCTGGTCCGCGAGGCCGTCCACGACGAGCTGCTCCCCGGCGAGCACGCCCGGCTGCACGCCCGGTACGCCGCCGCGATCGAGGCGCAGCCGCACCTGGTGGCCGCCGGTCGCGCGCCGGCCGAGATCGCCCACCACTGGTACGCCGCCCACGACCACCCGCGGGCCCTGCTGGCCGCCCGCGTCGCGGCCGGCGCGGCCGCCGACCGGTACGCGTACGCCGAGCAGAGCCGGCTGCTGGAACGGGTCCTGGAACTGTGGGAGCTGGTGCCCGACGCCGCCGAGCGGCTCGGCATGGACCACCTGCGGGTGCTGGAGGAGACGCTCGCCGCGGCCACCACCTCCGGCGACTACAACCGGGCGCTCACCCTCACCCGGGCCGCCCTGGCCGAGGTGGACACCGAGGCCGAGCCGCTGCGCGCCGCCCGTCTGCTCGACCAGCGTGGCCGGCTGCTCGCCCTGCTCGGCAAGAGCGACGGCACCGCCGAGATCCGCGAGGCGTACCGGCTGGCCGCCGGGCTGCCCGACGGCCCGGAGCGGGTCCGGCTGCTCGCCGATGTCGCCGCGCACCTGGCGAAGGTCGACCCCGAGCAGGCCGCCTCGGTGGCCGCCGAGGCGATGGCCGGCGCCGAGGCGGTCGGCATGGACGTGGCCCTGCTGCCCACCCGGATCGCTTTGCTCTGCCGCACCGACAAGGCCCCCGACCTGGGGCTGGCCGAGCTGCGCCGGGCGGAGACCCTGGCCCGCGCCACCGGCAACGCGCCCGCGCTGGTCAGCGCCCTGGTGCACCTCTCCGACGTGCTCTACGAGCTGGGCCGGTACGCCGAGTCGGAGGAGGCGGCCGCCGCCGGGGTGAGCGAGGCGCGCCGCTTCGGGATCAGCCGCTCCACCGGGGCGTACCTGCTGTCCAACCGGGCCGAGGCGCTGCTCGCGCTGGGCCGCTGGGACGAGGCGGACGCGGCCTGCGCGGAGGCCGCCCGGATCGACCCGGCGGGCGTGTCCGGGCTGCACTGGCTCCAGCTCCGGGCCGGGCTGCGGCTGGCCCGGGCGCACCCGGCCGCCGACGAGCTGGTCGGCCGGGCGCTGGCCTTCCTGGCCCGGCCGTACCTCTGGCCGAACCACCGGCTGCCGCTGCGCGAGCTGCGCATCGAGGCCGCCCTCGCCGCCGACGACAAGCTGGCGGCGCTCGGGGCGACCCGGGCCGCGCTGGCCGACGAGCGCCTCGTCGACCTGCCCCGGGAGGGCTGGCCGGTGCTCACCGCCGCGGCCCGGACCGCCGCGCTGACCGGCGACGCCGAGCTGGCCGGCGAGGTGTCCGCCGTGGCCGCCGTCCTGCCCGCCCGCTACCCGGCGGAACAGGCGCACGCCGCCCAGGTCGCCGCGATCCTGGGCGGCGGCGACTCGGCGCTGCCCGCCTGGCGGGCGGCGGTGGACGCGTGGCGGGCGGCGGGGCAGCCGTATCCGCTGGGCCGGGCGCTGCTCGGGCTGGCCGAGGCGGCCGCCACAGCCGGCGACCGGGACGCCGTCGCGGCGGCGGTCCGCGAGGCAGGCGAGATCGCCACCCGGCTCGGCGCCACCCCGCTGGGCGAGCAGGTCGCCACCCTGGCCCGCCGGGTCGGGCTGCGCGGCGGCGGCCGGTCCGGCCCGGACCTGCTCACCAGCCGCGAGCAGGAGGTGCTGCGGCTGGTCGCCGAGGGGCACAGCAACAGCCGGATCGCCGAGCGGCTCTTCATCTCGCCGAAGACGGCCAGCGTGCACGTCTCCCGGATCATCGCGAAGCTGGACGTCCGCAACCGGGTGGAGGCGGCGGCAGTGGCGTACCGGCTCGGCCTGCTCAGCGCGGCCCCGCCCGATCCGCGCCAGCCCAGCGCCTCCTCCTGAATCCACCGCCCGGGAGGAGTAGCGCAACACGGGGGACGCCACGGCTGGCGGCCACAGTGGATGGATGTTTGACTGACGGCAACCATTCATTTCCCCACTTCAGGCGGGGGACGCCATGCCACTCCGCCCGATCGCGGTGGCCGCGTTCGCATTGGCTGTCCTGGGCCCGATCGGGCCCGCGGCCACTGCCGCACCGCCATCTCCTCAGCAGCCGACAATCAAGGAGCTCCCCCGGCCCACGCGTCCGCCAGCTGGCAAGGAGCGCGCATTCGACGCGCACTCGGTGCTCGTGCGGTTCAGGTCCGGCGTGTCGGCAGCCGCCAAGGCCCGGGCCGTGAGCAGCCGCGGCGCACGTAGCGTCGGCGCTGTTCCCGGCACCGCCTACGTCCTGATCGCCGCTCCGTTCGTCGGTGCGGGCGGCTGGCCCGGCGACGAGTTCGAGCTGCCCCACGACCTTGGCGCGCGGCTGCCGCGAGGCGTGCCGGTGCACGTGTTCCATGGGCTCTGGGACGAGACCGCCCCGCCGTCCCACGCTGACCTGTACGCCCGCGCCGTCCCGCAGGCACAGCTGCACCGGCTGCCGGGACGCGACCACCCAGCTGGACAACGACCTGGGCGGGGTGGCGAAGACGATCAGGGCTGGCGAGCTTGGCCGGGTTCGATAGGAGGACGATGTCCGGCAACGCTTTCCCTGCACCCCAGGCCGTCGACGAGCGCTGCGGGTCACCGTTGAAGCGCGGACACCGGTTGGATCCGGGTCGCGCGAGCGGCCGGCCACAGGCCCGCCACGAGTCCCGCCGCCGCGCTTGCCGCGACGGCCACCACGGCCGCGCGCAGGTCGAGCACCGGGCTCCAGCGGTTCACGATGCTGATGATGGCAACGGTCGCCACGCCGATGAGGACGCCGACCGCGCCACCGATGGCGCCCAGGACTGTGGTCTCGCCGACCAGCTGCGCGAAGATGTGTGCCGGGCGGGCTCCCAACGCGCGGCGTAGCCCGATCTCCGCGACCCGGCTCGTCACGGACGCGGCAGCGGCATTGGCGATCGTCACGGCGCCCACGGCCAGCGCGACGAGGCTGAGCAGCAGGGTTGACTGCGTCACGCTGCCCTCCACCTCCCGGCGTAGCTGTCGCGGGTCGGGAGGCGCGACGACTCGCAAGTCCCGTGGGCCCTCGGGGCGCAGCGCGGTCGCGGCCTGAGATCCGATCAGTTGGGCCGCCCCGGGACGGGTCCGGATCAGAACCTCGCGGTGAGCGTCGTCTTCCGCTCCGTGGCGGTACGACTCAAGGAGGACCTCTGCTGCCGAGGCCGGCATCAGTGCCCCGGTGAGTGAGTCCGGCCGCCGGCCGACGCTATCGAAGATGCCCATGACCGTATAGGCCCGGTCACGGATGAACACGGCGGCTCCGACCCGGGTGATGCCAAGGGAGTCCGCGACCGGCTGCGACAGCAGGACCACGTTCGCCGCCCGGGACTCGTGGAACGCGTCGAACGGACGGCCCACGACGAGCCGGGGTTCGATCGCGGCCAGTGCGTCCGGGTCGACCCCGAAGACGGCGAACGGGCTGGGCGGGGCGCCGAGCCCGCGAGCGATGGGTTGCTCGCCGAGACTGAGGCGTCGGCCGGCGTCGACGACACCATTGAGCCCTCGCAGCCGGGTGAGGGATTTGTCGTCCTGCCACCTGCTGTCGATGCCCTTACTCTCCGGCGAGACGACGACTTCGGTGGCCCGTCTCAGATCGAAGCTGCTCGACACCTGCTGGCTCACGGTGGAGGAGATGCCCAGGGTGGCCACGAACGCCACCGCGCCGAGCACGGTGCCTATCGCGGTCATGAGGGCGCGTCCCGGATGTCGCGTCACGGACAGGACGGCCTCCCTGCCCCAGTCGATCAGACCCATACGGGCCGGACTGACGCCGAGCGTCTCCCACAGCGGCCCGTGGGCCCTACGGGTCGGAAGGCGGGGGATGCGTCTCATTCCTCTGACACCACCCCGTCGGCGACCCGGAGCCGGCGGGTGCCCTGGGCGGCCACGTCGGCCTCGTGCGTGACGACGATGACGGCCTGACCCTCGGCGTGCAGCTCCCGCAGCAGCTCCAGCACGGTGGTCGTGTTCGCCGAGTCGAGGTTGCCGGTCGGTTCGTCGCAGAACAACACCCGCGGCCCGCAGGCAACCGCCCGGGCGATGGCCACCCGCTGGCGCTCGCCGCCCGACAACGTCCGCGGGTCGGCCTTGATCCGATGGGCAAGTCCCACCCGCGCCAGCACCTCCTCCGCGCGCTCGCGTCGCTCACGCCGCGTCCGCGGACCGTAGAGCATGCCGAGCTCCACGTTCTCCGCCACCGTTCGGCCCGGCAGCAGGTGGAAGGCCTGGAACACGAAGCCGAACAGCTGCCCACGGGCGGCTCCGCGGGTGGTCTCCCGCAGGCCGGTCACCTCGACGTCGTTGATCCGGTAGCTGCCGGTGCTGGGCGCGTCGAGCAGTCCCAAAATATTGAGCAACGTGGACTTCCCGGAGCCGGACGGACCGGTTATCGTCACGTAGTCGTTGGCCGCGATGTGGAGGTTGGTGGGGCGCAGCGCGTACACCGGATGCCCGTCGTCGTAGGTTCGGCTCACGCCGGTCAGGTGCAGCACCGTCGCTAGCCCTGGTTGCCCTCGCCGACCACGACCCGGTCCCCGGCGGTCAGCGTTGCGGTGCCCTGCGGCGTCACCTGGGCCCACCCGCCAGCCACCGGACCGGTGCTGACAGTGATGTCCTCGATGGTGTTGTCGGACCGGGAGACCGTCACGAAGGTGCTGCCATCGGCCCGCGAGTAGACCGCGGCGACGGGCACGACCAGCACCGGTGTGTCGCTCTCGGCTGCGGCAAGGTCAACTCGGACGGTCCGGTCGGCGATCGGCTGCATCGCTCCACCGGTGAATGTCAAGCGGATCATGAACCCGGAGAGGCCGAGTTCCTGGTTGTTGCTGGGCTCGGATGCGATGCGTTCGATGGCACCGGGCGCGGTCCGGCCGGTGGCCTCGTCGACGATGGACGCCGGCTGTCCGGCGGTGATGAGTTCGATCTGGTCCCGGCTGGCTGCGGCAAGGACGTACGCCGCCCTACCATCCATCTCGAGCAGGACCAGGTTCGGCTTGTCGAGCACATCTCCGACCCGGACCAGTACCCTCGTGACGGTCCCCGCCGAACCGACCCGGATCACCTGGGACTGGGGCAGCCCTGGACCCGCCTCCAGTTCTGTGGTGGCCAGCGTCCGCTGCGCCGTCTTGAGTGCCGCCTTGGCCGCGGTCACACCGGTATTCGCCGCCACCGCGCTGTCCAAGCTCGCCCGGGCCTGCTCGACCGCGGCACGAGCGGCAGGCAGTCCCGCCGCCGCCTCGGCCTTACCTGGGCTGGCCTCAAACCCGCGATCCCTGAACAGTCGGCCGATGGCAGTCTGGGTCGACCGGTCGAAGGTGCCGGTCATGGTGACGCGGTAGCCGAGCCGACGAAGGGCGCGCTGAATTTCGGAGACGTCCGGCCCGTGCATGCCGCCGACGAGATTCCGGTAGAGCGGGAAGGCCAGGTTCAGTGCGATGACTGGTTGACCGGTCACCACGAGCACGACCGTGCCCTCCTTGATCGACTGCCCTTTCTTGATCGGGACCGACGTCACCACACTGTTCGAGCCGATGGCCGACGGCGGCGCCTCGACCTTCTGGCTGGCGCCGGCCACCACGCGGCCGCGCAGCACGACCGGCTGGGAGAGCACGCGCAGCTCGGCCGGGACCGTGATCAGGGAGGCCGAGGGCGGTGCGGCGTCGGCCGCCGCCTGCTCCGGCGTACGCAGCCGCGACCCCAGCACCAGCGACATGGCGGTCAACAGCGCCACAGCCCCGAACGCGCCGATAGCGGCCAGGAGGCCACGCCGCGAGCGCCATCTCGACTCCACAGTCACATCCCTCTCCTGATCAAAGGCCAAGCTGCTCGCCCGCCAACCGGGCGACAACGCCCCGGCGCTCGCGGTGCCTGTCGCCCTAAGCCTGCGCCAGTAGGTCGGCCGCCTTGCGGGCGAGAACCTTGATCCGCTCGTTCAACTCCGTGATGCGGCTCTCGTACCGGTCCAGGTAGCGCTGCTGCACCCGGAACGCCGCGGTGAGCTGAGCCTCGACCCGTCCGGACTTCTTGCTGCACTGGAACCAGGCCACCGCAAGATCCGACTCAGCCGGGGTGGGCGTGTACCGCCGAACCGGAATGGCCGGTCCGACCTGGACCGTCCCCGGCCGGTTGTCCGGCTTCCAGTCCTCCTCGGGGCCGTGCTGGACGGTGCCGAACTGCACTCCGAACAGGGTGTATTTCGGCGCCTTGAGAAACTCCGCGCGGTCTGCCTGGTACTTCTTCGCGGTCATGCAGTCATAGAGCTTCGCCGGCAGATCCGGCGGTAGTTCGCGGTCGACGTCGTACCGGTACGGCCCGAGCACGTTGAACAGGTCGAAGTAGTCGTTCATCGTCTGCTTGGCCTCGGGGCCGAACCGGTTCCAGGCTTGAGCCTCGCACCGCTTGAGGTTCGTGTCGTAACCGCTGTCGAAGCTGACGATCCGAGCTGGCTCGCCGGGGTAGTCGACCCCGAAGCCGAGACGTCGTGCCTCGTCCTCGCTGGTCGGCCCGAAGTTCTGGGCGGACACCAGCAGCGGCTTGAACGGATCCGGCGGACGCCACGCACCGAAGTTGTCGCGGTTTTGCGGATAACCGGCATCGGCCAGACACTTGTCGCGGATGCGCAGCCGGGCCAACTCGACCGAGCTGAACTCCTCGCCGAGCAGGATGTCGAAGGGCTGGTTGGGCACCGACGTCGGACCGGCGGCGTCGGTCGGTCCCGAACCCGCCGGCATTGCTTCACTGGTGCTGTCGCACCCGGCCGTGGTCAAGACGAGCGCGAGTAGGACAGCCAGCAGGTAACGGGGCTCAGCGCGGCGCAGCGTGGACACGGGTCAACACCTCCGGAGAAAATCCATGAGGGAGCGTGCGCAGACGGACGAACCATCCGCGCACGCCCATACTTCAGATGTTAAAGGTCCTTCGGGTTGTAACTCGCCGTGCCGCTGCAACGGGAGTGACCGTTATTGCGATTGGTTCTGACGGAAATAACCACGCCAATGTCACCTGAAGTGTATGTGAACCAGTTGCCGTACGAGTCAACGTCCCAGACGTAGACTCTGCACGAGGTGTCGCGATTCCAAAGCTCTTCAGCACTGTCCATGACGCGCTCGTTGGTCGTGTAGCTACCGGGCACGTAGAACCACAGGTAGTAGCCGTGCTTAGAGTTCGAACCGTGGTTGGCGCCGTTCCAGAACTGCTTGCGCATGTTGTCGTAGCCGTACTTGTTATTGCTGAAGCAGATCTCGCCGCTGTGGCAGGCAACGTCTCCATCGCCGCTGTCCGCAGCCTGCGCGGCCTGACCCGGGATAGTGACACCGGCGACCACGAGCGCGGCGACGGCGGCCAGACGGGCGAGCGTCGGGGAGATACGGTAGGCTAGGGCCGTCCTCATGGAACCCTCCTTGGTTGCGGGACGTGAAGACACGTCGGCTGCGACGTGCCAGCGTCGCAGCCGCACTTTTTTGGCCAAGCGGAGCTTTCCTCTCGCACTCCGCCTGGGGCTTGGATTGATCCGAGGCGGAACATTAGCATGCCTCAACGTCTGGTGTTGCCCTGCAGACAGGACGGTCAGGAGCGACCCGGTTGCGCCCGGCTACCTGCCGCCACCGATGACATCCCGTCCCGGCTGGATCCATCCTTCCGCCCCGGAAGAGCGAATTCGAGCAAGGTCGTCTCTCCGCCGGCCAGCCGCCGCGACGTGGCTCTCAGGCCGTTGGATGGCGATCTCGGCTCGGCTGAGGGCCGGGCGCTACAAGTGGGTCTACCGCGACTCCACGAGCTACGCGGGCTCCGAGAGCAGCCTGAGAGCTGTCGGGGTGCGCACCGCGGTGTCCGCGACGCTGTCGAGGACCTCCTTCGCGCTGGGCGGCTCCGTGGCCCTGTCCGGCACGGTGTCGCCGAACCACGCAGGTAACGCCGTGTACCTGCAGCGGCTGGTCAACGGCAGCTGGACCAACGTGACCAGCAGGTCACTGTCGTCGACCAGTGCATACTCGTTCACCACCAAGCCCCTCCTCGAAGGGCACCTACTACTACCGGGTGTACAAGCCGGCTGACAGCGACCACCTGGCCGGTTGCAGCGCCACCCGAAGCTTCAAGGTCTACTGACCTCCACCGCGTGACCTCCACCCGGCACGTGCCGGGTGGAGGTCACGCGTGGCGTCAGGGGCGCGGGAGGTACACCCGCCAGCCCGCGACGGTGACCACGTCGAGTGCGCCCGGACCGGGGCCGAGCCGCCGGTCGAGCCGGGCGGCCAGCGGCGATCCGACCGGCGCGACCCAGGCCGCGCCGGGGTCGGCGTCCACCGCCCGCCGGTACGCGGGCAGCCGGTCGAAGCCGGGGCGCAGCTCGTCGTCGACCACCGCGCAGGTCACGCCCTCCCCGGTGGTGAAGGTGAGCCGGTTGCACGTCCAGTAGGCGCCGCGCACGTGCCGTACGCCCAGCGCGCCGAGGGTGTCGACGAGCGCGCGGTGCCGGTCGGCCTCGGCGTGGACGGCGGGCACGCGCCGAATCGCGTCGACGGTGGCGACGGCGGTCGTGCCGAGGATCGCCGCCAGCACGGCGACCGCCGCCAGGCCGACCGCCCGGTCGCGCCGGCTCCCCGCTGCCGGCCCGACCGCCGGACCGGGGCCGCCCGCCGGCTCGCCGCTGATCAACTCCAGGTCGGCGACATGGCGGTGTCCGACCGACCCGGACACCGCGGAATCGCCGACCTGGCGTGGCGAGCGGAGGCCAGCCGGCCGCGCCCGGTCGCCGAGGTGGCGTGCGGCGCGCCACAGCGGCCAGAGTAGGGCGGGCGTGGCGATCGCCAGGCAGGACAGGTAGCGGGCGCTCTCGATCGGCGTCCGCCCGGCCGCGTTGCTGACCGTGTACGCCGCCAGCACCGCCACCGCCGCGCCGAGCAGCGCCAACCGCACCGCCGCCGACACCCGGAGCCCGTCCTCGTCCGCGGCCTCATCGGCAGCCGGCGGCGGGGGTGCCGCCCGGAGGGTGCGCGCGGCGGCGACCGCGCCGAGGACGAGCAGGGTCGGGAAGGCGACCGACCACCAGAGCTGCCAGCCGGCGCAGTGGCTCGGCGAGCAGAAGCCCATGCCCAGCGGCGGCCCGAGCACCAGGCCGCCGTGCAGCCGCTCGGCCCAGCTCGCCGCCGCCTCGCCGCCGCTGGCCCCGAGCACCGCGGTGAGCGGGTTGCGGCCGTGCCGGAGGCTGTCCAGCAGCATCGGCGCCGCGCCCACCAGCAGCGCGGCGGCCACCACCGGCCCCGCCCGGCCGGCCAGCTCGCGCCGCCGTCGGACCACCAGCACGACGCCGGTCCCGAGGACGAGGGGCAGGATCAGCGGGTCGACCCAGAGCATCAGCCCCGACACCAGTCCCCAGGCCGCCCAGCGGGACAGCCGAGCCCGGGTTCGGCCGGCGCTGAGCGCCACGGTGAGCAGGGCGAGCCCGACCCCGGCGGGGTTCAGCTCGGGGTAGCCGCCGCCGGCGATGAGCTGGTTCTTGATCACCCGGTCCGAGCCGAGCGCGAGGACTCCGACGACCAGCAGGGCGAACCAGGGATCCCCGCCGAGCCGGCGGGTGAGCCGCCAGGACAGGGCGAGGAAGAGCGCGTACAGGGCCAGGGTGGGCAGCCGCAGCGCGAGCACCGACGGGCCGGTGAGCGCGACCAGCGGCGCGGCCAGGTACGCCTCCAGCGTCCCCATGTACGCCTGGCCGTAGAACCAGACCGGGAAGCCCTCACCCCGGGCGATGTGCAGGGCGGCCAGCCCCATGGTCGCCTCGTCGCTGTTGCTGGGCGGGGCGTCGGCGAGCAGCAGGGCCAGCCGGTAGCCGACCCCGGCGACGCCGACGAGCAGGGCGAGCAGCACCGGCAGCCGGGGACGCCGGGGCGTACGCGGGCGGGTGGCCTCGCGTGGCTCCTGGCGTACCCCGGCGGTCATGCCTGCGATCATGGCATCCGGACGGCGGCCGACGGCGGGTGACGCGGCATCCGACCCCGCCCGACCTCAGCCGGCGGGGTGGCGGACGGCCGGCCTCAGCCGGCGGCGACGGCCCCCTCGCGGGCGGCCAGGGCCTGCTGGTAGAGCCGCCCGGCCCGGTACGACGAGCGGACCAGCGGGCCGCTCATCACGCCGGCGAAGCCGATCTCGTCGGCCTCCTCGCGCAGCTCGACGAACTCCTCCGGCTTGACCCAGCGGGTGACCGGGTGGTGCCGGGGGGAGGGGCGCAGGTACTGCGTGATGGTGATCAGCTCGCAGCCGGCCTCGTGCAGGTCGCGCAGCGCCTGGGAGACCTCGGCCCGCTCCTCGCCCATGCCGAGGATCAGGTTGCTCTTGGTGACCAGGCCGGCGGCGCGAGCCTGGCGGATCACGTCGAGCGAGCGCTCGTAGCGGAACGCCGGCCGGATCCGCTTGAAGATCCGCGGCACCGTCTCCACGTTGTGCGCGAGCACCTCGGGGCGCGACCCGAAGACCTCGGCGAGCTGCTCCGGCACGGCGTTGAAGTCGGGGATCAGCAGCTCGACGCCGCAGCCGGACCGCAGGGCGTGGATCTGCCGGACCGTCTCGGCGTAGAGCCAGGCGCCGCCGTCGGGCAGGTCGTCGCGGGCGACACCGGTGATGGTGGCGTAGCGCAGGCCCATCGCGGCGACCGACTCGGCGACCCGGCGGGGCTCGTCGGCGTCGAACTCGGCCGGCTTGCCGGTGTCGATCTGGCAGAAGTCGCAGCGCCGGGTGCACTGGTCGCCACCGATGAGGAAGGTGGCCTCCCGGTCCTCCCAGCATTCGTAGATGTTGGGGCAGCCGGCCTCCTGGCAGACGGTGTGCAGCCCCTCGCGCGAGACCAGCCCGCGCAGCTGGGTGTACTCGGGGCCCATCTTGGCCTTGACCTTGATCCACGGCGGCTTGCGCTCGATCGGCGTCTCGGCGTTGCGCGCCTCGATCCGCAGCATGCGCCGCCCCTCGGGGGCGACGGTCGCGGTGCGCGCTGCCTGCTCAGTCGTCGGCGCGGAGTGCTCGATCGTCACAAAACCGAGCCTACGCCGGTCGGTGGGCGTCGATGAACGTCGGGCGACCGGCGTCACGCCGCAGACGTTGTGACACCGGACACCCGTGCCGAAAATACGGCGTCACACCGCCCGGTGCCGGGTGCTACTGTCCCGGACAAAGCTGCGACGGAGCCGAGTAGCGCGCCGATCCGCCAGCGCAGAGAGCCGCCGGTTGCTGAGAGGCGGTCTGGCGCCGGTGCGTGAAGAC
This sequence comes from Micromonospora sp. NPDC051924, assembly GCF_055586005.1. Lineage (NCBI taxonomy): Bacteria > Bacillati > Actinomycetota > Actinomycetes > Micromonosporales > Micromonosporaceae > Micromonospora > Micromonospora sp. NPDC051924. The sequence goes on from NZ_JBVJJA010000059.1 coordinate 19,000, forward strand.
CCTCCCGAGCTGCGGGAAGAACGGCGCCCTCGCGCTCAGTAGAGCCCGCCCGGCTGGCCCCGGTGAAAAGGCGACGAACGAGGCTCCCGGGAAACCGGGGGCGAAGGTGTGGTGGCACCGCGAGGTTCCCGCTCGCCCACACCTCCCGGGGATCGCGTTGCGATTGATCGAGGAGGTAACCGCCGTGCAACGCATCCTTTCCACCCAGCTCAGCCACCATGTCGGCGAGTCCGTCCGGATCGCCGGCTGGGTGCACCGCCGCCGGCTGCTCAAGTCGGTGGCCTTCCTGATCGTGCGGGACGCCGCCGGCCTGGCCCAGGTGGTGGTCGCCCGCCCCGAGGTCCGCGCCGCCGTCGAGTCGCTGCCGGAGGAGACCGTCGTCGAGGTCGTCGGCACGGTGGTCGCGAACCCGACCGCCCCCGCCGGGTTCGAGGTCGTCGAGCCCACGGTACGGCCGCTCGGGCCGCCCGCCGTGCCGCCGCCGTTCGACCTGTACCGGCCGGTGCTCACCGCCAGCCTGCCCACCCAGCTCGACCACGCCCCGGCCGCCCTGCGCCACCCGACCCGGTCCGCCGCTCTGCGCGTCTCGGCGGCGGCGGTGGCCGGCTTCCGGGCCACCCTGGACGCCCGCGACTTCGTGGAGATCCACACCCCGAAGGTGGTCGCCTCGTCCACCGAGAGCGGGGCGAACGTCTTCGCGCTGGACTGGTTCGGCCGGCCCGCGTACCTGGCCCAGTCGCCGCAGTTCTACAAGCAGCTCATGGTCGGCGTCTTCGAGCGGGTGTACGAGGTCGGGCCGGTGTTCCGGGCCGAGCCGCACGACACCGTCCGGCACCTGGCCCAGTACACCTCGCTCGACGTCGAGCTGGGCTTCGTCGCCGACCACCGGGACGTGATGGTGGTGCTCCGGGACACCCTGGCCGGGATGCTGGGCGCGGTGCGGGAGCGGGCGGGCGGCGCGCTCGCCGCGCTCGGCGTCGAGCCGCCCGAGGTGCCGGCGGAGATCCCCGCCGTGCACTTCACCGAGGCGTTGAAGATCGCCGGGGCGCCGGCCGACGAACCGGACCTGGCCCCGGCGCACGAGCGGGCGCTCGGCGAGTGGGCCCGCCGGGAGCACGGCTCCGACTTCCTCTTCGTCACCGGCTACCCGATGGCGAAGCGGCCGTTCTACACCCACCCGGACCCGGCCCGGCCGGCCCACTCCAACGGTTTCGACCTGCTGTTCCGAGGCATGGAGCTGGTCACCGGCGGGCAGCGGCTGCACCGGTACGAGGACTACCTGGCGGCCCTGGCCGCGCGGGGCGAGCCGGTCGAGCCGTACGCGGGTTACGTGGACGCGTTCCGGCACGGCATGCCGCCGCACGGCGGCTTCGCCATCGGCCTGGAACGCTTCGTCGCCCGGCTGACCGGCGCGGCCAACGTCCGCGAGGTCACCGCCTTCCCGCGCGACCTGCACCGGCTGACTCCCTGACGGCACGAAAAAGTCGGGGGCGTGGGTAAACCTGCCCGCGCCCCCGGCCCGTGTAACCCGCGAGGGAGAGGACACGCAGCCGATGCACGGGGATGACGAGCGGCAGTTCACCAACTGGGTCGACGCGCGGGCACCCGCGTTGCGGCGCACGGCGTTCCTGATCTGCGGCGACTGGCACGCCGCCGACGACGCCGCGCAGACGACCCTGACGAAGCTCTACCTGGCGTGGCCCCGGCTGACCCGGCGGGACGAGATCGACGGGTACGCCTGGCGGGTGCTGGTCCGTTCCCTCACCGACGAGTGGCGCCGGCCCTGGCGCCGGCGGGAACACCCGGTCGACCTGGTGCCGGACCGGGCGGCGGACGACCCGACCGCCCGGCTGGACCGGCAGCGGCTGGTGCTCGACGCCCTGGCCGGCCTGCCCGGGCGGCAACGCGCCGCGCTGGTGCTGCGGTTCTGGCAGGACCTGTCGATCGAACAGACCGCCGCCGCGCTGGGGTGCAGCGTCGGCGCGGTGAAGAGCCACACCGCCCGTGGTCTGCGCACGCTGCGCGGGCGCCTCGGGGACGAATTCCTGGTCGAGTCGGAGGGAGTGTGAACGACATGGAGGAGCGGGATGTCCGGGCGTTGCTGACCACCGCGCTGGGCACCGAACCGCCGAGCCGGTTCGACACCGTGGGGATCGTGGCCCGGGGGCGGCGCGCCCGGAGCCGCCGACGGCTGGCCGCCTCGGGCGGCACGGCCGTGGCCGTGGCCGCGCTGACGCTGCCGTTGCTCGCCACGGCTTCGCCATCGGGTACGCCGACGGCCGCCCGGCAATCACCGAGCCCGACCGTGTCGCCGACGCCAACCGCCACGCCCACGCCGTCGCCGAGCGTCACGCCCCGGCCGACCGCCTCGCCGTCGGGGCCGCCGCCGGGCCGGGTCGTGCTCACCGCCGGTTGCGCCACCGCCGACCCGAGCGCGGCCACCCCGGACGAGCACGGCCTGCCGTCCAACCAGAACAAGCTCTTTGACGTCTACGACCGCCTCAACCCGGTGGCCAACCGACGGTTCGGTGCCGTGTACGCGGGCGCGGCCCTGGCCAGCCCCCGGGACCGGCTCATGGTGTACCGCAAGCCGTCGGCCGAGTTCGACCGGTGGGTGCGGCGCGAGTTCGCCCGCGACTGCGTGGAAGTGCGCGACGCCGCGTACTCCGCGCGGGAGATCCGCGCCCGCTCGGACGAGGTCCTGGCCGACCGGGCGTACTGGGAGCGCCGGCACATCACCGCCGCGCATTTCGAGTTCGACAACACCGGGCAGGCGCTGACGGTCGGGGTTCAGGGTGACATCGAGCGGGCGCGGGCCGAGTTTCCCGCCCGTTACGGTCCCGGCGTACCGATCGTGATCATAGAGGCCCCGGTTATCAGCTTCCTCCGCGGAGATGCGTGGGCGACCGGTTCGCCGCAGCCCGGCGCCGGCTGATCCGGCGCGGGTGTAAGGAAGGCCCCGGTTGACACCCGTCTGTTGACCGGGGGCCCCTGCTTTTCACCCGGTATAAGGAGGGGATGAGCGAGCAGGTGCGGGCGATGCTGCGCGGCCTGCTGCACGTCCGCCCGGCCCGGGGCGCCCACCGGGTCGCGCTGCGCGCTGGGGTCAGTGTCCTCGTCCCGCTGCTCGCGGTACTCGCCGCCGGCCACCCGCGGTGGTCCGTGTACGCCGTTTTCGGGGCGTTCACCTCGCTCTACGGGCGCAACCACGTGCACCTGTCCCGGGCGGCCATGCAGGCCAGCGCCGGGGCGGCGCTCACCCTGTCCACCGTCCTCGGCGTGCTGGTCGGCGCGGCGGCGTCCCGGGCCTGGCTGGCGGTGCCGGTGGCCGCCGCCGTCGCGGCGCTCGGCGCCGTGCTCGCCACCGCGCAGGATTGGCACCCGCCGGGGCCGCTGTTCCTGGTGTTCGCCTTCGGCGCGGTGGCCTCGGCCCCGCACGACGTGTCGGACGTGCAGGTGGCCGCCGCCGTGGCCGGGCTCAGCAGCCTGTTCGCGCTGCTGGTCGGGAACGCGGGCAGCGTGCTGCGGGGGCGGCGCAGCCGACCGGCCCGGCTGGCGCACGTGTGGAGCTGGGAGCCGGCCCGGTACGCCCTCGCCGTGCTGCTCGCCGGCGGCACGGCGACCGCCGTGGGCATCGGGCACCCGTACTGGGCGATGGTCGCGGCGGTCGCCCCGCTCAGCGCCGAGGGTGTCACCGCCCAGCTCGTCCGCGCCGCGCACCGGATCCTCGGCACGCTGCTCGGGCTGCTCACCAGCGCGGCGCTGCTGGCGCCGCACCTGCCGCCGTACGCCACCGTGCTCGTGGTGGCGGTGCTGCAGATCGTCACCGAGCTGCTGGTGGGCCGCAACTACGGCCTGGCGCTGCTGTTCATCACCCCGATGGCGCTGCTGATGGGGCAGCTCGCGGTGGCCCGCCCGGCCGGGCAGCTGCTCTTCGACCGGGGAATGGAGACGGTGATCGGCGCCGGCATCGGCGGCCTAATCGTGGTGTGCGAACCGTGGCTGCGGTCGAGGATCAGCAGCTAGGGGCGATGGGGAGCTGCCGCTTGTGCTCGGTGGCCCGGTAGCGGGCCTCCAGCGCCGTCGCCACCTCCGCCGGCACTGGCCGGCCCTCCAGGTAGTCGTCGATGTGCTCGTACGCCAGGCCGAGCGCGTCCTCGTCCAGCTTGCCGGGGGCGAGGGTCTCCAGGTCGGCGGTGGGCGCCTTGCCCACCAGCTCGGCGGGCGCGCCGAGGGTCGCGGCGAGCGTGCGCACCCGGCGCTTGGTCAGCCCGGTCAGCGGGACCAGGTCCGCCGCCCCGTCGCCGTGCTTGGTGAAGAAGCCGGTCACCGCCTCGGCGGCGTGGTCGGTGCCGACCACCAGGCCGTCCATCGCGCCGGCCACCGCGTACTGGGCGATCATTCGCTGCCGGGCCTTCACGTTGCCGTGCACGAAGTCCTGGTGGGCGGCGTCGCGGAAGGTCAACCCGGCCGCGGTCAGCGCGGCCAGGGCGGCGTCGCTGGCCGGCTTGACGTCGACCGTGAGCACCCGGTCGGGGCTGATGAACGACAGTGCCGTCTGGGCGTAGTGCTCGTCGGCCTGCACCCCGTACGGCAGGCGCATCGCGACGAAGGTGGCCGGGTGGCCGGCCTCGCGGGCGCGCTCCACGGCGAGCTGGCAGAGCCGCCCCGCGGTGGTGGAGTCCACGCCGCCGCTGATGCCGAGGACCAGCGTCGTCAACCCGGTGTCGACGAGGCGGTCGGCGAGGAAGACCACCCGCCGTTCGATCTCGGCGGCGGCGTCGAAGGCGGCCGGCACCTGGAGCTCCTCGGCGATCTGCCGCTGGATCGACAGCACGTCGGTCAAGGGGGGTCCTTTCGAATCAGGCGGGGCCGAGCAGGTCCCAGGGGTTGCCGGCGAGGTCGCGGAAGACGGCGACCCGGCCGTACGGCTCGGTGCGCGGGGGCCTGACGAACTCGATCTTCGCCTCGACCATCCGCCGGTAGGTGGCGTCGAAGTCGTCGACCTGGAGGAAGAAGCCGACCCGGCCGTGGGTCTGGTCACCCACCGCCGCCTCCTGCCGCTCCCCGTCGGCGCGGGCCAGCAGCAGGCCGGTGCCGCCGCCCGGCGGGCGGACCACCACCCAGCGCTTCGGCCGGCCGTCGTTGGTCAGGGACGGCTTGTCCTCGACCAGCTCGAAGCCGAGCACCTCGGTGAAGAAGGCGATCGCCGGGTCGTACTCGGCGACGACGAGGGTGACGAGATCGATCCGCACCCGCGTCAGACCAGTACGAGGGTCGGCAGGTGCCGCTCGACCACCGGGAGCACGTCGGCGACGGTGACCGGCCGGCCCAGCTCCGCGGTGAGCGAGGTGGTGCCCGCGTCCCGGATGCCGCACGGCACGATCCGGTCGTACCAGCTCAGGTCGCAGTCGCAGTTGATCGAGAAGCCGTGCAGGGTGACGCCCCGGGCCACCCGGATGCCGATGGCGGCCACCTTGCGGGCCGGGCCCCGGTCGTCCTCCGGCACCCAGACGCCGCTGCGGCCCTCGACCCGGCCGGCGGCCAGGCCGAACTCGGCGCAGACGTCGATCAGCATCTGCTCCACCCGTCGGACGTACGCGACCACGTCCACCGGGTCGGGCAGGGTGACGATCGGGTAGCCGACGAGCTGCCCCGGCCCGTGCCAGGTGATCTTGCCGCCGCGGTCGACGTCGATGACCGGGGTGCCGTCCATCGGGCGGTCCCACGGCTCGGTCCGCTTGCCGGCGGTGTAGACGCTGGGGTGCTCCAGCAGCAGCACGGTGTCACCCTGCTCGCCGGCCACCACGGCCTCGTGCAGCCGGCGCTGCTCGTCCCAGGCTGCCTGGTAGTCGAGCACACCCGCACGGACGGCGGTCAGCCCGGAAGTCGTCACGCTCACCCGTTCAGCCTAGACCCGTCGCCGCCGGCCGGGCGGCGTGAGCCTCGTCGCGTTCCGGCTCAGGCCGGCGGCACCTTCCAGATCCACACGTCGTCCACCCGCTGCGGCGGGCCGAGCAGGGCGGTCGCGGTGCGCAGCAGCGCCTCCTCGTCGACGTCGTACTTGGCGCCGTGCACCCGGTCGGCCAGCACCACCGTCTCGACCCGCCAGTAGTGCAGGTCGGCCAGGGACTGCCGGATGCTGCCGTCGGTGATGATCGGCACCAGCCCGGTCTTCCCGGCCTGATCCATCAGCGAGTCGAAGGTGCGCGGCACCGGGCCGATCCGGCCCCGGCCGTCCGGGCCGCCGGGGCCGAGGAAGAAGCCGGCCGGGATCTGGAACTCGCCCTGCCGGTGCGCCAGGGCGTACGCCTGCCAGCGCTGCCCGTCGGGGTAGACGTCGACGGTCAGCGGCAGCGGGGTGAGCACCCCGCCGGGGGAGACGTACCGCTGCCAGGTGCCGCTGGTGACGAACCTCGGGATCGGCTCCCGCACGCTGGTCAGCAGCGGGGTGGGCAGCAGCGGCAGCAGCGCGACGGCGAAGCCGATCGCCCAGGCCAGCTCGGTCGAGCGGTGTCGGGGCGGCCGGGACCGCAGCCGGTCGACCGCGTACGCCAGCAGCAGGCCGAGCACCGGCGCGACGACCAGGGCCAGCCGGGACGGCAGCGCCGCGTTGATCACCGGCAGGTTGTCCAGCACCCCGAACGGCAGGAGCTGGTCGGTGCGGCGGCCGTTCCACTTGGCCTTCGGCCCCCAGGAGAGCACCGCGAACACCACGGCCGTGACGCCCAGCGCGGTCAGGGTGGCCCGGAACGCCCGGTCGGCCCGGGTCCAGAGGAAGGCGAAGCAGGCGACGGCGAGCAGCAGCAGCGGGATGCCGAAGAAGGAGTTCTCCTCGGTCGGGTTGGGGGCAAGCGAGGTGCCGAACCCGGCCCACCCCGCCAGGGACCGGCGCGGGTACGACCCGTACGCGGCGATGTCCTCGGAGTGGATCAGCGGGTCGAAGCCGGTGCCGTGGAAGCGCTGCGGCCCGGCGAAGTGCAGCCACAGCGGGTACGCCAGCAGCACCCCGGCCACCACCGCGGTCACCCCGAGCCCGCGCAGGAAGTTCGGCAGCGCGGCCCGGACCTCGTCCCGGCGGGCCCGGTGCAGCGCCCAGACCACCAGGAAGAACGCGAGCGCCAGGGCGGTGAAGAAGAGCCCCTCGGCGGCGATGGAGAAGGCGACCGCGACCAGCACTCCGAGCACGATCCCGCCGCGTACCGCGCGCCCGGGGCGGCGCAGCCGGAACACGCCCCAGATCAGCAGCGGCACCAGCCAGCCGGCGGTCCAGTTCAGGTGCGCGTTGGCGTGCGACACCATGGCCGGGCAGTAGGCGATGAAGAGCGCCCCCACCCCGGCGGCCAGCCGGCTGCCCACCAGATACCGGCTGAGCAGCCAGTACCAGGCCACCGCGGTGGCGGCCAGGTTGAGGGTGAGGATCACCAGGAAGGTCGCGGGCGGCCCGATCAGGTACGTCAGCGGCGCGAAGACCACCGCGTACACGGTGATCGAGGTGTTGACCGCGAGGTTCACCCCGTGCGGGACGTTGATCAGGTGGGTGAAGAACGGGTTCTCCCCGTGGGTGACGGCGTGCCCGCCGAAGGCCAGCAGCCACTCGAAGAGCGCCTGGTCGCTGGAGTTGACGGTGATCGCGCGGCTGTTCGGGTCCCGCCACATCCCGCTGGTCACCCAGACCGCCAGGACCACGGCGGCGAGCAGCACGACCAGGTCGGCGCGCCAATCCCGGCGGGCGGGCGCGGACGCGGGCGACGGGCTGGCGGCCAGGGATGGCGAGGACGGCACGGAGCGGACGTTACCAACCGGACCTGGACACGCCGGTCAGACACGAAACCTGCCGTCCGGCAAGTTGCCAACACTTCGGCGGCCATGAATATGTGAGCGGCGGCCATTCCGGGCCGGGAAACACGGACGTAACGTTCCGGCAACTCGGGGGTGACCCAGTTCACATTCCGCCATCAGGGAGGTCGCCGTGCGCCGCTCCTCATCCCTACTCACCCGGCTCGCCGGGGCGGCGGCCGGGGTCGTGCTGTCCGCGGCCGCCGTGCTCACCGTCGCCCTGCCCGCGCAGGCCGCCACGCTCACCCAGGTCACCGGCTTCGGCTCCAACCCGGGCAACCTCGCCATGTACGCGTACCGTCCGGACGGCCTGCCGGCCAACGCGCCGGCCGTGGTGCTGCTGCACGGCTGCACCCAGAACGCCTCCGGCTACTTCACCAACTCCGGCTGGCAGAAGTACGCCGACCTGTGGAAGTTCGCGCTGATCGTGCCGCAGCAGTCCAGCGCCAACAACTCCAGCTCCTGCTTCAACTGGTTCCAGACCGGGGACACCACGCGAGGCCAGGGCGAGGCGCTGTCCGTCAAGCAGATGGTCGACTACGCGAAGACCAACTACGGCGTGGACGCGGGCCGGATCTACGTCAGCGGCCTCTCGGCCGGCGCGGCGATGAGCGCGGTCATGCTCGCCACCTACCCGGACGTCTTCGCCGCCGGCTCGGTCATCGCCGGCCTGCCGTACCGCTGCGCGACGGACACCACCAGCGCGTACAGCTGCATGAACCCCGGCGTGGACAAGACCCCGGCGCAGTGGGGCGACCTGGTGCGCAACGCGTACCCCGGGTACGCCGGCCCGCGCCCCCGGGTGGTGATCTGGCACGGCACCTCGGACACCACGGTGGCGCCGATGAACGCGGTCGAGTCGCGCGACCAGTGGACCAACGTGCTGGGCGTCTCGCAGACCCCGACCAGCACCGCCTCGCTGCCCGCCGGCACCAGCCTCGAGGTGTACGGCAACGACCAGGTCCGCCTCTACCGGGTCTCCGGGATGGGGCACGGCACCCCGGTCGACCCCGGCTCGGCCACCGACCAGTGCGGCACCGCGACCGCGTACTTCCTGGACACCATCTGCTCGACGTACCGGGACGCGCTCTTCTTCGGCCTCGACGGCGGGACCGCACCCAGCCCGACCCCGACGGCCACCACGTCCCCGTCGCCCTCGCCGACGGCCTCGCCGGTCTGCGTCACCGCCAGCAACTACGCCCACGTGACCGCCGGCCGCGCGTACCAGTCCGGCGGCTACGCCTACGCCCTCGGCTCCAACCAGAAGATGGGCCTGTACAACACCTTCTACACGACCACCCTCAAACAGACCGGCCCCAGCTACTGGGTCATCGGCTGCTGACCACGCTGCCGGTGCCGCCCGCGCCGCCCTCGCCGGTTCACTCGGTGAGGGCGGCGTGCAACGCGCTCGGCAAATCGGGGTGGGTCCAGTCGAAGCCGGCCTTGGTCAGCACGCCGGGGAGGACCCGCGTGCTGGTCAGCGCCTCGTGGGCGAAGCCGCCCAGGGCGATCTTCAGGGCCAGCGCGGGGACGGGCATGAGCGCCGGCCGGTGCAGCTGCCGGGCCAGCTCCCGGGTGAACTCGGCGTTGGTGACCGGGGCCGGACCGACCACGTTGACCGGACCGGCCAGGTCGTTTCGGGCCAGCAGGAACGTCACCCCGGCCAGCCAGTCACGCATCGAGATCCAGGGCAGCCACTGGCGGCCGTTGCCCAGCTTCCCGCCGACGCCCAGCCGGAACGGGATCAGCTGCGGCTTGAGCATCCCCCCGTCGCGATGCAGCGGCAGCCCGGTGCGCAGCCGCACCACGCGTACGCCGGCATCCTCGGCCGGTCGGGTCGCGGCCTCCCAGACCCGGCAGACGTCGGCCAGGAAGCCCTCGCCGGCGGGCGCGTCCTCCTCGACCACCCGGTCGCCGGTGTTGCCGTACCAGCCGACGGCGGAGGCGTTGAGCATGACCGCGGGTCGGTCGGCGGCGGGCAGCCCGGCCATGGTGATCGCGAGCGTGGTGGTGGTGTCCACCCGGCTGGACCGGATCACCTGCTTGTACGCGTCGTTCCAGCGCTTGTCGCCCACCCCGGCGCCGGCCAGGTTAACCACCGCGTCGACGTCGGCGACCACCTGCGGGTCCAGTTGCGCGGCGGACGGGTTCCACTGCCGCTCGTCGGCGCTGCGGGGGGCGCGGCGGACCAGGCGGGTGACCTGGTGCCCGTCCGCGGTGAGCCGGTCGACCAGTCGGGTGCCGAGGAAGCCGGAGACCCCGGCCATGAGGATCCGCATGTCCATATCTTCGTGCACGGAGCTGGTCGCGGATGCGTTGAGCGAAATCACTCACACGTCATTCGCCGGTCCGGCCGTCGATCGCCTCCCGGACGAGGTCAGCGTGGCCGAGGTGCCGGGCGTACTCGTCGATCATGTGGGCGAGCACCCAGCGCAGCGAGTGCTCGCGGCCCGTGTCGGGGGAGCGGCCGACCGCGTCGAGGGGGCGTTCGGCGGCGATCCGCCGGGACACTTCGACCTCCGCCCGCCAGAGGGCGAAGGTCTCCGCCCCGGTGGCCTCCGCGACGTCGTTGAACGGCGCGTCCTGGTCGTCGGTGACGTCGAACAGGTCGCCGGGGAAGGCGTCGGCGATCACCGCCTGGAAGTACCAGCGTTCGACCGTGGCCAGGTGCCGGACCAGGCCGATCAGCGACAGGCCGGACGAGGGTACGGCAGGTCGGCGCAGCTGCTCGTCGGTGAGCCCGGCGCACTTGCGGACCAGCGCGTCCCGCTGGTGGTCGAGGAAGGTCTCGAGCAGCTCGCGTTCGTCCACCGTGGCCGGCAGCGCGAATCGTTCATCGATCATCGCCCCGAGCGTAGATCACGATGAACTCCTCGACGGTCCCGGTGGGCGGCGGTGCGGGACAGCCCAGCCGAGGAAGCGGGCGAAGAGCTGCCCCGGTGCCGGCCCGTCATGCGGATTCAAGGTGTGCAGTTCGCCGGCCGCGTCGTGCAGCAGCCCGCCCAGGTAGACCAGCAGCGCCACCCGGTCCTCGGCGTACTCGTGGAGGAGGGCGAGCCGGGCCGGCGCGCACGGCCACGGGGCGGCGCAGGCCCGGCAGAGCCAGAGCGGCCGCAGCGGCAGGTGCGCCCCGCTCACCACCGGCCACCGTTGGCCCGCCAGGTCTGCGCCGGGGTGAGCCAGCCGGCCCGCCCGACCTGCGGGTTCGCCCGGGTTGACTCGTCCCACCAGCGCCTGTTCGGCGGCGGGGCGGGCGGTTCTGTGGGGACCGGCGCGTGCCGGTCCGGGCAGGCGGTCCAGCGCAGGCCGCACGAGCACCAGCGGCGTCCACGCCGCCAGGTCCGTCGGTGCCGGGGCGCGAGCGGCACCGGCCCCGCGTTCGGTCGCGGCGACACCGTCAACACCCCCCACCGGGTACGCCGACCAGCAGCCCGCCGCGCTCCGCCAGCTCGTCGATCACGTCGTCCGGCAGGCCGCGCGAGCGCAGCACCCGCCGTCCCCATCGCACCTTCTCCATCGCATCCACCGGCACGTCGCTCCGCCTCTCTCCTTCGCCACGGCACCGAGACGGGCGGGGGCGGCCGTGCGTGCGGTCGGCCGGAGCCCGGCACCCGCCCCGGGCCTGCTCACGGGCCCGTCGACGCCGGGTCGCGGGCAGGGGGTGGCACCCGGCCGACTACCGGGGGAGTGGCCGGCCGGGTGTTCCTACGGGACGACCAACTCCGGGTTTGCAGACCTGGGAGCCGGTCATCGAAAGCCTTACACACCCTGTTGTGCAAAGCAAGGGAACTTGGTCTTACTTGTTGTAGCTGGTAGTTCATGGTCGAATGGCGGTGCAGACCTGGGAGTGTGGATGCCCGCCAAGGCGAAGTGGGCGCAGCTGGCCGACTACCTCCGCGAGCGGATCGAGTCGGGCGAGCTGACGCCGGGGGAGAAGCTGCCGTCGACCGCGCAGCTCAAAGAGGAACACGGCGTGTCGCAGACCGTCGTGCGTCAGGCGATCCTCGTCCTGCAGATGCAGGGCTGGGTGGAGGGCGTCCACGGGGTGGGCGTGTTCGTCGCCGAGCAACTGCCGGACGGGCGGGACAAGACCTGAGAGCGGTATGCCTCTGAGGCATACCGCTCTCAAGCCCAGGCATCGCCCCGCGCGACACGTCGACGCCGGCCCTGGCGTCGAGTCGGCGAGGATCAATCGGCGAGGCGGGGGAGGAGCGGAGCCAGCGCGTCGACCGCGTCCTCGCGTACCACGAAGCGGGTGATGCCCCAGCGGCGCCGGTGTTGCGCGACCGCGGTGACGATCTCGTCGCCCGTGCCGATCAGCACGAACGGCGTGGCCAGCAGCTCGGCGACGGAGAGGCCGAGGCGCTCGGCGGTCGGCGCGGCGGCGGCCTCGGCGTCGTCGGTGACGGTGACCTGCTGGACCAGCGCTTCCAGCGCGGGCACGTGGTCCCGCCCGGCCGCGCCGGCGGCCACGTGGGCGAGCTGCGCCTCGATCTGGTCGGCCCGCCACCGGGCCTCGTGCCTGTGCCCGTCCGGGAGGGTACGCCCGAAGCCGGTCAGGCCGACCACGTCGGCGTGCGCGCCGGCCCAGCGCAGCAGCGTCGAGTTGGCCGTGCCCATGGTGAGGGGGACCCGGTCCTGGACGGGCCGCAGCTCGGTGAGCCTGGCGGCGTGGGCGGTCAGTTCGAAGGTGTCCACGGTGACCTCCTCGCCGGCCAGGAGCGCCTGCACGGCCTCCGCGACCGCGACGCAGCGGCGGACCCGGCCGGCGACGTCGGGCCGCTCCCGGCCGACGGCGCGCCACTCGGCCGGGGTGTGCCCGGCGCCGAGACCGAGCCGGGCCCGGCCGCCGGAGACCACGTCGAGAGTGGCCACGTCGGTGGCGAGCAGGATCGGTTCCCGGACCCCGGCGTTGGAGACGTACGAGCCGAGGCCGAGCGCCGAGGTCACCCCGGCCGCGGCGGCGAGCGCCACGAACGGCGAGGCGCCGTGGCCGGGATGGTCCGAGGCCAGCAGCGCGTCGAAGCCGGCCGCCTCGACCCGCCGGGCCAGCTCGGCCCAGCTCGCCGCGTCGGTGGGCTGCGCCTGCACGGAAAAGATCACCATGCCCCCCAGCATTGCCGGCAGCCCCCCGCCCCGCCCACCCCACGCGCCCCGATTCTGCCGACGGGCGAATCGCAGCCGGCAACTTCGGGGAAACTGCTGCCTGAGCGCGCCGGAAGGCAGCATCTTCCCCGAAGTTGCGTCGGCTTGGTGTGCCCCGGGGCGTCAGGCGGCGGCCTGGTGCACGGCCTCCAGGCGGGTGAGGTCCTCGTCGGTGAGGCGGAGGGCGGCCGCCGCCACGTTCTGGGTCAGGTGGTCGGGGTTGCCGGTGCCGGGGATGGCGAGGACGTTCGGGGCCCGGTGCAGGGTCCAGGCCAGCCGGACCTGGGCCGGGGTGACGCCGTGCTCCCGGGCGACCGCGCGTACCTCGTCGTGCTCGACGCCGGTCGCCCCGGCCTCCCGTCCGCTGGTCGCCAGGGAGAAGAAGGGCACGAAGGCGGTCCCGTGCGCGGCGCAGTCGCGGATCAGGGCGTCGTTGCTGAGCCGGTAGCCGAGGCTCCACGAGTTCTGCACGCAGACCACCGGGGCGATGGCGCGCGCCTCCGCGACCTGGTGCGGGCGTACCGCCGAGACGCCGAGGTGCCGGATCAGGCCGGCGTCGCGCAGCTCGGCGAGCGCCCCGAAGTGCTCGGCCAGGGGCTCCGGGCCGTACACCCGGAGGTTGACCACGTCGAGGTGGTCCCGGCCGAGCTGGCGCAGGTTCTCCTCGACCTGGCCGCGGAGCTGGTCGGGCCGGGCCATCGGCAGCCACTCGCCGGACAGGTCCTTGCCCGGCCCGACCTTGGTGGCGATGACCAGGCCCTCCGGGTACGGCGACAGCGCCCGGTTGATCAGCTCGTTGGCCGAGCGCAGCGAGGAGAAGTAGAACGCGGCGGTGTCGATGTGGTTGATGCCCAGCTCGACCGCGCGGCGCAGCACGGCGATCGCCCGCTCCCGGTCGCTCGGGCTGCCGTCGGCGTTGGTGGTCAGCCGCATCGCGCCGAAGCCGATCCGGTTGACGGTCAGGTCGCCGAGCTGCCAGGTGCCGGCCGCGGCGGCGTCGATGGTGTCGGTGGTCATGCGGTCTCCGTCCCCCTCGGATGATGTGCTCGCGCCGGCGATGGCGCGATGCCGAGCAGTTCCACGGGCTCGCCGGCCAGTCGGTTCAGCGCGGCGGCGATCTTCCGTTCCTCGTAGCTGAAGTGCGACTCCAGCAGCGCGGCCAGGCCGTCCAGCTCAGCCCGGACCGCCCCGGCGTCGGTGGCTCCGGCGAGCAGCGACTCGACGCGGCGCAGGATGTCCGCCACCACGTGGTGGTCCGCAATCAACTCGGCCAGCACCGGCCGCAGTTCGGGCGCCTGCTCGGCCAGCAGGCGGAACGCGCCACCGTCCTCGCCGGTGTGATGCCGGTCCAGTGCCGCGCAGAAGTTGACGCAGTGTGCCCGCAGTTCGCGGGTCAGGCCGACGCGGCCGGGGGAGTCCAGGCCCGCGCGCAGCCGGGCCAGCTCCGCGCGGAGCCAGTCGTGGATCTCGATCAGTTGGGTGCCGAGGGCGGTCAGCCGCGCGCTCGGGGAATGGGATGGGTGCACATGGTCCCCTGCGATTCCGCGCCTCCGTGCCCACGGCGGCCTTCGTGCCGGGTACACCGCGACGCTCCGGGCAGTCTAGATGCGCTCGCCCCGCTGGTCGGCCCCACCGGCGGTGAGCCGGGTCACCACCGGCGCGCTCACTCGCCCTCGTCCGACTCCGCCGGGATGTGCCAGCGAGCCCGCCACGCGGCCTCGTGCGCCTCGTGGCTGGCCCGCTCCTCGAATACGAGTTTCCGCAGCGCCCGGCGGCCCTCGTCGAAGACCACCACCTCGGCGGTCACCATCCCGACGCAGATCACGGTGAGCAGGGTGAGGGCGCCCAGCGCGGGAAGCTGGTTGGCCACCGGGATGCTCACGGCGAGCAGGACCACCGTGCCGAGCCGGGTCCAGCTCAGCGTGTGCAGGGTGCGCAGCTGGAACAGCATGTTCCCGCAGAGGTAGCAGATCACCCCGCCGAAGAGCAGCGGTTCGCCGGGGCCGATGGCGGGCAGCCAGCTGGAGACGGTCGGGTCCGCGATCTGGTGCACGATCTGCTCCGCGCCGAGCGCGAAGAGGATGATCCCGGCGATCATCGGCAGGTAGAGGTACGCGTACGCGTCGCGGGCCATGGCCACCCGGGGTCCGTCCTCGGCGGCGTGCAGAGCGATCCGCGCGGCCGGCCCGATCATGTCGTAGTGCGCCCACCAGAGCGCGGCGGTGAAGACGATGCCGAGCACTGCCGCCGCCACGGCCGCCGCGGTGGGCGGGTGGCCGAGCAGGTTGCTGCCGACCCCGACCGAGATGACCGACTCGCCGAGCGCGATGATCAGGATCAGGTCGTACCGCTCGGTCCAGTGTTCGGCCGAGGCGACCCCCCAGCCCCAGGTGCCGGCGATGATGCCGGTGGCGTACTGGAGGATCACGACGGCGGCCCAGAGCGAATCCCGGACGAACGCCGCCGAGGCCGCGTGCAGGTTCGGCGGGATCAACGCGGCGGCGAGCAGCAGCAGCGTGCTGAACACCAGCTCCGGCATGAACCGGCGGAGCTGCCGGCGCTCGTTCGGCGTGTTCCGCACGACGTGCCAGTAGAGCGCCAGGTGCACGGCCCGGAGCACCAGGTAGCTGACCGCCACCACGACCGGGCCGGCTTCGTTGCCGCGCGGGTCGCGGAACGCCTGCGGCAGGGACAGCGCGAAGGTGAACAGCGCCGCCATGCTGAGGGTCATCAGCACCGGCACGAAGCCTTCACCGAGCCGGATCCGGGCGGCGACGATGCTGTGCACCACCCAGCACCACCAGAGCACGGCCAGCACCAGCAGCGCGTGCAGCAACGCGCTGCCGGTGATGTCCAGCGCGGTGGCCCTTGTGATGATGAAGAACGAGAAGACGAAGACCAGGTCGAAGAAGACCTCGAACCGGTCCACCCGGGCGCCCGGGGCCACCGGCACCGCCGGCCCGAGACGCCTTCGCCTCCCGAAGCCGCTCACCGGACGAGTCTGTCAGCGGCCGGGTCGTCGTCGGGCCGGAATCGACGCAGCCCGGACGGTGACGCAGCCCATCCATCAGCAGGTCCAGCAGGCGACCGGGGTTACCTGCCCCGCCCGCCGGGGAAAGCGGCCGACCGGTCCCGCGCCGACGCGACAAAGGATGGATCATGACCACCAGCACACCCGTCAGCACCCCGTTCTCCGCCGAGACCACCGCCCTGGAGGTGGTCCGCGACGTCGACCTGACCGGCCGGCGGGCGATCGTCACCGGCGGCGCCTCCGGCATCGGCGTGGAGACCGCCCGGGCTCTCGCCGCCGCTGGCGCCGACGTGACCCTCGCCGTCCGCAACGTCGAGGCCGGCCAGGCGGCCGCCACCGACATCACCGGCACCACCGGCAACGACAGGATCCTGGTCGCCCCGCTCGACCTCGCCGACCTGGGCTCGGTGGCCACGTTCGTGCGCACCTGGGACGGCCCGCTGCACATCCTGGTCAACAACGCCGGCATCATGGCGTCCCCCGAGATGCGCACCGAGCAGGGCTGGGAGATGCAGTTCGCGACCAATCACCTCGGGCACTTCGCCCTGGCCACCGGGCTGTACCGGTCGCTCGCCGCGGTCGAGGGCGCCCGGATCGTCTCGGTCAGCTCGTCGGCGCACCTGCGCTCGCCCGTGGTCTTCGAGGACATCCACTTCCGCGAGCGCCCGTACGACCCGTGGGCGGCGTACGGGCAGTCCAAGACCGCCAACGTGCTCTTCGCCGTGGCTGCCACCCGGCGCTGGGCCGCCGACGGGATCCTCACCAACGCGCTGATGCCGGGCGCGATCCGGACCAACCTCCAGCGCTACGTCAGCGACGAGGATCTGGCCCGACTGCGTGCGGAGAGCGGTGGCGGCGCCACGCCGAGCTGGAAGAACACCGAGCAGGGCGCGGCCACCTCGGTGCTCGTCGCCACCTCGCCGCTGCTGAACGGCGTCGGCGGCCGGTACTTCGAGGACTGCCAGGAGGCCGGCCCGAACCAGTCCGGCACCCGCACCGGCTACGCCCCGTACGCCCGGGACCCGGAGGCCGCCGAACGGCTCTGGGAGGTCTCCGAGGCGCACCTGCGCGGCTGACCCCGGAGACGACGGAAGGGGGGGGGGGGGGGGGGGGGGGGGGGGCCGGCGGGGGGGGGGGGGGGGGGGGAGGCGGTGTCCAGCGGGCGACTACCCAGACAGGGAGGACGACGTGGTCGCACGGTTGGCTAG
>NZ_JBVJJA010000060.1:0-35048 GCF_055586005.1 Micromonospora sp. NPDC051924
CCGCCGCAGGACCACACCACGGTGGCGGAGCTGGCGATCGAGCGGGCGAAGCGCCTGGTCGAGCTGGGCCACGACGTGGTCGTGCTGCTCGACTCGGTGACCCGGCTCGGTCGGTCGTACAACCTGGCAGCGCCGGCCAGCGGCCGGATCATGTCGGGTGGTATCGACTCCACCGCGCTCTACCCGCCGAAGCGCTTCCTGGGCGCGGCGCGCAACATCGAGAACGGCGGCTCGCTGACCATCCTCGCCACCGCGCTGGTGGAGACCGGGTCCATGGCGGACACGGTCATCTTCGAGGAGTTCAAGGGCACCGGCAACGCCGAGCTCAAGCTGGACCGGAAGATCGCCGACAAGCGGGTCTTCCCGGCGATCGACATCAACCCCTCCGGCACCCGCAAGGAGGAGGTCCTGCTCGCGCCGGAGGAGCTGGCGATCGTCCACAAGCTCCGGAAGGTGCTGCACTCGCTGGACTCGCAGGCGGCGCTCGACCTCCTGCTGGACCGGCTCAAGCAATCCCGGACGAACATCGAGTTCCTGATGCAGATCGCGAAGTCCACTCCGGGCGAGTGAGCTGACAGGAGCGACCCGAAGAGGGGCACGGCCAGACGGCCGTGCCCCTCTTCGCGTACCCGGGCAAGGGGTGAAGTTTTTCTTCGGTTAAACGGATGCCTCTTGAAACTTCTGTTCAGTTCCGGGTTGACTGTCGTCCATGCGTACCCGCAGTCGATCCGCCCGTCTCGCCGGCGCCCTGCTGCTCACGCCGGTGCTCACCCTGGCCGGACCCGTACCGGCCGGCGTCGCGGCGCCCGCGGCCGAGGCCGCCACCTTCGCCGAGGACGCCCCGGCCGCCTCGTCCCGCCCCGACGCGGCGGTCGTCCTCGCCGCCGCCGGCCTGGCGCCCGCCGGTGGCCTGGAGACCGCGAAGGCCACCCGTCCGGTCGCTCCCGGCCTCGACCTGACCTCCTTCGACCGGTACGACGCCGCCGGCTGGCTGCGTGCCGACGCCCTCACCGCCGACCTCTCCGGCGGCGTCACCGTGGACTACGTCAACTCCGGCGCGGTCACCCGGGACGAGCCGCTGCGCGCGGCGGTGGACCGCTCCCGGGCGGTGGCCGCCGTCAACGGCGACTTCTTCGACATCAACAACTCCGGCGCCGCCCAGGGCATCGGCATCCGCTCCGGCGAGCTGATCCAGTCGCCGGTCGCCGGGCACTCGAACGCCGCCGCGATCAGCGCCGAGGGGCTGGGCCGGATCATCCAGGTCGGCTTCGAGGGCAGCGCGGCCCTGCCGGCCGGGCCGGTACCGCTGACCCAGTTCAACAACATGGTGCAGTCGAACGGCATCGGCGTCTTCAGCCCCCTCTGGGGGACGTACACCCGGCAGCGCGCGGTGAGCGGCGCGGCGCGGGTGGTCGAGGTGACGGTGACCGGCAGCCGGGTCGCGACCGTGGCCACCACGGCGGGCGAGGGTCCGATCCCGGCCGGCACCACCGTGCTGCTCGGCCGGGAGGCGGGGGCCGACGCCCTGGCCGCGCTGCGCCCCGGCGATCCGGTCGACGTGACCTGGCGGCCGAAGGCGTCCGACGGGAGCAGCCCGCGCGCCGCCGTCGGCGGCGGCAGCGTGCTGGTCCGGGACGGCGTGGTGCAGAACATCGCCGACCAGACGCTCGCCCCGCGTACCTCGGTCGGCTTTTCCGCCGACGGGCGCAAGATGATCATGCTGACGGTCGACGGCCGGCAGGTGGACAGCCGGGGCGTCACGCAGACCGAGATGGGCCGGATGATGGTCGAGCTGGGCGCGGCGAACGCGCTCAACCTCGACGGCGGCGGCTCGTCGACCCTGCTGGCCCGGGAGCCCGGCGCGGCCACCGTCCAGGTGGAGAACAGCCCGTCCGACGGCAGCGAGCGGCCGGTGCCGAACGGCCTGGCCATCTACGCCCCGCAGGGCAGCGGCCGGCTCACCGGCTACTGGCTGGAGACCGCGAGCGACCCGACCGCCGCGCCGGGCGTCGCCCCGATCCGCGGTGGCCGGCCGGACCGGGTCTTCCCCGGCCTCACCCGCCGGCTCACCGCCGCCGGCTATGACGAGACGTACGGGCCGGCCGCCGGCGCGCCGCAGTGGCGGGCCAACCCGGCCGCCCAGGGCACCGTGGACGACGAGGGCGTCTTCCGGGCCGGCCGCCCCGGCCGCAGCACCGTCACCGCCTGGCGCGAGGAGGCCCGGGGCACGCTCGACCTCACCGTGCTCGGCCCGCTGGACCGGATCGACGCCACCGTCGACCGGCTCGGCCTGAACAACCCCGGCGACACCGGCCTGTTCGGCGTGGTCGGCTTCGACGCCGAGGGGAACACCGCGCCGATCGAGCCCGCCGACCTGCGCCTGGAGTACGACCACGACCTGCTGGCGGTCACGCCGACCGCGGACGGCAACCTGTCGGTCGAGGCGCTCGGCGGCACCGGCTCCGCCCTGGTCACCGTCCACGTGGGAACGCGTACCACCGTGCTGCCGGTGACCGTCGGGCTGACCGACGTGCCGGTGGCCGGCTTCGACGACGCGGCGTCGTGGAAGTTCAGCCAGGCCCGGGCCAGCGGCGCGGTCGCCCCCGCCTCCGGGCACACCGGCACCGGCCTGCGGATGTCGTACGACTTCAGCCAGTCCACCGGCACCCGGGCCGCCTACGCGGATCCGCCGGCCTGGATCGACGTCCCCGGGCAGCCGCAGGCGTTCGGCATGTGGATCAAGGGCAATGGCACGGGGGAATGGCCGAGCCTGCACCTGCACGACGCGCAGGACACCCAGTTCGTGCTGCGCGGCCCGTACGTCACCTGGACCGGCTGGCGGTACGTCGAGTTCACGGTGCCGCCGGGCGTGCAGTACCCGGTCCGGGTGCGCCGCTTCTACGTGGCCGAGACCGACCCGGCCAAGCAGTACCGGAGCGAGGTCGTGATCGACGACCTGGTAGCCCGGGTGCCCCCGACGGTGCAGGCTCCGGCCGAGGAGAACCGCACCGACCGGGTGGTGCTCCGCGACGGCACGGTGGACGGCGCGCCCTGGCGGTTCGCGGTGATGTCGGACGCCCAGTTCGTCGCCGCCGACCCGGACAGCGACCTGGTCGCCCAGGCCCGCCGTACGCTCCGCGAGGTCAAGGCGGCGAAGCCGGACTTCCTGATCATCGACGGGGACTTCGTGGACACCGCGTACCCGGCGGACTTCGCGCTGGCAAAGCGGATCCTGGACGAGGAGTTGGGCGGCGAGCTGCCGTACTACTACGTGCCGGGCAACCACGAGATCATGGGCGCGCCGATCGGCAACTTCCGCAGCGTCTTCGGGGACACCTCGCGGGTCTTCGACCACCAGGGCACCCGATTCGTCACCCTGAGCACCGCCACCGGCTCTCTGCGAGGCGGCGGCTTCGACCAGGTGGAGCTGCTGCGCCACACCCTGGACGCGGCGGCGGCCGACCCGGCCGTCGGCTCGGTCGCGGTGCTCTTCCACCACCCGCCGCGGGACCCCAGCCCGGCAAAGGCCAGCCAGCTCCTCGACCGGAAGGAGGCGGCCCTGGTGGAGCAGTGGCTGGCCGACTTCCAGCACCGCACCGGCAAGGGCGCGCTGATGGTCAACGGGCACGTCGGCACCTTCCACGCCGACCGGGTGGACGGCGTGCCGTACGTGATCAACGGCAACTCCGGCAAGAACCCCTCCACCCCGGCCCAGCTCGGCGGCTTCACCGGCTGGACCGAGTTCGGCGTCGACCCGGTGACCTCCGAGGAGGCCGAGCAGGCCCGCCGCGATCCGCTCGCCGAGGGGCCGGACTGGGTCGCCGCGGAGTTCCACGCCCACGTCGACCGGCTCACCCTGGCCGCCCCGGCCGACCTGGCGGTCGGCGAGCCGGCGCCGGTCGGCGCCACGCTCACCCAGCCCGGTGGCCGTACCGTCCCGGTGGCGGCGCCGGTCAGCGCCGACTGGTCCGGCTCGCCGAACCTGCAGATCGGCGGCGCCGACGGGGTGAAGCCCTGGCACGTGGCCCGGTTCGACCCGGCGACCGGGGTGCTGACCGCGCTGCGCCCGGGCGCGCAGGTGCTGTTGGCGGTGACCGTCAACGGGGTCCGCGCCGAGGCGACGGTGACCCTGACGGCGGCGGAGGCGCCCGCCGCCTGAGGCCGGGACCGGGGACGCGGCGGGTGCGGTCCGCGTCCCCGGCACCGGCGTCGGTGTCGAACGGGGGCCCGGGGCCCTTCGCGCCGCTCAGAAGTCGCCCTCGGCCACCTGGAAGACGGTCAGCCCGAGCGAGCGCCACATCCGGACCACCTGCTGCCGATCGTCGAACACCCCGACCACCCGGTACCGGTCCCGGATCTCCCGCTCGTAGATCTCCTGCTTGACCACGGCGTCCTTGCGGTGGTCGCCGATCGCCCGCAGGTGCAGCGCCAGGTACGGCACCTTGACGTGCCGGGCCAGCCAGGCAACCGTGTCGGCCCGCGCCGAGGCATCCCGACCCGAGCAGAAGACCACCCCGTGGCCGGCCGCGTGCATCGCCCGGACCGCCGCGATCACCGCCTCGTTCGGCGCGTCGTCGGCGACCCGGGTCATGTCGTACGGGCTGCGCGAGACGTTCAGCGCGACCGTGCCGTCGATGTCGACCAGCACGATGTCGGGGCGCTCGGTCCCACCCTGCGCCATCCGGCCGGGGCCACCCGTCCGGGCGGTCGGCAGCGGCAGCGGCAGCGGGCGGTTGGCCAGGTAGCGCTCGTGCAGCCGGCGGATCGCCGCCTCGCCGACCCGGTCCTCCTCGGGCCGGGCGGCGTCCCGGCGCAGGCACTCCTCCAGCGGCACGTCGGTGAAGTCGTGCACCTCGAATGCCGCGCCGAACCGCTCGGCCAGCTCCGCCCAGTCGCGCAGGGTGCGGGAGCGCAGGTTGGTGTCGTCGACGCAGACGCTCACCCGGGCCGCCAGCAGCGCCTCCACCTGCGCGCGCTGGGCCCGGGTGACCTGCCCCTCGGCCCACTGGGTGAACAGCCGCGCGCCGTGCATCATCCGGCGCAGGTCGTCCCGGTTGACCCGGACCACGTCGGGTTGGAGCCGCCGGGCGAAGGTGGTCTTGCCGGAGGCGGGCAGCCCACGGGTGGCGATCAGGCGGAACATCCCGTACCTCCCGTTCGTCCCGGGGCTCCCCGTACCGGCCTGACGAATGCCCGCGAGTCGCCCGGGAATGCGTACGGGGAGGTGAGCGTTGAGCCTGCCGGACCTCGTGTGCGGCCCGCTTGCCGGGTCGGCTGACGCCCATGGCACACTGGTCAATCGGCCACCGGTTCCGGTTCACGCCCGAGCCCGTCGCGGACGACGGGGATCACGACGGCGACCCGGCGACCATCCACGAAAGGACCGAGGCGACATGAAGCCCAACATCCACCCGGAGTACGTGACCACCGAGGTCCGCTGCTCCTGCGGCAACACCTTCACGACCCGCAGCACCGCCAAGGGCGGTCAGATCAGCGTCGAGACCTGCAGCGCCTGCCACCCGTTCTACACCGGTAAGCAGCGCGTCCTGGACACCGCCGGTCGGGTCGCGAAGTTCCAGCAGAAGTACGCCAAGGTTCAGGCCAAGAAGGCCAAGTAGCTCCGTCGACGACGCCCGTGCCCGGCTCCGCGCCGGGCGCGGGCGTTCGTCCGTTTCCGCCCATTTCTTCCCGCCCCGTTCCCCGTCCCCGTCCGGTCGTCGTCGTCGTCGAAGGAGCATCCGCACCATGAGCAGTGAGCGCCTGGCCGCCCTCCTCGACGAGTACACCGACCTGGAGCAGCGGCTGGCCGACCCGGCCATCCACGCCGACCAGGCCACCGCTCGGCGGGTCGGCCGGCGCTACGCCGAGCTGGTCCCGCTGCACAAGGCCGCCGGCGAGCTGGAGCAGGCCCGGGCCGACCTGGCCGCCGCCCGCGAGTTGGCCGCCGAGGACCCCGCCTTCGCCACCGAGGCGGAGAGCATCGCCGCGTCCCTGCCCGCGCTGGAGGAGAAGCTCGCCGAGCTGCTGATCCCGCGCGACCCGCACGACGCCAAGGACGTCATCGTCGAGATCAAGGCCGGCGAGGGCGGCGAGGAGTCGGCGCTCTTCGCCGGCGACCTGCTCCGGATGTACAGCCGGTACGCCGAGCGGCACGGCTGGGTCACCGAGGTGATCGACTCCCAGGACTCCGACCTCGGCGGCGTCAAGGACGTCTCCCTGGCGATCAAGACCAAGGGCGTCCCGGAGGGCGGCAACGGGGTCTGGTCCCGGCTCAAGTGGGAGGGCGGCGTGCACCGGGTGCAGCGCGTCCCGGTCACCGAGTCGCAGGGCCGGATCCACACCAGCGCGGCCGGCGTGCTGGTGCTGCCCGAGGCCGAGGACGTCGACGTCACCATCGACCCGAACGACCTGCGGATCGACGTGTTCCGCTCGTCCGGGCCCGGCGGCCAGTCGGTCAACACCACCGACTCGGCGGTCCGGATCACCCACGTGCCGACCGGGATCATGGTCTCCTGTCAGAACGAGAAGTCGCAGCTGCAGAACCGGGAGCAGGCGATGCGCATCCTGCGGGCCCGGCTGCTCGCGGCGGCCCAGGAGCAGGCCGACGCCGCCGCCTCGGACGCCCGCAAGGCGCAGGTCCGCACGGTGGACCGGTCGGAGCGGATCCGCACCTACAACTTCCCGCAGAACCGGATCACCGACCACCGGATCGGCTACACCGCGTACAACCTCGACCTGGCCCTGGGCGGCGAGCTGGACGGCGTCCTGGACGCCCTCACCGAGGCCGACCGGGCCGCCCGCCTCGCCGGCGAGACCGAACTCACCCGCCGCTGACCCGCCGCGCCGCCTCGCGCCCCAAGGTCTGCCCTCGTCCGGGGAGCACTTTCCCGGAAGTTGTCGCCTCCCGGCGCGCGGAGGCAGCACTTTCCCGGAAGTTGTGCGGATCTTGCGGGTGCGGGTGCGGGTGCGGGTGCGGGTGCGGCGGGTCAGGAGGCGCGGAGGCGGTCCTTGGCGCGGAGCATCTCCCGGTCGGCGAGTTCGAAGGCGGCGCCCAGGGCCTCCCGGACGCTCGCCCCGGAGCCGCCGTTCACCTCGGCGAAGCCGATGCTCACCCCGACCGGGGTGCCGGGCACCAGCGACTCCCAGTCCTCGGTGCGGACGGCGGCCTGGATCCGGCGGGCCACCTCGGCCGCCTCGGTCATGCCCGTCTCGGGCAGCACCACGACGAACTCGTCCCCGCCGTAGCGGGCCACGAAGTCGCCGCGCCGCATCACCCGGTTGATCACCCCGGCGATCCGCTGCAGCACCAGGTCGCCCGAGTGGTGGCCGTGCCGGGTGTTCACCGCCTTGAAGCCGTCCAGGTCGCAGACGCCGATCACCACCCGCTCGCCCCGGGCCACCACCATGCCGATGTAGCGCTCCAGCCGGCGCCGGTTGGGCAGCCCGGTGAGCGGGTCGGTGAGCGCCTCGCCCTCGTACCGGGCGGCCTCGCGGCGCATCTCCTCGTGGTCGATCCGGGCGGCGATGCCGTCGATGTAGACGTCCCGCAGCCGGTCGTTGCGCTGGGCCGCGAGCCGGAACGCGTGCCGGTCGGCCCGGTGCGCCGCCGCGTGGTCCCCGGCGCGGGCCAGCGCGATACTGCGCAGCCGGGGCGCCTCGGCCGTGCCGAGCGTCTCGTTGGAGACCCGGGTGGTGTCCAGCCGGGTGACCGCTTCGATCGGCCGGCCGTCCGCGATGGCCAGGCAGATCTGGCCGAGCTGGCGCAGGTCCCGGGCCCGCGCGCTGTCGCCGCCGTGCCCGAGCAGCCGGGCGGGGTCGGCGTCGGTGCCGGTCTCCACCCGGTCGCCGAGGGCGGCCCGGCGGGCGGCGGCGTACCCGTACGCGGCGAGGCTGCTCGGCCGGATGTTGCCGGCCCGCCCACTGCGCAGGAAGCGGCTGAAGTCGCCGGCCACGTCGCGCAGCACCCGCAGGCAGCCGTCGCTGTCGCCGTTGTGGTCCAGCGCGACCGCGTTGCGCAGCCGGATGCCGGGGGCGGCGAACGTCTCCTCGGGGATGCCGGCGGTGAGCCCCACCTGGCGTGCGCGTTCGATCGCGCCGAGGGCGTGCCCGTGGAAGCTCAGGTATGAGTAGGCCATCGCCAGGTCGTGCCAGCCCCAGGCGGTGTCCCGGTCCGGGTCGTCGTCGGCGGTCAGCGCCCGGGCCGCCTTCACCAGGTGGGTGACGCACCGGTCCAGCGCACCCTGGTGGTGCGCGGCGAGCGCCGCCAGGGCGTTCAGGTGCCCGTGCAGGTACGGCTCGGCCAGGTCCCGGACGGCGGCCGACGCCTCCTCGATGGCCCGGGTGAACTCGGCGGTGCGGCCGAGATTGATCAGTGCGGAGAGGCGCTGCACCAGCGCGTCGGCCCGGGCGTACGGGTCCTCGGTGGTGCGGATCACCCGGTCGAGCAGGGCGCACGCCTCGGCCGAGCGGCTGGCCTCCTGCAACGTCCGGGCACGCCGCAGGGCGTCAACCTGGTCCTCGACCCGGTCGAGCCAGCCCACTCGCGACCTCCCTGTCGGTGTGCCTCCGGGCGCACCCGCTCGTGCTGTGAACCGCGACGCTTCATGATTATGTCGTGACCTTCCTCCCGCAACACCCGTCCGAAGGGACAGAACGCGAGCGCCCCTCCCTGGTCGTCGCCCGGGCGGCCCGGGCGCTGGCCACGGCGGGGGTCGAGGCGCCCCGGGCGGAGGCCGAGCTGCTCGCCGCGTACGTGCTGGGGGTGCCGCGCGGCCGGCTGGCGCTGGCCGACGGCTTCACGCCGGACCAGCGGGAGCGGCTGGACGCGCTGGTGGACCGGCGGGTCGCCCGGGAGCCCCTGCAGCACCTGACCGGGGTCGCCGGTTTCCGGCACCTGGAGCTGGCGGTCGGCCCCGGGGTGTTCGTGCCCCGCCCGGAGACCGAGCTGCTGGCGGGCTGGGGGGTGACGCTGGGCCGGCGGCACGCCGCCCCGCTGGTGGTGGACCTGTGCAGCGGCTCCGGCGCGATCGCTCTGGCGGTCGCCCAGGAGCTGCCGGCGGCCCGGGTGGTCGCCGTCGAACGGTCCCCGGCGGCGCTGGCCTGGCTGCGCCGCAACGCCGCCGAGCGGGCCGCGGCCGGGGACACCCCGGTCGAGGTGGTCGCGGCCGACGTCACCGCCCCGGACCTCCTGGCCGACCTGGTCGGCCGGGTCGACGTGCTGCTCTGCAACCCGCCGTACGTGCCCCGGTCGGTGGTCGTACCGCCCGAGGTGGCCGGGCACGACCCGGACGAGGCGGTCTTCGGCGGCGCGGACGGGCTGGACGTGATCCGCCCGGTGGTGGCCCGGGCGGCGGCGCTGCTGCGCCCCGGCGGCGCGCTGGGCGTCGAGCACGACGACACGCACGGCGCGGCGGTGCCGGCGCTGCTCGCCGCGGACGGCCGGTACGAGCACGTCGAGGAGCACCGCGACCTGGTCGGGCGGCCCCGGTTCGCCACCGCGTCCCGGCGGGCGGACGGCCAGCACGCCGATGCGGCCCCGGCGTGGCAGACTGGCTCCTCGTGATGCTCTACGACTGTCGGTCGCCCGCCGACCGGGACCGCGGCATCGCCGCTGCCATCGAGGCGGTCAAGAACGGGGAACTCGTCGTCCTGCCGACCGACACGGTCTACGGCATCGGCGCCGACGCCTTCACCCCGTACGCGGTCAAGGCGCTCGCGGACGCCAAGGGCGGCGCCCGGCAGGCGCCCCCGGTGCTCATCGGCTCCCGGCACACCCTCGACGGCCTGGTCTTCTCGCTGCCGCGCTCGGCGCGGGACCTGGTCGAGGCGTTCTGGCCGGGCGCGCTGACGATCGTGGTGGAGCACTCCCCGAGCCTGGCCTGGGACCTGGGCGACTCCACCGGCACGGTGGCGGTCCGGATGCCGCTGCACCCGGTGGCGCTGGAGGTGCTGCGGGAGACCGGCCCGATGGCGGTCGCCTCGGCCAACAAGGTCGGCCAGCCGGCCGCGCTCACCGCCGAGGAGGCCCGCGAGCAACTGGGCTACGGCGTCCGGGCCTACCTGGAGGCCGGCCCGGCGCTGGACCCGGTGCCGAGCACCATCGTCGACCTCACCGGCGAGGTGCCCCGGGTGCTGCGCCAGGGGGCGGTGACCCTGGAGAAGCTGCGCGACGTGGTGCCGGACATCCTCGACGAGCGGGGGGTCTGAGTGCCGCCGTTCACCGTCCTGCACGTCTGCATGGGCAACATCTGCCGGTCCCCGATGGCCGAGCGGCTGCTGGTGCTCGCGGTCCGCGAGCGGTTGGGTCGGCTCGGGGTCGACCCGGATCGCTTCGACGAGCTGCTGCACAGCCACAGCGCCGGCACCGGCGGCTGGCACGCGGGCGAGGAGATGAACCCGCCGGCGGCCCGGCAGGTGACCTCGCGCGGCGGTGACGTGGCCGGGTTCGCCGCCCGCAAGCTGCGCTCCGACCTGATCGACGCCGCCGACCTGGTCCTCACCGCCACCGCCGACCAGCAGGAGTACGTGGTGGCGCTGCGGCCGGACGCCGCCGGGCGCACCTTCGTGCTGGGCGAGTTCGGCCGGCTGCTGGGCGGGGTGGACGCGGCCGGGCTGCCCCCGGTCGAGGCCACCCCGGACGCGGTGTACGCCCGGGGCGTGGCGCTGGTGGCGGCGGCGGACGCGGCCCGGCAGGGCGCCACCCCGCTGCCCACGGACGACCTCGACGACCCCTGGGGCCGGGGCGACCAGTGCTTCAGCCGGGTGGCCGACGAGATCGAGGAGACCGTCCACCCGCTGGCCGCCGCGCTGCTGGCCTGAGGTTCATCCTTTCTCGCGAACTTCCTGCGCGTTTCAGGGAAGAAGGCGGCGTAACCGCCGATTCCGGTCATCCTGGACGGGTCCTACGGCCGGCTCCTGCGGGGAGAGCTGATGAACCGGGCCCATCTCGACAAGCTGTTCACCGTCCTGCTCGCCGGCGTGCTCGCCGGACTCGCCCTGGCGGCCGCCGCGCTGCCGGCCGCGCTGGTGTTCGGGCTCGGCTTCAAGAACCTGATGCCCTACACCGCGCTGCCCGAGTCGCTGCGTACGCCGCAGCCGGCCCAGCGGTCCAACCTCTACGCCAACGACGGCCGCACCCTGATCACCTCGTTCTACGTGGAGGACCGGGTGGACGTGCCGGTCGCCGAGGTGGCGCCGGTGATGCGCCAGGCCATCGTGGCCGCCGAGGACGTCCGGTTCTACCAGCACCACGGCGTCGACGTGCGCGGCGTGGTGCGCGCCTTCACGGTCAACGGGCGGGAGGGCGGCACCCGGCAGGGCGCCTCCACGCTGACCATGCAGTACGTCCGCAACGCGCTGGCCGGTGATCCCCGGCTGACCGAGGAACAGCGGGCCAAGGCCACCGAGGTCACCGTGGGTCGCAAGATCCGCGAGATGCGGTACGCGCTGGCCCTGGAGCGGGAGCTGAGCAAGGACGAGATCCTCGGCCGTTACCTGAACATCGCGTACTTCGGCGCCGGGGCGTACGGCATCGGAGCGGCCAGCAAGCGCTACTTCTCCACCACACCGGAGAAGCTGACCCTGGCCCAGGCGGCGCTGCTCGCGGGCCTGGTCCGGTCGCCGGACACCGACGACCCGATCAACGGCGACGCCGACGCGGCCCTCGGGCGCCGGGCGTATGTGCTGGACCGGATGGTGGAGACCGGACAGCTCGCGGCCGCGGACGCCACCCGGGCCAAGGCCGAGCAGCTCGACCTGACGCCCAGCGCCACGCCGAACGACTGCACCGCGGTCCCCGAGGACCGCAACGACTGGGGCTTCTTCTGCGACTGGTTCACCCAGTGGTGGAACGCCCAGCCGGCCTTCGGCAAGTCCGCCGACGAGCGGCAGCGGACGCTGCGCCGGGGCGGCTGGAAGATCGTCTCCTCGCTCGACCCGGACGTGCAGCGGATGGCCATCGAGCAGGTGCTGCGGATCTACGCGACGAACAACAAGCGGGCCGCGCCGACCGCGGTGGTGCAACCCGGCACCGGCCGGGTGCTGGCCATGGCGGTGAACCGGAACTACAGCGTGGCCGACAACCCGGACGGGCAGCAGAACTACCCGAACACGGTCAACCAGCTGGTGGCCGGGGGCGGCGGGATCGCCGGCTACCAGGCCGGCTCGACCTTCAAGCTCTTCGCGCTGCTGGCCGCGCTGGAGTCCGGCCTGCCGCTGGCCACCGATTTCGACGCGCGGAGCACCTACGTCACCAACTTCCCGATCGACGGCGGCCCGGCGAGCTGCGGCGGCTTCTGGTGCCCGGCGAACGCCAACCCGACGTGGATGAACGGCGACCGCACCATGTGGAGCGCCTTCGGCCGTTCGGTGAACACATACTTCGCCTGGCTGACCGAGCGGGTGGGCGCGGACCGGGTGGTGGCGATGGCCCAGCGGCTCGGCATCGTGCTGCGCTCGCCGACGGACGCCAAGCTGGCCCGCGAGGGCGCGAAGAACTGGGGGCCGTTCACCCTGGGCGTCGCCGACACCACCCCGCTGGACCTGGCCAACGCGTACGCGACGGTGGCGGCAGAGGGCGTCTGGTGCCGGCCCACCCCGGTCACCTCGATTACCGACCCCACCGGCCGGAAGGTCGCCGCCGGGAACACCGACTGCCGACAGGCGCTCGACACCGACGTGGCCCGGGCGGCGGCGGACGCCTCCCGCTGCCCGGTCGGCGACCAGTCGATGTACCACCGCTGCGACGGCGGCACCGCGGAGGAGCTCGCGCCCGGGCTGCGCCGGCCGCTGGCCGGCAAGACCGGCAGCTCGGAGCGGAACGCGACGGAGACGGTGGTGGCCTTCACGCCGCAGCTCGCCGTCGCCACCATCGCCGCGAACCCCGACAACCCGCAGGACGCCGTCGGCGGCGGCATGCAGGTCCGGCAGATCGCCGCCGTCGGCAACCTGCTCGCGTACGCCCTCCGCGACCAGCCCGTCCTCGATTTCGTGCCCCCCAGCCAGACCGTCGCCTTCCAGCAGACCGGCCCCCGCACCGGCAACTGACCCCGGGTCAGGCGGGGTGTTCGGCGCCTCGGGCGATGTTGCGGGCCATGCCGCCGAAGACGACCGCGTGGAACGGGAAGACCGAGCCCCAGTAGAGGTGCCCGGCCAGGCCGTGGGGGAGGAAGACGGCGCGCTGGACGTACCGGCTGCGGCCCCCGCCGGCCGGTTCGGCGCGCATCTCCAGCCAGGCCCGGCCGGGCAGCCGCATCTCGGCGCGGAGCCGGAGCAGTTCGCCGGGGACGATCTCCTCGACCCGCCAGAAGTCCAGCGCCTCGCCCACCTGGAGGCGGTGCGGGTCGCGCCGCCCCCGGCGCAGCCCGACCCCGCCGACCAGCCGGTCCAACCAGCCCCGCACCGACCACGCCAGCGGGAAGGAGTACCAGCCGTGTTCGCCGCCGACCCCCTCGATGACCCGCCACAGCGCGGCCGTCGGTG
The DNA here is from genome assembly GCF_055586005.1 of Micromonospora sp. NPDC051924. Taxonomy (NCBI): domain Bacteria; kingdom Bacillati; phylum Actinomycetota; class Actinomycetes; order Micromonosporales; family Micromonosporaceae; genus Micromonospora; species Micromonospora sp. NPDC051924. The sequence continues at coordinate 13,480 of NZ_JBVJJA010000060.1, forward strand.
CGGCCACCTCCCGCTCCCGCAGGTCGGTGTACGCGGTCCCGCCGGACCACTTCGGGTCGCTGGGCAGCGGCTCGGCCGGGGCGTCCGGCCCGCTCGCCGTGGACCAGCGGGTCTCCACCTCGGCGTCGCGCACCTTGGCCAGCGCCAGCGCGACGGCCTGGTCGAAGCCGGTCAGCCCGTCGGGCGGGTCCGGGACGTACCGGGCGATGTCGTGCTCGTGGGCGACCGACTCGTGGACCAGGCTCTCCACCAGCGGCCGGGCGATGGCGCTCGGCACCGGGGTGATCAGCCCGACCCAGTACGAGGAGAGCGACGGGGTCAGCGCCCGCACCGGCAGGATGATGCGCCGGGGCAGCCCGGCCACCCGCGCGTACCGCTGCATCATGTCCTGGAAGGTGAGCATGTCCGGCCCGGCGATGTCGAAGGCCCGGTTCACCTCGGGCGGCAGGTCCGCGCAGCTGACCAGGTAGCGCAGCACGTCGCGGACCGCGATCGGCTGGATCCGGTTGCGCACCCAGCGCGGGGTGACCATGCCGGGCAGCCGCTCGGTCAGGTAGCGCAGCATCTCGAACGAGGCCGAGCCGGACCCGATGATCACCGCCGCCCGGAGCACGGCGGTCGGCACGCCGCTGTCCAGCAGGATGCGGCCGACCTCCGCGCGGGACCGCAAGTGCGCCGAGGGAAGCTCGTCCTGATCCTTCGGCTCCGGGCCGCCGAGGTAGACGATCCGACGTACGCCGGCCGCGTGGGCGGCCGCCGCGAAGTTGGCCGCCGCCTCCCGGTCGGCCGCCTCGAAGCCGGCCTGCCCGAGCGAGTGGACCAGGTAGTACGCCACGTCGACGCCCTCGAACGCGGCCGGCAGCGTCTCCGGTCGCCGCAGGTCGCCTTCGGCGATCTCGGCCCGGGCCGCCCACGGCACGTCCCGCAGCCGCCCGGCCTTGCGGGCCAGGCAGCGTACGGTGTGTCCCTCGGCCAGCAGCCGGGGTGCGAGCCGGCCGCCGATGTACCCGGTGGCGCCGGTGACGAGGCATCTCACGGCTTCCAGTCTGCGGCTCCGTAGACTCCTTCGCTGTGGAGAACGCGAGGGACACCTTCTGGGGGCCGGACTTCCAGCAGCTCAGCACCGTCGACCCGGAGATCGCCGGGGTGGTGCTGGGAGAGCTGGACCGGCTGCGCGGCGGCCTGCAGCTGATTGCCAGCGAGAACCTCACCTCCCCGGCGGTGCTCGCCGCCCTCGGCTCCACGCTCACCAACAAGTACGCCGAGGGCTATCCGGGCCGGCGCTACTACGGTGGCTGCGCCGAGGTGGACCGGGCCGAGGAGATCGGCATCGCCCGGGCGAAGGAGCTGTTCGGGGCCGAGCACGCCAACCTCCAGCCGCACTCCGGCGCCAGCGCCAACCTGGCCGCGTACGCCGCCCTGGTGCAGCCGGGCGACACCGTGCTGGCGATGGACCTGCCGCACGGTGGCCACCTGACCCACGGCAGCCGGGTGAACTTCTCCGGCAAGTGGTTCCACACCGTCGGCTACACCGTCCGCCGGGACACCGAGCTGATCGACTACGACGAGGTGCGTGACCTGGCCCGGGCACACCGGCCGAAGATGATCATCTGTGGTGCGACGGCGTACCCCCGGCTGATCGACTTCGCCCGGTTCCGGGAGATCGCCGACGAGGTCGAGGCGTACCTGATGGTGGACGCCGCCCACTTCATCGGGCTGGTCGCCGGGCGGGCCATCCCGTCCCCGGTGCCGTACGCCGACGTCGTCTGCGCCACCACCCACAAGGTGCTGCGCGGCCCGCGCGGCGGCATGATCCTCTGCCGCGAGTCGCTGGCCGCCCGGATCGACAAGGCGGTCTTCCCGTTCACGCAGGGCGGTCCGCTGATGCACGCCGTCGCGGCCAAGGCGGTCGCCCTGCGCGAGGCCGCCCAGCCCGAGTTCCGGGCGTACGCCTCCCAGGTGGTCAGCAACGCCCAGGCGCTCGCCGACGGGCTGGCCGCGGAGGGGATGCGGCCGGTCTCCGGCGGCACCGACACCCACCTGGCCCTGATCGACCTGCGCGAGGTGGGGGTGACCGGCGCGGACGCCGAGGCGCGCTGCGACGCCGCGGGCATCACCCTGAACAAGAACGCGATCCCGTACGACCCGCAGAAGCCGATGGTCGCCTCCGGCGTCCGGGTGGGCACCCCGAGCGTCACCACCCAGGGCATGCGCGAGGGGGAGATGCGTCGGATCGCCGCGCTGATCGCCCGGGCCGTCCGGACGGATCCGGAGTCAACCGGGGGCGCGGACGAGTCGACCCGGATCGCCGCCGACGTGACCGAGCTGGTCACCGCCTTCCCGGCGTACCCCCGTGGCTGACCCCGGGACGCGCGCGGCGGAGGCGGCCGCGGACCGTGGCTGGCGGCTGCGGCACCTGCCGGTGCTGCTCGTCGCGTCGGTCGTGCTGGCCGCCGTGGCGGCGGTGGTCGGCGGGACGCTCCGGGGGGCGGACGGCGCGCTCGGCGCGGCGGCCGGCGTGGCCGTCACCGCGGCGAGCTACACGCTCACCACGGTCGTGCTGGCCTGGGCCGACGCCCGGGACCCGCAGCTCGTGCTCCCCTTCGGGCTCGGCCTCTATCTCGCCAAGATGACCCTGCTCGGCGGGGTGATGGTGCTGGTGGCGGCGAGTGGTTGGCCGGGACTGATCCCGTTCTGCCTCGGCATCGCGGCGGGTGTGCTGATCTGGACCGGGGTGCACATCTGGTGGCTGGCCACGGTGCACGCGCGGCGCGTCCACAACTGACTGATCCCATCCTTCGGACGGCGCGCCGGTCTGTCCGCGATCGGTCATTCTCTCAGTGGCGACGGAGGAGTAGCGTGCCTCCAGACGACTTCGCCCGCCCGTGTCCCACACAACCAGGTTGTGCGGGGGGTGAGGCACAGCCTCGTCTCCTCGACTGATATCGTTCGCCCCGTCATGGCCGGTGACCAGAAACCCCCCAGCGCTGGCGGCCCGGGCGACACTCCGTCCGGTGCCGGTCAGGGTTGGACCGCGCTCTCGTACCTCATCGGGGGCATGCTCGTCTGGGGTTTCATCGGCTGGCTGGTCGACCAGTGGCTCGACACCGGGGGCATCGCCACCGGGATCGGGGTCGTGCTCGGCATGGCCGGGGGGATCATCCTGGTCGTCCGCCGACTGGGCACGCCTACTTAGGAAGGGACGCGGTGTTCGGACAGGCGAACGTCCTGGCAGCGGGCCAGGCGGAATTCCCACCCAGTGTGGAGGACTTCTACCTGCCCAGCATCCTGCCCTGGGGTGCGCACGACAACTTCTGGTTCACCAAGATCACGGCCATGGTCTGGATTGCCGTCGGCGTCCTGATCATCTTCTTCCTGGCCAGCTACCGGAACCCGAAGCTGGTGCCGACGAAGAAGCAGTGGTTCGCCGAGTCGATCTACGGCTTCGTGCGGAACAACATCGCGGTCGACATGATCGGGCACGCGGGCGTGCGGTTCGCGCCGTACTTCACCACGCTCTTCTGCTTCATCCTGCTGACGAACGCGTTCGCGATCATCCCGTTCTTCCAGATCTCGCCGAACTCGCACATCGCCTTTCCGGCGTTCCTCGCCGTGATCAGCTACGTGATGTTCAACTGGATCGGCATCCGGCACCACGGCTTCGTGAAGTACTTCAAGAACTCCCTGATCCCGCCGGCGCCCTGGTACATCCTGCCGCTGCTGATCCCGATCGAGTTCTTCTCGACCTTCCTGGTCCGGCCGTTCTCGCTGGCCGTCCGTCTCTTCGCGAACATGTTCGCCGGCCACATGCTCCTGCTGGTCTTCACGCTCGGTGGCTTCGCCATGATCAGCGCCAACGCCTGGCTGGCGCCGGTCTCGGTGCTGTCCTGGGTGATGACGATCGCGCTGACCTTCCTCGAGTTCCTGGTGATCGTCCTGCAGGCCTACGTCTTCACGGTGCTGACCGCCAGCTACGTGCAGGGCGCCCTCGCCGACGAGCACTGATCCACTCTTTCGCACCAACAGTTGTCGTCCCGCGTGACCGTCACGCGTGATAACCAGGAGGAACCAACCAATGGACGTTCTCGCCGCGGTTTCCGGCAGCACCGCCGCCATCGGCTACGGCCTCGCGGCCATCGGCCCGGGTATCGGCGTCGGTCTGGTCTTCTCGGCCTACATCCAGTCGACCGCCCGCCAGCCGGAGTCGTCCCGCATGACCCTGCCGTACGTCTGGATCGGCTTCGCCGTCATCGAGGCCCTGGCGCTGCTGGGCATCGCGTTCGGCTTCATCTGGCAGGGCACCCTCTCCTGATCCCGCCCTTAGACCGGGAGGTTTTCCATGTACTTCCTCGCCGCTGAGGGTGGTGAGACGACCCACAACCCGATCATTCCGGCCTGGCAGGAGATCGTGGTCGGTGGGATCGCCTTCATCCTGCTCTGCATCGTGCTGATGAAGTTCGTCTTCCCGCGCATGGAGCAGACGTTCCAGGCCCGGGTCGACGCGATCGAGGGCGGCATCAAGCGCGCCGAGGCCGCCCAGGCCGAGGCGAACCAGCTGCTCGAGCAGTACCGGGCCCAGCTCGCGGAGGCGCGTACCGACGCCGCCAAGATCCGCGACGACGCCCGGGCCGACGCCGAGGGCATCCGGCAGGACATCCTCGCCAAGGCGCGCGAGGAGTCCGACCGGATCATCGCGGCCGGCAAGGACCAGCTCGCCGCCGAGCGGGCCACCATCGTGCGCGAGCTGCGTACCGAGGTCGGCACCATCGCGGTGGACCTGGCCAGCAAGATCGTCGGTGAGTCGCTCGCCGACGAGGCGCGTCGCAAGGGCACCGTGGACCGGTTCCTGAGCGGTCTCGAGAGCACGGGGGCCCGCTGATGCAGGCCGCCAGCCGGGAGTCGTACAAGGTCGCGGCCGAGCGCCTCGACGCGTACGCCCGCGGCGCGGAGCCGTCGGCGGTGGCCTCCACCGCCGGCGACATCCTCTCCGTCGCCGCCCTGCTGCGGCGTGAGCCGCGGCTGCGCCGGGCGCTGTCGGACCCGGCCCGTTCGGGTGAGGACCGCGCCGGACTGCTGAACGCGATCCTCGCCGGCAAGGTCGGCGCGGACGCGCTCGACCTGCTGACCGCGCTGGCCTCCGGCCGCTGGTCGGCCGCGTCGGAACTGCTCGACGGTGCCGAGCGGCTGGGCGTCGAGGCGCTCCTCGCGAGCGCCGACAAGGCCGGTGAGCTGGGCGAGGTCGAGGACGAGCTGTTCCGCTTCGGGCAGGTCGTCTCCGGCTCCTCGGAGCTGTCCAACGCCCTGTCCGACCCGATGGCCCCGGCCGAGCGGCGGGCCACCCTGGCCGACCAGCTGCTCTCCGGCAAGGCCCGGCCGGTCACCGTCCGCCTCGTCGAGGCCGCGCTGGCCGGATTCGGGGGACGCTCCTTCATCGGGGCGCTCACCCGGCTGGTCGAGCTGGCCGCCGACCGGCGGGACCGTCAGGTCGCGTACGTGACCGTGGCGGCCCCGCTGAGTGACGAGGAGGAGCGACGCCTCGGTGCCCGCCTCTCCGAGATGTACGGTCGAGAGGTTTCCGTCAAGCAGACGGTGAACCCCGAGGTGCTCGGTGGGGTGAGCGTGCGGGTCGGCTCCGACCTGTACGACGGCACCGTCCTGCGCCGCCTCAACGAGACCCGCAACGCGCTCGCGAAGCGCTGACCAGCGTCTTAGCAGCCCTGATTCGACGCCATCGGACCGGTCGGTACTAGGTATCCCCGGGCCCCTGATACTTAAGGAAGCAGAGGATGGCCGAGCTGACCATCTCGACGGAGGAGATCCGCGGCGCCCTGGAGCGCTACGTCTCCTCCTACACGGCCGACGTCTCCCGTGAGGAGGTCGGCACCGTCGCCGACGCCGGCGACGGCATCGCCCACGTCGAGGGTCTGCCCTCGACCATGACCAACGAGCTCCTGGAGTTCGAGGACGGCACGCTCGGCGTGGCGCTGAACCTCGACGTCCGGGAGATCGGTGTCGTCGTCCTCGGTGACTACGGCGGGATCGAAGAGGGGCAGCGGGTCAAGCGGACCGAGCGGGTGCTCTCCGTCCCGGTCGGCGACGCCTTCCTGGGCCGCGTGGTCAACGCGCTCGGCCAGCCGATCGACGGCCTCGGCGACATCGCCAACGAGGGCTACCGCGAGCTGGAGCTGCAGGCTCCGAACGTGATGGCCCGGCAGTCGGTCTTCGAGCCGATGCAGACCGGCATCAAGGCCGTCGACGCGATGACCCCGATCGGGCGCGGCCAGCGTCAGCTGATCATCGGTGACCGGAAGACCGGCAAGACCACGGTCGCCCTGGACACCATCCTCAACCAGCGGGACAACTGGCGCTCCGGCGACCCGACGAAGCAGGTCCGCTGCATCTACGTCGCCATCGGCCAGAAGGCCTCCACCATCGCCTCGATCAAGGGGACGCTGGAGGAGGCCGGCGCGATGGAGTACACCACCATCGTCGCCTCCCCGGCCTCGGACCCGGCCGGCTTCAAGTACCTCGCCCCGTACACCGGCTCGTCCATCGGCCAGCACTGGATGTACGGCGGCAAGCACGTCCTGATCGTCTTCGACGACCTGAGCAAGCAGGCCGAGGCGTACCGGGCCGTGTCGCTGCTGCTGCGCCGCCCGCCGGGCCGCGAGGCCTACCCGGGTGACGTCTTCTACCTGCACTCCCGGCTGCTGGAGCGCTGCGCCAAGCTCTCCGACGAGCTGGGCGGCGGCTCGATGACCGGTCTGCCGATCATCGAGACCAAGGCGAACGACATCTCGGCGTTCATCCCGACCAACGTCATCTCCATCACCGACGGCCAGATCTTCCTGGAGACCGACCTGTTCAACCAGGGCGTCCGGCCGGCCATCAACGTCGGCACCTCGGTCTCCCGCGTCGGAGGCGCCGCGCAGGTGAAGCCGATGAAGAAGGTCGCCGGTTCGCTGCGGCTGAACCTGGCCCAGTTCCGCGAGCTGGAGGCGTTCGCCGCCTTCGCCTCCGACCTGGACAAGGCCTCCCGGGCCCAGCTCGACCGTGGTTCCCGCCTGGTCGAGCTGCTCAAGCAGCCGAACTACTCGCCGTACCCGGTGCAGGAGCAGGTCGTCTCGGTCTGGGCCGGCACCGAGGGCAAGCTGGACGACGTCCCGGTCGGCGAGATCAAGCGCTTCGAGTCGGAGTTCCTGCAGTACCTCCGGCACAAGCACGAGGGTGTCCTGGCCGCGATCGCCGACAACAAGTGGGACGACGACATCATCGGCTCGCTCGACTCGGCCATCACGGAGTTCAAGCAGGTCTTCCTGGGCAAGGAGGACGAGGTCCGGATCAACGAGGCGCCGGCCAAGCCGCTGGAGGGCGAGGAGAACCGCGAGACGGTGACCCGCTTCCGTGAGGGCTCGACCGACCGCCCGGCTGAGAGCTGACGATGGCCGCGCAGGTTCGCGTTCTTCGTCAACGGATCCGCTCGGCGAAGTCGATGAAGAAGATCACCAAGGCGATGGAGCTCGTCGCGACGAGCCGCATCGCCAAGGCCCAGGCCCGGGTGGCGGCGTCGCTGCCGTACGCCCAGGCCATCACCGGGGTGCTCACGGCGCTGGCCTCGAACGCGCGGATCGACCACCCGCTGCTCACCCCGCGGGAGCGGGTGCGGCGGGCGGGCGTCCTGCTGGTCACCAGCGACCGCGGCCTGGCCGGCGGCTACAGCTCCAACGCGATCAAGGCCGCGGAGTCGCTGATCGCCCGGCTGAAGGCGGACGGCAAGGAGCCGGTGCTCTACGTCATCGGCCGCAAGGGCGTGACGTTCTACCGGTTCCGCAACCGGGACATCGCGGGGAGCTGGACCGGCTTCTCCGAGCAGCCGGCCTTCTCCGACGCCCGCGAGGTGGGTGAGACGCTGATCAAGGCGTTCACCGCCGGCGCGGACGACGTGGACGGGCAGGCCGGGGCGGACGGGATCGTCGGCATCGACGAGCTGCACATCGTCTACACCGAGTTCAAGTCCCTGATGACCCAGAACCCGGTCGCGAAGATCATCGGGCCGATGCAGGTCGAGGACCGGCCGCGGTCCGAGGGTCTGCTCCCGGCGTACGAGTTCGAGCCGGAGGCGGAGGCGCTGCTCGACGCGCTGCTGCCGAAGTACATCAACACGCGGATCTACGCGGCGTTGTTGGAGTCGGCGGCCAGCGAGTCGGCGGCTCGGCGGCGGGCGATGAAGAGCGCCACCGACAACGCCGAAGAGATGATCGACAAGTACACGCGTGAGATGAACTCGGCCCGCCAGGCCGGGATCACCCAGGAGATCAGTGAGATCGTCGGCGGCGCGAACGCGCTGGCCGCGGCGGGAAGTGAAGTGTGATGACTGCCCCAGTAGAGACCAAGACGGCCACGGGTCGCGTGGTCCGGGTCATCGGCCCGGTCGTCGACGCCGAGTTCCCGCGCGACGCCATGCCGGACCTGTTCAACGCCCTGCACGTGAACGTGACGCTCTCCGGCGGCGAGAAGACGCTGACCCTCGAGGTCGCCCAGCACCTGGGTGACAACGTGGTCCGCGCCATCTCCATGCAGCCGACCGACGGTCTGGTCCGCGGCACCGAGGTGCGCGACACCGGCTCGCCGATCACCGTGCCGGTGGGCGACGCGGTCAAGGGCCACGTGTTCAACGCGATCGGCGAGGTCCTCAACCTCACCGAGGGCGAGACGCTCGAACCGGACGACCACTGGCAGATCCACCGCAAGGCCCCGGCCTTCGCGGACCTGGAGCCGAAGACCGAGATGCTGGAGACCGGCATCAAGGTCATCGACCTGCTCGCCCCGTACGTCAAGGGCGGCAAGATCGGCCTGTTCGGCGGCGCGGGCGTGGGCAAGACGGTGCTCATCCAGGAGATGATCACCCGGGTGGCCCGGAACTTCGGTGGTACCTCGGTCTTCGCCGGCGTGGGTGAGCGCACCCGTGAGGGCAACGACCTCATCGCCGAGATGACCGAGTCCGGCGTCATCGACAAGACCGCGCTGGTCTACGGCCAGATGGACGAGCCGCCGGGCACCCGGCTGCGGGTCGCCCTCTCCGCGCTGACCATGGCGGAGTACTTCCGCGACGTGAAGAAGCAGGAGGTGCTGCTCTTCATCGACAACATCTTCCGCTTCACCCAGGCCGGTTCCGAGGTCTCCACGCTGCTCGGCCGGATGCCGAGCGCCGTGGGTTACCAGCCGACCCTGGCCGACGAGATGGGCGAGCTCCAGGAGCGGATCACCTCCGTCCGGGGCCAGGCCATCACCTCCATGCAGGCGATCTACGTGCCCGCCGACGACTACACCGACCCGGCGCCGGCCACCACGTTCGCCCACCTGGACGCGACCACCAACCTGGAGCGGTCGATCTCCGACAAGGGCATCTACCCGGCCGTGGACCCGCTGGCGTCCTCGTCCCGGATCCTCGCCGCGGACTTCGTCGGCCAGGAGCACTTCCAGGTGGCCACCGAGGTGAAGCGGATCCTGCAGCGCTACAAGGACCTGCAGGACATCATCGCCATCCTCGGCATCGAGGAGCTCTCCGAGGAAGACAAGATCACCGTGGGCCGGGCCCGCCGGATCGAGCGCTTCCTGTCGCAGAACACCTACGCCGCCGAGCAGTTCACCGGCGTGCCGGGCTCGACGGTCCCGATCAAGGAGACCATCGAGGCGTTCAAGAAGATCAGCGAGGGCGAGTACGACCACTTCCCCGAGCAGGCGTTCTTCATGTGCGGCGGTCTCGAGGACCTCGAGAAGAAGGCCAAGGAGCTGATGGAGAGCTGAGGCTCTCGTCACATCCACTGAGGCCGTCCCGACGAATGTCGGGGCGGCCTCTGCCTGTTCGGGGCTCCCTGTTACCAGATGTTCGTTTTCCCGGCAAGCGGTTCTGGCCACCGCGCGGTACCGTTTCGTGACGCGACGTTCACCTCTTGGATGTGCGTTTCCCGCAACCAAACCGAACCGCGCGCCCGTCTACCAGTCGTGGGCGTGACGATTGGAGCTGCTCGTGGGTAAGGCCGGCACGGACCGCCGTAAGGTGTCCATCTGGCGGGGTGTCCCCCGGTGGGCCCGGGTGTGCACCATCTTCGGGGTCGTCCTGATGGTGCTCAGCGGCAGCGTGCTGGTCGGCTACCACACCCTGGTGGGCCGCTACGAGGGCGCCGTCGGCAAGGCCGACCTCTTCGGCGACCAGGCGGCCGGCGCCAACGAGAAGAAGAGCGACATCAAGGGCCCGCTGAACATCCTGCTGGTCGGCATCGACCCCCGCAAGCCGGAGACCCCGCCGCTGGCGGACTCGATCATGATCCTGCACGTGCCGGCGGGCATGGACCGGGGCTACCTCTTCTCGCTCCCGCGGGACCTGCGGGTGGACATCCCCGAATTCCCCAAGGCCAACTACCGGGGCGGCACCGACAGGCTCAACGCCGCCATGTCCTACGGCAGCCGGGTGCCCGGGCAGAACCCGGATGCCGCACGCGGCTTCGAACTGCTCGCCAAGACCGTCCAGCAGGTCACCGGGATCGAGCGCTTCGACGCGGGCGCGATCATCAACTTCACCGGCTTCAAGAACATCGTCGACGCGATGGGCGGCGTCGACATGTACATCGAGCGCGACGTGAAGTCGGAGCACCGCCAGCCCGATGGCACCATGCGCCAGCTCAGGCCGGGCGGCGGCGGCTACCTCGGCCCGCAGGCCGAGTACAAGAAGGGCAACGCCCACCTCAACGGCTGGCAGGCGCTGGACTACGTCCGGCAGCGCTACCCGAAGAACGGCGTGCCGGACGCCGACTACGGCCGGCAGCGGCACCAGCAGCAGTTCGTCAAGGCGATGGTGAACCAGGCGTTCAGCGCCGACGTGGTGACCAACCCGATCAAGCTCGACCGGGTGCTCCGCGCGGCCGGACACTCGCTGATCTTCAACGGCCGGGGGCACAGCGTGGTCGACTTCGCGCTCGCCCTGAAGGGCATCCGGTCCAGCTCGATCGAGACGATCAAGCTGCCGGGCGGGCCCGTCACCGTCAACGGGGCGTACAAGGGGGAGAAGCTCCAGCCGGCGGCGGAGGACTTCTTCGCGGCGATCCGGAACGAGCAGGTCGACGCCTTCATGCTGGAGCACCCGGACTTCAAGCAGAAGAACAGTTAGTCTGACCGCCAGCGGGCCCCGGCACGCGCCGGGGCCCGCTGGCGTGACCGTGGCGCAGCTCTCGCCACCCGCGTTGGGGCGTACCGAGGGCCGCGACTAGACTTTCGGCAATCCGCCGCCGCAGCAAGGAGACAGCGTGGCACAGCAGCTTCACGTCGAGCTCGTAGCCGTCGAGGAGAAGGTCTGGTCGGGCGAGGCCGAGATGGTCGTCGCCCGGACGACCGAGGGTGAGCTGGGTGTGCTGCCGGGGCACGCGCCGCTGCTCGGCCAGCTCGCGGAGCCCAGCCAGGTACGCATCAAGCAGGCCGGCGGCCAGCAGCTCGCGTACGACGTCGCCGGCGGCTTCCTGTCGGTGACCGGTGAGGGCGTCACCGTCCTCGCCGAGAGCGCCACCCCCGCCACTCCGGCGCGCTGAGCCGACCCGCCGATGGAGATCGTGGAAGGGATCGGAATCGGCGTCGCGGTCGTGCTCGCCGCGCTCCTGATCCTCTTCCTCCGGCGGGCCGTGTTCACCCGCAGCGGAGGCATCATCCGGCTCAGTGTCCGGGTCTCCACGATTCTCGACGGCCGAGGCTGGTCTCCCGGCTTCGGCCGTTTCGTCGGCGACGAGCTCCGCTGGTACCGCATGTTCAGCTTCGCCCTGCGCCCCAAGCGGGTGCTCTCCCGCAAAGGGCTCGCCGTGGAGCGCCGGCGGCTGCCCGAGGGGCAGGAACGGCTCTCCATGCCGGCCGACTGGGTGATCCTCCGCTGTACCAGCCACCATGCTCCGGTCGAGATCGCCATGGCGCGATCCACGGTGACCGGCTTCCTCTCCTGGCTCGAGGCCGCCCCGCCCGGGGCGGCCTCGCCACGTCTGGCCTCCCAGGACTGGCCAGCCGCCTGACCGTGCCGGCCACGCCAGGTCCCCGAAGCGGGGTGTCCGGGGGCGCCGAAGACGCCATCTCGGCAATGTCGGGTTACCGCCTCTTGCCGCAGCACGAGTGGATCAAGGCCGGCCGGCCCAAGGCGGCGAAGTCCTGGCCCTGGGACTACTGGATAGCGCGTGCGGTTTGTCCGGTTATGGGCTGGCTGGGTGCGGTGGGTTCCACTGACGGGCCGGGTGGGTGAGCGGCCTGGTCGCCGGTGGGGTGTGGTGTCCGGTTTGGGGGTGTGACCGGGGGCATCCGGGGGTCGGAATGGTGGCCGGGCCGGGGTCGTTGAACACGGGTGAACGGCCGAGGAAGACCGCCCCGCCCGACGGGGTGACGGGCCCCCGGGAATGGTGGTGGGCCGCCGGTCGTTACACATGGTCCCGGCGCCGCGAAGCGGCCAAGCCCCGCGAGCGTCGGATCCCTCCGCAAGACTTTCCCCCTTGTTTGAGCGCCTGACGGTGCTTGCGCGCCCGCCGACCCCCCCGTCGGCGTGTGGTGTGCCAACCCCCGAATGGAGCTTTCCCATGAACACGATCATTCGTAAGAGCGTTCTTGGTGTTGCTGGTCTGGCCTTCACCGGTGGTGTGTTCGCCGGTCCGATCGCCGCCCACGCCGAGGCCCGTCCCGTGGAGGGCAAGCCGGTCGCGGTCGCCGTGCAGGCGGACAAGCCGGACACCGGCAAGCTGATCCCGCATGGTGTGCAGGGCACCCAGTCGAAGATCACCCTGAACGGCGAGCAGGTGGCGAACGTGAAGGCGATCATCGCCGCGACGAAGAAGGCGGGTCTGCCGGAGCGGGCCGCGGTCATCTCGATCGCCACGTCGCTGCAGGAGTCGAAGCTGGAGAACCTGGGCCACCTCGGCGACCAGAATGACCACGACTCGCTGGGCCTGTTCCAGCAGCGCCCCTCCAGTGGTTGGGGTACGCCGGAGCAGATCACCAACCCCGAGTACGCCACCCTCGCGTTCGAGAAGGGCCTCAAGCAGGTCGACGGCTGGCAGGACATGCCGCTGACCCAGGCCGCGCAGACCGTGCAGGTGTCGGCCTACCCGGACGCCTACGCCCAGTGGGAGCAGCAGGCCGCCGACCTGGTCGCCCAGCACTGGAACAGCTGACCCACACCCGCAACGCTGGCCGGCACCCCGACAGGGGCGCCGGCCAGCGGCGTCTCCGGAGCGTCGCGCCCGATCCACGCGTACGCCCCCGTTCAGTCGAGAGTGGCGACCAGTTCGACCTCGTAGCCCTGCCCGTCAGTGAGATAGGCGGCGTACGTCCGGGGGCCGCCGGCGTGCGGGTGGCGGTCCGGGAAGAGCAGTTCCCACCCGTGTTCCGGCGCGGCCTCGACCAGCCGGTCCACGGCGGCCGGCGGGCCGGCGTGGAAGGCCAGGTGGTTGAGGCCCGGGGCGAGCCGGTCGTGCACCCGTCCGCTGAGCGCCGGGGACTCCTCCATGACCAGGTAGGTGGGGCCGAGCCGCCAGGAGCGGCCGGCGGGCCAGTCCTGGTACGGCGTCCAACCCAACTCGCCGAGAAGCCAGCCCCAGCTACGCGTGGCGGCGGCGAGATCGGGCACCCAGACCTCGACGTGGTGCAGCGCGCCGGCGGTCAGCGCTTCCCGCCCGGCACCCATAGCACATCTCCGTCCGGATTTGCCGTTCTTGACAGGATAAAGAGCAGATCGGAGAGCCGGTTGAGATACTTGGCCGGGAGAGGGCTGGTCCGGTCCGGGTCGTGCGCGACCAGGGCCCACGCCGCACGCTCGGCGCGCCGAGCGGTCGTCCGTGCCACGTGCAGCAGTGCCGCACCAGCGGTGCCGCCGGGGAGGATGAAGGAGTCGAGCTTGCTCAGGCGCGCGTTGTACTCGTCGCACCAGCCCTCGAGGCGCTCGACGTACTCCTCGGTGACCCGCAGCGGCGGGTACTTCGGGTCCGGCTCCACCGGGGTCGCCAGGTCTGCGCCGACGTCGAACATGTCGTTCTGGATCGACTCCAGCACCGCCCGCAGCTCGTCGGAGAGCTGCCCCAGGGCGAGCGCCACGCCGATCGCGGCGTTGCACTCGTCCACGTCCGCGTACGCGGCGATCCGTGGATCGGTCTTCGGCACCTGCTCGTTGTTGCTCAGCCTGGTCATGCCGGCGTCGCCGGCCTTGGTGTAGATGCGCGTGAGGTGGACGGCCATGACGCACAGCCTACGGATACCGGACCTGACCATCCCGGCGCGTCCGGGCCAGACCGGCTGGCCGGCCGGGGTCGGCCCGGGTGACGCCGGCGACCCGGCGGTCAACGACGTCGACGTCATCCGGGTGCCCGGCGAGGCCCGGTTGGCTGGCACCGTGCACGTGGTCGGGGCGAAGAACTCCGCCCTCAAACTGATGGCCGCCGCGCTGCTGGCACCCGGCGGCAGCGTGATCACCAACGTCCCGCGGATCACCGACATCGCGATCATGGGGGAGGTGCTCCGCCGGCTCGGCTGCGGCGTACGGTTCGCCGCCGACGACCCGGTCGACCCGATGGTGGCCCGCGGTGGGGTCGAACGATCCCGGTCGGTCGTCATCGACGTGCCGGAGCAGCCCGGCGCGGAGGCCGACTACGACCTGGTCCGCCGGCTCCGCGCGTCGATCTGCGTGCTCGGCCCGCTGCTGGCTCGCCGGGGGTACGTGCGGGTGGCCCACCCCGGCGGGGACGCCATCGGCTCGCGTGGCCTGGACATGCACATCGCCGGGCTGGCCCGGATGGGCGCGGAGATCTCCGGTGAGCACGGCTTCGTCATCGCCGAGGCCCCGGACGGGCTGCACGGCGCGGACATCGTGCTGGACTTCCCGAGCGTCGGCGCGACCGAGAACCTGGTCATGGCGGCGGTGCTGGCCCGGGGCACCACGACGATCGACAACGCGGCCCGGGAGCCGGAGATCGTCGACATCTGCTCGATGCTGATCCGGATGGGTGCCCGGATCGAGGGCGAGGGCACCTCCGCCCTGCACATCGTCGGGGTGCCCGAACTGCGCCCGGTCCGGCACGCCACGGTGGGGGACCGGATCGTCGCCGGGACCTGGGCGTTCGCCGCCGCGATGACCCGCGGGGACGTCACCGTGACCGGCATCGAGCCGGCGTACCTGGAGGTCGCGCTGGACAAGCTGGTCTCGGCAGGCGGCCTGGTCGAGACCCGGGCCGGGGCCTTCCGGGTACGGATGGACGACCGCCCCACCGCCGTGGACGTGGTCACCCTGCCGTTCCCGGGCTTCGCCACCGACCTGCTGCCGATGGCTATCGGCCTGGCCGCGGTCAGCGACGGGGCCTCCCTGATCACCGAGAACATCTTCGACGGCCGGTTCATGTTCGCCAACGAGATGATGCGGCTCGGCGCGGACATCCGGACCGACGGCCACCACGCCCTGGTCTGCGGCCGCGACCGGCTCTCCGGCGCCCCGGTCCGGGCCACCGACATCCGGGCCGGGGCTGGCCTGATCATCGCCGGGCTGTGCGCGGACGGGGTCACCGAGGTCTCGCACGTGCACCACGTCGACCGCGGCTACCCGGACTTCGTCGCCGACCTCCAGGCGCTCGGGGTCGCGGTGGAACGCGGCACGGCACCGGAGGAACCGGCCCTGGAGATCTGACCTGGGAGAGGGCTTAGTCGTCGTTCAGGCTCGCCGACTAGGGTGCTGGCAGACACTCAATCAGGCGAGGGAGAAGCAGATGGCGGGTCGACTCGCGGTCGTCGGTGCCGGGCTGATGGGCTCGGGCATCGCCCAGGTGGCGGCGCAGGCGGGCTGGCAGGTGACGCTGCGGGACCTGGACGACGCGGCCACCAAGCGGGGCGTCGACGGCATCCGGAAGTCGCTGGAGAAGTTCGCCGAGAAGGGCAGGATCGAGGCGTCCGAGGTCGAGGCGACCCTCGCCCGGATCACCCCGACCACCGAGCTGGAGGCGGCGGCCGACGCGGACATCGTGGTCGAGGCGGTCTTCGAGAAGATCGAGCTCAAGCACGAGGTCTTCCGCGCGCTGGACAAGATCTGCAAGGCCGACGCCGTGCTGGCCACCAACACCTCGGCCATCCCGGTCACCCAGATCGCCACGGCGACCGAGCGCCCGGAGTCGGTCGTCGGCACCCACTTCTTCTCGCCGGTCCCGATGATGAAGCTCTGCGAGCTGATCCGGGGCTACAAGACGAGCGACGCCACCCTGGCGACCGCGAAGGCGTTCGCCGAGGAGATCGGCAAGACCGTGGTGGTGGTCAACCGGGACATCGCCGGCTTCGTCACCACCCGGCTGATCTGTGCGCTGGCCATGGAGGCGGTCAAGCTGGTCGAGTCCGGGGTGATCTCGGCCGAGGATCTGGACACCGCCTGCAAGCTGGGCTTCGGCCACGCCATGGGCCCGCTGGCCACGGTCGACCTGACCGGCGTGGACGTGCTGCTCAACGCCACGAAGAACATCTACACCGACACCGCCGACGAGAAGTTCTTCCCGCCGGAGCTGCTCCAGCGCATGGCCACCGCCGGCGACCTGGGCCGCAAGACCGGCCAGGGCTTCTACTCGTACTGACGGTCCCGGGCCCTGCGCGTGTCCCCGCGCAGGGCCCGACCGTCCGTCAGCCGCGGGCGCGCGCCTGCGGCTGGCTCGACAGCCCCCACAGCTCCCGGATCACTCCGGTGCCGACGGCGTCGGGGATCAGCTTGCCCGGGGCGGGGTGAGGGCGGCACCCAGCAGGGCGAACGCGTCCGGGATGACGGTGTTCCAGTAGCCGAAGTTGTGCCGGCCGTCGGTCCACTCGGCGCGTACCGGGGGTTCGGGCAGCGCCCGGGCCAGCGCGCGGACGTCTTTGAGGAAGTTGTCCTGCCGGCCGCACCAGAGCCCGACCCGGGTGCCGCGCAGCTTGCGCACGCCGGCGAAGACCTCGTCGCCGGGGCGTACGGCGGGGGAGAGGGCGGCCACCGCGCGCAGCCATCCCGGGTACGCCTCGGCGAGCAGCAGCGCCCCGGCGCCCCCGGTCGACCAGCCCCAGCCGGCTAGCCGGCTGCTGTCGAAGCCGTGCCGGGCGCACCAGGTGGGCACCTCCTCGCGCAGCATCCGCCGCGGGTCGTCGCCGCCGGCCGGGCGCCAGAGCCGGTTGCCGGTGGCCGCGGCGAGCACGAAGGGCGGCGTGCCGCGGCGGACCGCGGCGGTGAGGAAGCGGCCCAACCCGAGCCGGCCGAGGTCCCGGGGCGTGGCCGACGTGCCGTGCAGCACCAGGCAGACCGGCAGCCCGCGGCCATCGCCGTAACCCTCCGGGACGGCGGTCCAGAAGTCCACCTCGCGGCCCCGGGCGCCGGAGGCGATCCGGATCAGCCGCTCGTCGCCGGCCGGCACGTCGGGCCCGGCCGGGTCCGGCTCGGCGCGGGTGAGCTGGCGCGCGGCGAGCCCGCCGACCAGCCCGACGCCGGCCACCCCGGCGGCCGCGGCCAGCAGCATCCGCCGGGTCAGGATGTGTGCCATGCCGGCGAGTGTGCCACCCGCGGCGGCCCCGGGCGCCGGCCCGGCGACCGCCGGGCGTCAGCCGTCGCGTTTGGTGGTCCAGCGGAAGGTGGTCAGGCAGAGGACCAGGCCGATCACGCACCATGCGGCGAGCACCAGGGCGACCTTGCCCAGCTCGAACGAGCCGCCCGGCTCCTGCCCGCCGAAGCTGTCGGGCAGGAAGACCGAGCGCAGCCCCTGGCACATCCACTTGAGCGGGAACAGCGCGGCGACCTGCTGCATCCAGGCCGGCAGGCTGGTGAAGACGAAGAACACCCCGGAGATGAACTGGAGGATCAGCGCCACCGGGGTGACCACGGCGGAGCCGCTGCGCGCGGTCCGGGCCAGCGAGGAGATGGCGATGCCGCACAGGGTGCAGGCGGTGACGCCGAGGACCGCGACCCAGCCGAAGGTCGCCCACTTGACGGCGGTGTCCGGCAGCTTCAGGTCGAACAGCGCCACCGAGACGGCGAGCAGCAGCGCGGTCTCGGCGACCCCGATGGCGACCACCATGATCACCTTGCCGGCGAACCAGACCCACTTCGGCATCGGGGTGCCCCGGTAGCGCTTGAGCACGCCCCGGTCCCGCTCGATCGGGATCCAGATGCCGAGGTTCTGGAAGCTCACCGTCATCAGACCGGTCGCGATCATGCCGGTGATGAAGTACTGCGTGTAGCTGACGCCCGGGGCGATCTCGTCGTTGAAGATGGCGGCGAAGATCAGGATCATGATGATCGGGAAGCCCATCGTGAAGACGACGGACTCCCGGCTGCGCAGGAACTGGGTGATCTCCAACCGGCCCTGGCGCAGGGCCAGGGCGCCCGACCCGAGCCGCCGGGCCGGTGCGGCGGCGACCGGGGCTGCCGGCTTCGTCGTGGTGGTCATCAGTGTCCGATCATCCGCAGGTAGACGTCTTCCAGGGTCGGCCGGGTCACGGTGAGGCCGGGGACCTCGCCGCCGAAGCGCGCGGCCAGCTCGGCCACCAGCGCCGTCGGCGTCGCGGTCTGCGCCGTCTCCGGCGTGCCGTCCGGGGTACGCCAGGAGACCGTCGTGAGACCCTCCTGCCGGTTGCCGAGCCGGTTCGGCGGGGCCACCTCGACCACCCGGCCGGCGGCGATCACGCCCACCCGGTCCGCGAGGGCCTCGGCCTCGTCCAGGTAGTGCGTGGTCAGCACGATGGTGGTGCCGGCGGCGGCCAGGTCGCGGATCAGCTCCCAGAACTCCCGCCGGGCTTCCGGGTCGAAGCCGGTGGTCGGCTCGTCCAGGAAGAGCAGCTCCGGGCGGCCGATGATGCCCAGTGCCACGTCCAGCCGGCGCTTCTGCCCGCCGGAGAGGGTGTGCGTACGGGCCTTGGCCTTGGCGCCCAGCCCGACCCGCTCGATCACCTTGTCGGGGTCGTCGGCCTCGGGGTAGAAGCCGGAGAAGTGCCGGACCACCTCGGCGACGGTCAGCTCGTCGAACTCGCCGGTGCCCTGGAGCACGATGCCGACCCGGGCGCGCCAGCCGGGGTCGGCGTGGGCCGGGTCGGCGCCGAGTACGCGTACCTCGCCAGCGTCGCGCTGCCGGTAGCCCTCGAGGATCTCCACCGTGGTGGTCTTGCCGGCGCCGTTCGGGCCGAGCAGCGCGAACACCTCGCCCCGGTGCACGTCCAGGTCCACGCCCGCCACCGCGACGTTGTCCCCGTACGCCTTGCGCAGCCCCCGTACGGAGATCGCGAGCTCGTCATCCATGACGTCCAGTGTGCGTCCGCGGCGCACCGCGCGGCGGGCCGGGGTGTGGTGGTGTCGCCCATGTCGCGCCGCTCGTGCCCGTCGGTCCGCTCCATGGACCTGTGTGGTTTTCCACAGCCCGTTTTACTGAACGGTAACTTAGACTCCGGCCATGGGTGAGAAGGGCATGGATGAGAAGGCTCCCTCGGGGCGGCTGCCGGAGCGCGACCGGCCCTGGGTGATGCGCACCTACGCCGGGCACTCCTCCGCCGCGGCCACCAACGCGCTCTTTCGCCGCAACCTGGCGAAGGGACAGACCGGGCTCTCCGTCGCCTTCGACCTGCCCACCCAGACCGGATACGACCCGGACCACGAGCTGGCCACCGGCGAGGTGGGCCGGGTGGGCGTGCCGGTGGCACACCTCGGCGACATGCGGGCCCTCTTCGAGGGCATCCCGCTGGCCGAGATGAACACCTCGATGACCATCAACGCACCGGCCATGTGGCTGCTCGGCCTCTACGGCACGGTCGCCGCCGAGCAGGGCGCCGAGCTGGCCCGCTGCGCCGGCACCACCCAGAACGACATCATCAAGGAGTACCTGTCCCGGGGGACGTACATCTTCCCGCCGGCCGCGTCGCTGCGGCTGACCGCGGACGTCATCGCGTACACGCTGCGTGAGATGCCGAAGTGGAACCCGGTCAACATCTGCTCGTACCACCTGCAGGAGGCCGGCGCGACGCCGGTGCAGGAGGTCGGGTTCGCGCTCGCCACCGCGGTCGCGGTGCTCGACACGGTCCGCGACTCCGGCCAGGTGCCCGCCGAGCGGATGGGCGACGTGGTCCAGCGGATCTCCTTCTTCGTCAACGCCGGGGTGCGCTTCGTCGAGGAAATCGCCAAGATGCGCGCGTTCGGCGCGCTCTGGGACGAGATCACCCGCGACCGGTACGGCGTGCAGAACCCGAAGCAGCGCCGCTTCCGATACGGCGTCCAGGTCAACTCGCTCGGCCTCACGGAGGCCCAGCCGGAGAACAACATCCAGCGCATCGTGCTGGAGATGCTCGGCGTCACCCTGTCCCGGGACGCCCGGGCCCGCGCGGTGCAGCTGCCCGCCTGGAACGAGGCGCTCGGCCTGCCCCGCCCGTGGGACCAGCAGTGGTCGCTGCGCATGCAGCAGGTGCTGGCGTACGAGTCGGACCTGCTGGAGTACCCGGACCTCTTCGAGGGGTCGCACGTGATGACCGCGCTGGTCGACGACATCGTCGCCGGGGCCCGGGTCGAGCTGGAGAAGGTGCTGGAGATGGGCGGCGTGGTGGCCGCCGTGGAGACCGGCTACCTGAAGAGCGCCCTGGTCGCCTCGCTCGCCGACCGCCGCCGGCGGATGGAGGCCGGCACCGACGTGGTGGTCGGCGTCAACAGGTTCACCGAGACCGAGCCGTCGCCGCTGACCGCGGCCGGTGCCGAGGCGATCGAGCAGGTCGACCCGGCGGTCGAGACGGCCGCCGCCGACGCCGTACGCGAGTGGCGGGCCGGTCGGGACGCGGCGGCCGCGGACGCGGCCCTGGCCCGGCTCCGCGCGGACGCCGCGACCACGGCGAACCTGATGCCCGCGACGCTGGCCTGCGTGCGGGCCGGGGTCACCACCGGCGAGTGGGCCGGCGCGTTGCGCCAGGTCTTCGGCGAGTACCGGGCCCCGACGGGCCTCGCCGGCGCGGCCGGGGCCGGTGGCGACGCGGGTCTCGCGACGGTCCGGGAGCGGGTCGCCGCCACCGCGCGGGAGCTGGGCAGCGGGCGGCTGCGACTGCTGGTCGGCAAGCCCGGCCTGGACGGGCACTCCAACGGCGCCGAGCAGATCGCGGTACGCGCCCGCGACGCCGGCTTCGAAGTGGTCTACCAGGGCATCCGGCTGACCGCCGCGCAGATCGTGGCCGCCGCCGTCGAGGAGGACGTCGACCTCGTCGGCCTCTCGGTGCTCTCCGGCTCGCATCTGGCTGCGGTGCCGGCGGTGCTGGACGGGCTGCGCGCCGCCGGGCGGGCCGACCTGCCGGTGGTGGTCGGCGGGATCATCCCGAGCGTCGACGCGGAGGCGCTCCGGGCCGCCGGGGTGGCCCGGGTCTTCACCCCGAAGGACTTCGCGCTCACCGGCATCATCGACGAGCTGGTGACGGTGATCCGCGAGGCCAACGGCCTGTCCTGACGAGCGTCGGGGGGGGGGGGGGGGGGGGGGGGGGGGGGGGGGGGGGGGGGGGGGGGGGGGGGGGGGGGGGGGGGGGGGGGGGGGGGGGGGGGGGGGGGG
>NZ_JBVJJA010000061.1:0-18986 GCF_055586005.1 Micromonospora sp. NPDC051924
CCCCCCCCCCCCCCCCCCCCCCCCCCCCCCCCCCCCCCCCCCCCCCCCCCCCCCCCCCCCCCCCCCCCCCCCCCCCCCCCCCCCCCCCCCGCCGGTGTCCGTGCGGGTCAGGCCGCCGCCGAGGTCCGCACCAGGGTACGGATCTGCCGCAGCAGCACCGACAGGGCGGAGAGGTCGGCGCGGGACTCGTCGAACTCCCCCATCGCCCGGTGCGCCCGGTGGATCGAGGTGGCATTCGCCTGCTCCCACTCCTGCACCCGCTCGACCGGCGGGAGGCTGTCCGGGGTGGAGCCGAGGACCTCCGCGGTGAGCGCGGCCAGCGCGGCGTACAGGTCGTAGCGCAGCGCCATCCGGGCCAGGGTCTGCCAGCGGTCCTCCCGTGGCAGCAGGGAGATCTTCGACAACAGGGCGTCCACCCGGAACCGGTCGGAGAGGACGAAGTAGACCGAGGCCACCTCGCTCACGTCCCGGCCGGTCGACTGGGCGGTCTCCACCACGTCGAGCAGGCCGAAGCTGTACATCAGCCGGGTCGCCTGCTCGGCCAGCTCGCGGGGCAGCCCCTTCTCGGTCAGCGAGTCGATGTGGGCGGCGATCGCCTCCCGCTCGGTGCCGTAGAAGAGGTGCTCCAGGTCCGGCAGGAGCCGGGCCACGCCGTCCCGCAGCCGGGCGATCTCCCCCGGCACGTCGATCGGCGAGCGCCGGTTGGTGACCAGCCAGCGCACCGCGCGGTCGAGCAGCCGGCGGGTGTCGAGGTAGACGCTGGTCTGCAACTCGGGCGAGACCCTGATGTCCGGCGACTCCACCGCGTCCCAGAGGTCGCGCAGCCCGAACACCTCGCGGACCACCACGTACGCCCGCAGCACGTCCGCCGCCGACGCGGCCGTCTCCTCGACGACCCGGAAGACGAACGAGATGCCGCCCCGGTTGATCGCCTCGTTGACGAGCACGGTGGTGACGATGTCCCGGCGCAGCCGGTGCTGCCCCATCCGGTCGGCGAACCGTTCGCGCAGCGGCGTCGGGAAGTAGTTGACCAGGACGTCGGTCGTCCACTCCTCGTCCGCCAGCCCCTCGCCGACGATCTCCCGCTCCAGCACGATCTTCACGTATGCGAGCAGCACCGCGAACTCCGGCGCGGTCAGGCCGGTCTCGGTCCGGACCGCCAGCTCCTCGTCCGGCGGGAGCGCCTCCAGCGCCCGGTCGAGCTGGCCGGACCGCTCCAGCTCGTTGATCATCCGGCGGTGCACCGGCAGCAGCGAGGCGGCCTGGGCCTGGGCGTTGTTGAGCGCCCGGGCCTGGTCGTAGTTGTCCCGCAGCACCAGCTCGGCGACCTCGTCGGTCATCTGGGCGAGCAGCTCGTCCCGCGCCGGCCGGTCCAGTTCGCCGTCGGCGACCGCGGTGTTGAGCAGGATCTTGATGTTCACCTCGTGGTCGGAGCAGTCCACCCCGGCCGCGTTGTCGATGAAGTCGGTGTAGATCCGGCCGCCGGCCGAGGCGTACTCGATCCGGCCGTGCTGGGTGAAGCCCAGGTTGCCGCCCTCACCGACCACCCGGCAGCGCAGGCCCTTGCCGTCCACCCGGATGGCGTCGTTGGACTTGTCCCCGACCTCGGCGTTGGTCTGCGTCGACGCCTTCACGTAGGTGCCGATGCCGCCGTTCCAGAACAGGTCCACCGGCGCGGTCAGGATCGCCTTCATCAGCTCCTGCGGGCTGAGCTGCGTGACGTCCTCGTCGAGCCCGAGCACCGCGCGCACCTGTGGCGAGACCGGCACCGACTTGGCGGTACGCGGGTACACCCCGCCGCCGGCCGAGATCAGCTCCCGGTTGTAGTCCTCCCAGGACGACCGGGGCAGGTCGAACAGCCGCTTCCGCTCGTCCCACGAGGTGGCCGCGTCCGGGTCCGGGTCGAGGAAGATGTGCCGGTGGTCGAAGGCGGCCAGCAGCCGGATGTGCTTCGACAGCAGCATCCCGTTGCCGAACACGTCGCCGGACATGTCGCCGACGCCGACCACGGTGAAGTCCTGGGTCTGGGTGTCGTGACCCAGCTCCCGGAAGTGCCGCTTCACCGACTCCCAGGCACCCCGGGCGGTGATGCCCATCTTCTTGTGGTCGTAGCCGGCCGAGCCGCCGGAGGCGAACGCGTCGCCCAGCCAGAAGTTGTGCGCGGCGGAGATCTCGTTGGCGATGTCGGAGAACGTCGCGGTGCCCTTGTCCGCCGCCACCACCAGGTACGGGTCGTCCGAGTCGTGCCGGACCACGTCCTCCGGCGGCACGATCGCGCCGCCGACGATGTTGTCGGTGACGTCGAGCAGCGCGCCGACGAACTCCTTGTAGCAGATCACCGCCTCGTCCCGGTCGCCCGGCTTCTGCTTGAGCACGAAGCCGCCCTTGGCGCCCACCGGCACGATCACGGCGTTCTTCACCATCTGCGCCTTGACCAGGCCCAGCACCTCGGTACGGAAGTCCTCCCGCCGGTCGGACCAGCGCAGGCCGCCCCGGGCCACCGGCCCGAAGCGCAGATGCACGCCCTCGAACCGGGGCGAGTAGACGAAGATCTCGAACTTGGGCCGCGGCGCGGGCAGGTCCGGGATGGCCTGCGGGTCCAGCTTGAACGCGACGTACGGCTTGGGCCGCCCGCCGGCCGGCTTCTGGTAGAAGCTGGTCCGTAGGGTGGCCTGGATCAACGTCAGGTACGACCGCAGAATCCGGTCCTGGTCCAGGCTGGCCACGTCGTCCAGCGCCTCGCCGATCGCGTTGACCAGCTCGCCGCTGCGCTGCCGCCGCTCGTCCAGGGTGGTCGCGCCCGGGGCGAACCGGGTCTCGAAGAGCTCCACCAGCAGCGAAGCGATCTTCGGGTACGCGATGAAGGTCTGCTCCATGTACTCCTGGGAGAAGACCGTGCCCGCCTGGCGCAGATACTTCGCGTACGCCCGGAGCACCACGACCTGCCGCCAGGTGAGCCCGGCCCGGAGCACCAGCTCGTTGAAGCCGTCCACCTCGGCCTCGCCCCGCCAGGCGGCGGCGAAGGCGTTCTCCACGTGCGGCCGCACCTCGGCCAGCTCCTGATGCGCCTCGGGCAGTTGCAGCCCGAAGTCGTACAGCCAGATCCGGCCGTCGACCCGCTCCACCTCGTACGGGTGCTCGTCGACCACCTTCACGCCGAGCGAGTGCAGCACCGGCAGCACGGCGGAGAGCATCATCGGCTCGCCGTACCGGTAGACCTTGAACCGGACGTCCATGGTCTCGTCAATCTCGCGGCCGACGCCGTTGGTACGCGCGAGCTGCTTGCGGAACAGGTGCATCTCGAGCTGGCCGGGCTCCTCCAGCAGCTCCAGCTTGGCCAGGTCCTTCATCGCCTCGTACGGCGTGTGCCCGTCCTTGTAGCCCTCCGGGAACGCGTCGGCGTACCGGCTGAACAGGTGCTTGGCCTGCTCGTCACCGAGCTTGCGCTCCAGCACCAGCCGGTAGTCGTCGTCCCACAGCCGGGTGGCGTCGGCCAGCTCCTCGGCGAGCAGGTCGGCGTCGATCTCCCCGGGCGGGTTGGTCGGGTCGGTCCGGACGATGAAGTGCACCCGGGCGAGCATCGACTCGGTGACCCGGGTGGTGTAGTCGACCCCGACGCCGTTCAGCTCGCGCAGCAGGATGTCCTGCATGCGCAGCCGGTTCTGCGTGGTGAACCGGTCCCGGGGCAGGTAGATCAGGCAGGAGATGAACCGCCCGTACGCGTCCCGGCGCAGGAAGACCCGCAACTGGCGGCGGCCGGCCATCCGCAGCACGCCGGTCACCGCGTGGTAGAGGTCGTCGGTCTTGATCTGGAACAGCTCGTCGCGCGGGTAGGTCTCCAGGATCTGGAGCAGGTCCTTGCCGGAGTGGCTGCGCAGGCTCAGCCCCGAGCGGTCCAGCACCTCGGCGACCTTGCGGCGGACCACCGGCAGCTCCTGCACGCTGGTCCGGTACGCCGCGGTCGAGAACAGGCCCAGGAAACGCCGCTCCCCGACCACGTCCCCGGCGTCGTTGAAGATCTTGAAGCCGATGTAGTCGAGGTAGGCCGAGCGGTGCACGGTGGCCCGCGAGTTGGCCTTCGTGATGATCAGGAGGCGCTTCTCCAACACCTTCTCGTGCGCCTCGGGGGTCATCGACGAGAGCGCCCGGGCCTCCGGCGAGTCGGAGCGGAGGATGCCCAGGCCGGTGCCGAGGACGGCCTCGAGGGCCTGGCCGCCGTCCGCGCCGTCGGTGTCGACCAGCCGGTACTCCCGGTAGCCGAGGAAGGTGAAGTGGTCGTGCGCGAGCCAGCGCAGCAGCTCGACCGAGTCGGTGATGTCCTTCTCCGGCACCGGCGGCCGGTTGTCCGAGGTACGCGCGGAGGCCAGCTCGTCGGCGAGCGCGAGGGCCCGCTGCCGCATCTTGGGCCAGTCCTCCACGGCCTCCCGGACGTCGGTGAGCACCCGCTGCAGCTCCCGGCGCAGCCTCTCCCGCTCGGCCGGGTCACGGACCGGGTCGATCTCGATCCGCATCCAGCTCTCGACCAGATCACCGGCGATCGCGTCGTCCGGCTCCACGTCGGCGGAGACCTCGGTGAGCCGGCCCAGCGGCTCCCGGCGGACCACCACCAGCGGGTGGACCAGCAGGTGCACGTCGAGGTGGTACGAGTTGAGCAGCGCGGTAACCGAGTCGACCAGGAACGGCATGTCGTCGGTGACGATCTCGATCACCGTGTGGTGCTGGTCGGCGTCCGGCTCGTGGATGCGCAGCTTCAGCTCACCCGGTACGCGCTGCTGGGCCAGGTCCCGGTGGGCCCGGGCGGCGTCGAGCATCTCCTCGGCGGTGAAGCCGATCAGCTCCTCGTCGGGGGCGAACCGCCAGAAGCGGCCGACCAGGGTCGCCGCGTCGTGGTCGTCACCGGCCAGCGCGACCGCCTGGGCGACCAGGCGCTCCGCGTTGGGCACCGGCTCGTCCAGCTCGGCGTCCTCCGTGTCGTCGCCCAGCGCCTGCGTCGGCAGGCCCAGGTCGTAGAGGGTGTCGATGCTGGAACCGGTCATCCCGGTTGTGCCTGTGTCGAGACGGCTGAAACCGTCCCCGTCGGTCGCCGAATCGAAGCTGTCATCGTCCCGGCCGGTGTCAGCCTGCCGGAGGTCGGGTCCCGGTTTGATCGCCGGACGCCGGTCCATCGGTGCCACTCCCCTCGACCCACCGCGTTGTGGGTCACTCTGCCGCCCAGCCTAGGCCCTGCCGCTCTGACCGTTCGTCGGCGGACCACTGGCCGGACGTCCGGATCGGGACTCTGTCCTTTCACCCGTTGCGGGTACGTGGTCGGCTGGTCGCGGAGTACCCGGACTGGCGATGTTCATCACACTGCCACGTGCCGGTCTTTGCCCGGTTCGGGGCGGTGGCGGGGCGGTGGGGACCGGCCCGCCGTACTAGCGTGCAGGGCAGTTACGCACCGGAGGGACTGCTCCATGCCCGTGTCGTACCCCGTCCGCCGCCACCTCTCCCCTCGCCGGCCGGTCCTCGCGGCGCTGGCCGCCGTCGTGCTCGCGACGGGGACGCTGGTCGGGTGCTCGGGCGAGGGCGGGCCGGAGGCCAGCGTCGACGCCTTCCTGAAGGGCTGGCGCTCGGGTGATCTCCAAGCGGTCGGCTTCGTCGACGCGGCCGGGGCCAAGATCCCGGCCGGCGAGGTGACGAAGGAGATCAGGTCGCTCTCCGGCGAGCTGGCCGACAGCCCGCCGGAGCTGAGGCGGGCCGGCGACGCGAAGATCACCGCCGACCTGGCCACCGCGCGGGTCCAGGTCACCTGGCGCCTGCCGGGCGGGACCCGCTGGGCCTACGAGAGCCCGCTACGCCTCAAGCGCGGCGGCGACGACCAGTGGCAGGTGATCTGGGAATCGACCGTCGTCCAGGAGAAGCTGGAGAAGGGCGACCGGCTGGCGCTGCGCCGCGACCCGGCACCCCGGGCCGGCATCCTCGGCGGCGGGGGCGCCCCGATCGTCGCGCCCCGGCCGGTGATCCGGGTGGGCGTGCAGCCCAGCGAGGTCACCGACGTGAAGGCCCTGGTCCGGCAGCTCGACGCCGCATTCAAGGCGATCCGGCCCGCGCTCACCCCGCCGGTCGACCTCGCCGACCTGCCCAAGCGCGTCGCCGAGGCCGAACCGGGCGCGTTCGTCGAGGTGGTGACGCTCCGCGACGAGGCGTACCGGCAGATCAAGCCGCGGATCTACGACCTGCCCGGCACTAAGTTCCAGACCGACAAGCTCGACCTGGCCCCGACCCGTGAGTTCGCGCGGGCCCTGCTCGGCTCGGTCGACCCGGCCCAGGCCGACGACCTCCAGGCCCACCCGGACAAGTACGTCCGGGGCGACCTGGTCGGCCACGGCGGCCTCCAGGGCCGGCACGACGACCGGCTGCGCGGCACCCCGGGGCTGACCGTGGTCACCGAGCGCGCCGCACCCGACGGCACCACCGGCCCCACGGGCGTGGAGGTCTTCCGCGCCGAGCCGAAGCCCGGCCAGCCGCTGAAGACCACCCTCGACGTGGCCACCCAGAACGCCGCCGACACGGCGCTGCGCGGCGAGAACCGGCGCTCGGCCCTGGTGGCCGTGCGGATCAGCGACGGCGCGGTGCTGGCCGCCGCGAACGGCCCCGGCGCGGCCGGCGAGAATCTCGCCTTCGGTGCCCAGGTGCCGCCCGGCTCGACCTTCAAGATGGTCAGCGCGCTCGCCCTGCTCGACCAGGGCGCGGTGACGCCGGCAACGACGGTCGACTGCCCCAGGACCAAGGTGGTGGACGGCCGGTCGTTCAAGAACTCGGACAACTTCGAGCTGGGATCGGTGCCGTTCACCACCGACTTCGCGAGGTCCTGCAACACCGCCTTCGTCTCACTGGCGCCGAAGCTCGGGGCGGACGGGCTGGCGCAGGCCGGCCGCACCCTCGGCCTGGAGGGCGAGTGGGATCTCGGGGCGGACGTCTTCACCGGCAAGGTCTCCGCCAACGGCTCGGCCACGGAGCAGGCCGCCGCCGCGATCGGCCAGGGCACCACCGTGGTGAGTCCACTCGCCATGGCCGGTGCCACCGCCGCCGTGGCCCGGGGCCGCTGGGAGCAGCCGAAGCTGCTGCTCGACCCCGCGCCGGCGAAGCCCGTCCCGGCCGGCCCGGCGCTGAAGGCCGAGTCCGTGTCGGCGTTGAAGACCATGATGCGCGCGGTGGTCACCAGCGGCACCGCCAGCGCCCTGAAGGACGTCCCGGGCGAGCCGGTGTACGGCAAGACCGGCACCGCCGAGTACGACAACAACCCGGCGCACACCCACGCCTGGTTCGTCGGCTGGCAGGGTGACGTCGCCTTCGCCGTCTTCGTCGAACAGGGCGGCTCCAGCACGTCCAGCGCGGTCCCGATCGCCGAGCGCTTCCTCCGCGGCCGCATCTGACCCCGTCCCCGCCCCACTCAGCGGCGCGCGGCGACCCGGCGTCGATCAGGCGATGTCCACACCGGGACTCGCCGGCTCGGCCCCGCTGGACCGCACAGCTGCCTCACCCTCGGTGACCGGCAGTCGGCGCAGCAGGCCCGGCCCGGCCGACGCCGGCGGACCAACGGCCTCCTCCACGCCCTCGACCGACTGCCCAAGCGACGCCCGCCGCAGCAGCCCCGGCCCAGCGTCATCAGTCGCCCCGACCTCGGCCACCCGCCGCAGCCGGCCCGGCGCCGACTCGTCATCCGGATCGTCCTCGACGACCGACACCCGCCGCAGCAACCCGGGCCCGGACCGGTCGGGGTTGTCGGCCTCCGGGCCGGCACCGTCCCGGTGAACCGGCTCGGCATCGTCGGCGGGGCCCGACAGGGCCGGGCCGATCGGCTCCACGGCGACGGCGGGGACCGGCACGGCCGCCGACACGGGCAGCACGGGGCGCTCGGCAGGCCGCCCGTTGCCCGGCCGGGGCGCCGGGGCGACCGGGCCGGACGGCAGCAGCCGGGGCGGCACCGCGGTCGGCGCGGACACCGGGGCGAGCCCGGCCACCACGGTGTTGACGATCTCGGCGGCGTACGACCCGTCGGGGTCGTAGTCGGGGTCGAAGACGGTCAACTCGACCCCCAGGCAGTGCGGGGTGTCGACCAGGCCGGCGAGCAGGATCTCCAGCTCGGCGAAGGCGATCCCGCCCGGGTCGGGCGCGTCCACGGCGGGCATCACCGCCGGGTCGAGCACGTCCACGTCGATGTGCACCCAGTAGCCGGCGCAGTCCGCCAACTGCTCGTGCGCCCACTGGGCGGTCCGCGCCGCCCCCTCGGCGCGCAGCGCCGGCACCGGCCGGGTGGTGATGCCGGCGGCCTGCAGATCGAGCCGGTACTCGTCCTGCGCCCGGATGCCGAGCACCACCACGTCGATGTCCCGGAAGTAGGGGCGCCGACCCTCGATGGCCGCCAGGTCGGCCTGCCCCCGCCCAGTGACCAGGGCGAGGTCCTCCCCCGCCGCCGCGCCCACGTACGAGGCGTTGCCGGGGTGGCGGAAGTCGGAGTGGCCGTCCACGAAGACCAGCCCGATCCGGCCGCCGACGGCCTCGCCGAGCCGGTGCATGGCCAGCGCCGAGCCGAGCAGCACCGAGCAGTCCCCGCCGAGCACCAGCGGGAACTCGCCCCGGTCGATGATCGCGCCGAGCCGGTCGGCCATCGCCACGGAATAGCCCGAGATCTCCCGGGCGTGGCAGACACCGTCGCCGGGGCGCCAGTCGCCCGGGTCGTAGCGGGGCGGGGTGAGGCAGCCGGCGTCGCGGGCCCGCAGCCGGGCGAGCAGCCCGTGGTCCCGCAGCGCGCCGGGTGCCTTGGCGCAGCCGGGGACCGAGGTGGACGTGGGAGGGCGCAGGCCGAGGTTGGTCGGCGCGTCGAGGACGGCGATCCGGCGCGTCATGGGCTCCCGTCCTCGTCGGTCGGGCGGGCCGGCCGGTACGCCGGCCCGCGCTGGCGTGCTACGAACCTAGAACAACGCGCTGGCCAGCGCCCGCCGGGCGGACGCCACGGCGGGGTCCTCCGGGCCGGCGATGGTGAACAGCGAGACGAGGTGCTGGCGTGCCTTCTCCCGGTCGTCGCCGGCGGTCCGCCGGACCAGGCCGACGAGCCGGGCGTACGCCTGCTCGGCCAGGCCGCTGAGCACCTCGATGTCGGCGGCGAGGAGCTGGGCCTCGACGTCGTCGGGAGCCTGCTCGGCGGCGGCGAGCGCGGCCCGCGGGTCGGCGCCGGCCACCCGGCGGGCGACCCCGACCTGGGCCAGGCCGGACTCGGCCGCGGCGTCCGCCGGGCTCTCGGCCAGGATCTTCCGGTACGCCGCCTCGGCGGCGTCCAGGTCGCCGGACATCAGCGCGTCGTCGGCCTCGGTGAGCCGCGGGTCCTCGGGCTCGGCGACGGTCACGCCACCGGCCTTCAGCACGGCCTGGATCCACTGGCGGAGCTGGGCCTCGGGCACCACGCCGGAGAAGGCGTCGATCGGCTGGCCGCCGACCACCGCGTAGACCATCGG
Source organism: Micromonospora sp. NPDC051924 (assembly GCF_055586005.1). Classification (NCBI taxonomy): domain Bacteria; kingdom Bacillati; phylum Actinomycetota; class Actinomycetes; order Micromonosporales; family Micromonosporaceae; genus Micromonospora; species Micromonospora sp. NPDC051924. The sequence goes on from NZ_JBVJJA010000061.1 coordinate 9,495, forward strand.
GATGCCCTGGACCCGGAACATCTGGGCGAGCCGCGGGTTGGCGTCCACGTCGATCCGGGCGAGCACCCAGGCTCCGTTGCCCTCGGCGGCCAGCCGCTCCAGCACCGGCGACAGCTGCTTGCAGGGCTCGCACCACTCGGCCCAGAAGTCCACGACCACCGGTGTGGTCAGCGACCGCTCCAGCACCTCGGACTGGAAGGTCGCCTCGGTCACGTCGATCACGGCCACACCGCCGCCTGCGGCGGGGCCGCCGGGGACGCCGGCGGGCGGGCCGGCCTGGGCCGGGGTGGCGGGGCGGGAGGGTTCGGGGGTGCCGCGCAGCGCGCTGAGGTCGACCGCGCCGCGGGTGAAGATCGACGAGGTGATCCGTGGGTCGCTCATGGTTATCTAGTCTCGCACGTGTCCCGCCGAACTCAGATCAACCGCGACGGCGACAGTTGCAACTCTCACGCTGCTCGGCACCGGTGCCGGGGACGCCCGGCACCGGTGCGGCGACTCAGAAGCGGGCGGGCTCGCGGTAGACGCCCCACTCGGCGCGCAGCGCGTCGCAGATCTCGCCCAGGGTGGCCTCGGCGCGGACCGCGTCCAGCATGGCCGGGATCATGTTCTCCCCGGTCCGGGCGACGTCGACCATGCGCTGCACGGCGGCCTTGACGGCGGCGTCGTCGCGGGCGGACTTGCGCTCGGCCAGCACCCGGCGCTGCTCCAGCTCGACCTCGTGCGAGATGCGCAGGATCTCCAGGTCCTTGGCGACCGTACCGGTGTGGCAGTTGACCCCGACGATCTTCTTCTCGCCCTTCTCCAGCGACTGCTGGTAGGCGAAGGCCGACTCGGCGATGTGGCCGGTGAACCAGCCGTCCTCGATGCCGCGCAGGATGCCCGAGGTCATCGGGCCGATCTTGTGCGGGCCGTCGCCGCCGAGCTGCCGGATCCGGGCGAAGATCTCCTCCGCCTCGGCCTCGATCCGGTCGGTCAGCGCCTCGACGTACCAGGCGCCGCCGAGCGGGTCCGCCACGTTGGTCACCCCGGTCTCCTCCATCAGCACCTGCTGGGTACGCAGGGCGATCTCGGCCGACTCGTCGGTGGGCAGCGCGAGGGTCTCGTCGAGGGCGTTGGTGTGCAGCGAGTTGGTGCCGCCGAGCACCGCCGCGAGCGCCTCCACGGCGGTCCGGACCACGTTGTTGACCGGTTGCTGGGCGGTCAGCGACACCCCGGCGGTCTGGGTGTGGAACTTCAGCCAGAGCGCCTTCTCGCTGGTGGCGCCGTACACGTCGCGCAGCCAGCGGGCCCAGATCCGGCGGGCGGCCCGGAACTTGGCGATCTCCTCGAAGAAGTCCACGTGCGAGTCGAAGAAGAAGCTCAGGCCCGGGGCGAAGACGTTGACGTCCAGGCCACGGGAGAGCCCCAGCTCGACGTAGCCGAACCCGTCGGCCAGGGTGTACGCCAGCTCCTGCGCGGCGGTCGCGCCGGCCTCGCGGATGTGGTAGCCGGAGACCGAGAGCGGCTTGTACTTCGGGATCTCCCGGGCGCAGTACTCCATCAGGTCGCCGATCAGGCGCAGGTGCGGCTCCGGGTCGAAGAGCCACTCCTTCTGCGCGATGTACTCCTTGAAGATGTCCGTCTGGAGCGTGCCGTCCAGGGTGGAGAGGTCGGCGCCCTGCCGCTCGGCGGCGACCAGGTACATGCAGAAGACCGGCACGGCCGGGCCGGAGATGGTCATCGAGGTGGTCACGCCGGCCAGGTCGATGCCGCCGAAGAGCACCTCCATGTCGGCGGCCGAGTCGATGGCCACCCCGCAGTGGCCCACCTCACCGAGCGACTGCGGGTCGTCGGAGTCGCGGCCCATCAGGGTCGGCATGTCGAAGGCGACGGAGAGCCCGCCGCCACCGGCGCCGAGGATCATCTTGTAGCGCTCGTTGGTCTGCTGGGCGTTGCCGAACCCGGCGAACTGCCGGATGGTCCAGGTCCGCCCGCGGTAGCCGGTCGGGTAGAGCCCCCGGGTGTACGGGAACTCGCCCGGCCAGCCGATCCGGTCGAAGCCCGGGTAGGGCACGCCCTCCGGCGGGCCGTAGACCGGGTCGACGGGCATGCCGGAGAGCGTGGTGAAGTCCGCGTCGCGCTTGCGGGCGGCGTCGTAGCGGGCCTGCCAGCGGGCCCGACCGGCGGCGATCTCGTCGGCGTCCATGCGCGGAGCTCCTCCTCGAGTCCTCGACCTGAAGACCGAGTGTAGAACGCCGGCCTGAACGATCGCTAAGGATGTGCGTACCGGCCGGTAACCCGGCCGCCGGTACGCACCCGTGCGGTCACTCCGGTGAGCGGGAGCTCTGCTGTCGCCGGAGCCCTGCGACCGGGAGGCCGCCCCGTCCCCAGTTCTCGGTGTCGACCTCGTCGATCACGACGAAGGTCGAGTCCAACGGCTTGTTCAGGACGTCGAGCAGCAGCTGGCTCACCCCCTTGATGAGGGCCGCCTTCTCCTCGGCGGTCGCCGCGGACGCACCGGGGGTGCTGCCCTCCCGGGTGATCTGGATGGTGACGATCGGCATCACACTGGTCCTTTCTGCGGATTGCCGTGGGTCAGTGACCGGCGTTCTGACCGCCGTCGACGTGCAGGATCTCGCCGGTGACAACGACGCGAGCGCGGACGGGACGGTGGAGTTGGGCTGGTCCACGAGGCTGGTCGTGATGGTGACGATATGGCCCTCGCCGGTGGCGAGCAGGTGATCATCGAGGCGAAGGACCTGGGTCCGGACGCGGCCGACCGGTTGCCGCGCCCCGGGCAGCCTCAGGCGGACGGCCCCGCGGGTCCGCCCAGGGCCACGTCGTCGACCCGGATGTTGATCTCGTCGACCCGCAGCCCGTACGCCTCGACCGCCGAGGTCACCGCCGAGCGGACCGCGTCCGTCACCTCGGGCACCGGCCGGCCGCCGTCGATCACGATGACCAGGTTGACCACCGCCGCGCCGTTGGTGACGTGCGCCGAGCAACCGCGCCGGGCGTCGCCCACCTGGTCCAGCCCGACCTTGTCCAGCACCGCGTTGAAGAAGCGGGCCACGTCGCCGCCGAGCTCGGCCACCCCGGGCACCGACTTCGCGGCGACCACCGCGATCTTCTCCACCACCTCGTCGGAGACGTGCGTCGCGCCGCCCGCCACCGCGTCCGGCAGCACCGACAGCTCCTGGGTCGCGTCGTCAGCCATGCTCTCCCCACCAGGTTCGTCCGGCCCCACGCGCTCGGTGAGGCGGTGCGAGCGTACTAGTCGGGAGGCGTCCCGAGTGGACGGGCCAGGCGGTCCGGCCCTCCGCGATCCGGCGTACCGCCTCCGGGCCGGTCAGCTCGCCCCGCAGCTCGGGGTGGGCGAGGTAGCAGGCCAGCGCGGCGAGCACCACGTCCCGATCGGCGGCCAGCCAGTAGGTACGGACGACGAGGAAGGGCAGGAACCTCAGCCTCCCGGTGTCGAACCGGCCCGTGTACCGCACCGGCGGGTCAGGCGCCCAACTGCTCCAGCAGTTCACCGGCGGCCGCGTACGGGTCGATCGCGCCCTCGGCCACCTTGGCGGCGAGCGTCGGGAGCTGCGTACCGTCGCGCAGCGAGCCGATCCGGTCCCGGAGGGTGCCCAGCGCGATCGCCTCGATCTCGGCGGCGGCCCGGGCCTCCCGGCGGCGGCGCAGCTCGCCGTGCCGGTCCAGCCAGTCGCGGTGCTTGTCGATCGCGGCGGCGATGTCGTCGATCCCCTCGCCGCGCGCGGCGATGGCCCGCACCACCTGCGGCCGCCACTCCCCCGGGCCGCGCTCGCCCAGCGCGATCATGCCCTGGATGTCGCGGACGGTGGCGTCGGCGCCGTCCCGGTCGGCCTTGTTGACCACGAAGACGTCGGCGATCTCCAGGATGCCGGCCTTGACCGCCTGGATCGCGTCACCCATGCCGGGGGCGAGCAGCACCAGCGTGGTGTCGGCCAGCGAGGCCACCTCGACCTCGGCCTGCCCGACGCCGACCGTCTCCACCACCACCACGTCGCAGCCCGCGCCCTCGAGCACCCGCACCGCCTGGGGGGTGGCCGCGGAGAGCCCGCCGAGGTGGCCCCGGCTGGACATCGACCGGATGTAGACGCCGGGGTCGGTGGCGTGGTCCTGCATCCGGACCCGGTCGCCGAGGATCGCCCCGCCGGTGAACGGGCTGGACGGGTCGATGGCCAGCACACCCACCCGGTGGCCGCGGGCCCGCAGTGCCCGGACCAGCTCGTTGGTGGTGGTCGACTTGCCCACCCCGGGGGAGCCGGTCAGCCCGACCACCTGGGCGTGCCCGGCGTACGGCGCGAGGGCCGCCGCGACCTGCGGCAGCACCTCGTCGCCGGACTCGACCAGGGTGATCAACCGGGCCACCGCGCGGGGGTCACCCGCGCGGGCCCGGTCCACCAGCATCGGTACGTCCCGGCTGCGGCGCACCGATCCGGTGGCCGTGGCCGGGCTGTGCTCGTCGGTCACTGCGCGGACTCACCGCCGGACGGCACGTGGATGATCAGGGCGTCGCCCTGGCCGCCGCCGCCGCAGAGCGCCGCCGCTCCGGTGCCGCCGCCCCGCCGCTGGAGCTCCAGCGCCAGGGTGAGCACCAGGCGGGCGCCGGACATGCCGATCGGGTGGCCGAGCGCGATCGCGCCGCCGTTGACGTTGACCTTGTCCGGGCTGACGCCCAGGTCCCGGGTGGACTGGATGCCGACCGCGGCGAACGCCTCGTTGATCTCGATGAGGTCCAGGTCGCCGATGCCCAGGCCGGCCTTCTTCAGCGCGTGGTTGATGGCGTTGGACGGCTGCGAGTGCAGGGAGTTGTCCGGGCCGGCCACGTTGCCGTGCGCGCCGATCTCGGCCAGCCAGGTCAGCCCCAGCTCCTTGGCCTTGGCCTTGCTCATCACGACCACCGCGGCGGCACCGTCGGAGATCGGCGAGGAGCTGCCGGCGGTGATGGTGCCGTCCTTGGTGAACGCCGGCCGGAGCTTGCCCAGCGACTCGGTGGTGGTGTCGGGGCGGATGCCCTCGTCCTCGCTGATCACCAGCGGGTCGCCCTTGCGCTGCGGGATGATCACCGGGGTGATCTCGTCGGCGAAGTGCCCGTTCTTCTGGGCGGCGGCGGCACGCTGGTGGCTGGCGGCGGAGAAGGCGTCCTGCTCCTCGCGGGTGATGCCGTGCTTCGCCCCGTGCCGCTCGGTCGACTCACCCATCGAGCAGCAGTCCCAGGCGTCGCTGAGGCCGTCCAGGGCCATGTGGTCCTTGATCGTGACGTCGCCGTACTTGTAGCCGGAGCGCTGGCCGAGCAGCAGGTGCGGCGCGTTGGTCATGGACTCCATGCCGCCGGCCACCACGATGTCGAACTCGCCGGCCCGGATGAGCTGGTCGGCCAGGGCGATCGCGTCCAGGCCGGAGAGGCAGACCTTGTTGATGGTCAGCGCCGGGGTGGACATCGGGATGCCCGCCTCGACGGCCGCCTGGCGGGCCGGGATCTGGCCCGCGCCGGCCTGGAGCACCTGCCCCATGATCACGTACTGCACCTGGTCGGGCGCGACGCCGGCCCGCTCCAGAGCCGCCTTGATCGCGATGCCACCGAGCTTCGTCGCCGGGAGATCCTTGAGGTTGCCCAGCAGGCGCCCCATGGGGGTCCGCGCGCCGCTGACGATCACCGAAGCCATGCCTGCCTCCGAGGGGTGCCGACCTGTACGCCTTAACGATTGTTCGGTCAGACTAGCGCCATGGCTGAGAACTCCCCCGTCGAGCCCGCTGCCGACTATGTCACAGACATCGGCCTGCGCCGCATCGACCACGTCGGGATCGCCGTGGCCGACCTGGACGCCGCGATCGACTTCTACCAGCGCACCTTCGGGATGCGCTGCGTGCACACCGAGACGAACGAGGAACAGGGCGTCCGCGAGGCGATGCTGGCGGTCGGCCCGACCACCGAGGGCGGCTGCCTGCAGTTGCTCGCGCCGCTCTCGCCCAGCTCTACGATCGCGAAGTTCCTGGACCGCAACGGACCGGGGGTGCAGCAGGTGGCGTACACGGTGGCCGACATCGACGCGGCCTGCGCGGCGCTGCGCGAGCGGGGCGTACGGCTGCTCTACGAGACCCCGAAGCGGGGCACCGCGGACTCGCGGATCAACTTCGTGCACCCCAAGGACGCCGGCGGGGTGCTGGTCGAGCTGGTCGAGCCGGCCACGACCGGGCACTGAGCCGCGCCGTCCCGTCCGCTGCCCGCGGGCGGGACGGCCTCCCATCAGACGGGAACGAGCGCGGCGATGCGCGGTTCAACGTTCCCACGGACACCTCCACGCATCGGTCGATGCAGTTTTTCACACAGGACTTCCGGCCCTAGCTACCGTTCAGTAACGTCCGGGCCCACAGGAGCGCGACCGGTGCCGGATGTGTCGATGGCCGACATGGCGGTCCCGTCGCACCGGCGCCGACGATGGCAGCACCCCTGCCCGCCCCGGTGCGGGTGCGCAACGAACGGGAGGTCACCGTGCAGGACATCCTCGAAGCGATCATGGCGGCGGAAGGCTCCGCGCAGCCGGAGCGGGAACTCGCCGGCCTCGCCGGCCTGCCGGTACCGGAGAGCTACCGGGGCGTGGTCGTCCGCGCCGAGGACACCCGGATGTTTGACGGCATGGCCACCCGGGACAAGGACCCGCGCAAGGCGCTGCACGTCCAGGAGGTGCCCACGCCCGAGCTCGGTCCGGGTGAGGCGCTGGTGGCGGTGATGGCCAGCGCCATCAACTACAACACCGTGTGGACCAGCATCTTCGAGCCGCTGCCCACCTTCAAGTTCCTCCAGCGGTACGGCCGGCTCTCCGAGCTGACCCGCCGGCACGACCTGCCGTACCACGTGGTGGGGTCGGACGCGGCCGGCGTGGTGCTGCGGACCGGCCCCGGGGTGACCCGGTGGAAGGCCGGCGACGAGGTGGTCGCGCACTGCCTGTCGGTCGAGCTGGAGGACGCGGCCGGCCACGACGACACGATGCTCGACCCGCAGCAGCGGATCTGGGGCTTCGAGACCAACTTCGGCGGCCTGGCCGAGCTGGCCGTGGTGAAGGCCAACCAGCTGATGCCCAAGCCCCGCCACCTGAGCTGGGAGGAGGCGGCCAGCCCCGGGCTGGTCAACTCCACCGCGTACCGGCAGCTGGTCTCGCACCACGGGGCGAACATGAAGCAGGGCGACGTGGTGCTGATCTGGGGCGCCTCCGGCGGCCTGGGCGGCTACGCCACCCAGATGGCGCTGGGCGGCGGGGCCATCCCGGTCTGCGTGGTCTCCTCTCCGGAGAAGGCCGAGCTGTGCCGGAAGATGGGCGCCGAGCTGGTGATCGACCGCGCCGCCGAGGGCTTCCGGTTCTGGAAGGACGAGGAGACCCAGGACCCGGACGAGTGGCGCCGCTTCGGTGAGCGGATCCGGGAGCTGACCGGCGGCGAGGACCCGGACATCGTCTTCGAGCACCCCGGCCGGGAGACCTTCGGCGCCAGCGTCTACGTCGCCAAGCGCGGCGGCACCATCGTCACGTGCGCCTCGACCAGCGGCTTCCAGCACCAGTACGACAACCGCTACCTCTGGATGCACCTGAAGCGGATCGTCGGCAGCCACTTCGCCAACTACCACGAGGCGTGGCAGGCCAACCGCCTGGTGGCGCTGGGCAAGGTGCACCCGACGGTGTCGAAGACCTACCCGCTGGAGCAGACCGGCCAGGCCGCGTACGAGGTGCACCGCAACGCGCACCAGGGCAAGGTCGGGGTGCGCTGCCTCGCCCCGTCCGACGGTCTCGGCGTCCGGGACACCGAGCTGCGGTCGCGGCACGAAACGGCGATCAACCGGTTCCGCGGTCACTGACCGTCCGGCCGATCGGGGCACGGCCAAAGCGTGGAGTGGGCATTGCCTTTCCATCGCGCCGGACACCATTCGATTGACGTCCGACAAAGGGCCGCGGGCGAACCGCCCGCGGCCTTTTCGTGCTCACCTTGCGTGACGCCCGGCGCGCCCGGGACCTGCCAAGATCGCCGTTTGGTCCGGTCCCGCCGGACCGGCGAAGTTGACCATGTAATGAGGACACGAAAGCTGCGGACCGCTCTTGCGAAGCACCCTGGGGGGTCTGCCAGTATGTCCCAATGCCCCAGCAGCAGTCCTCCCCTCTTGCGTTCTTCGACAACGCGAACTCCCAGCCCGATTTCACGGTCACCCTCCGCGGATACGAAAAGGGTCAGGTCGACGACTTCATCGGCCGGCTGAGCGCCGCGCTGACCCAGTCCGAGCAGGCCCGCGCCGAGGCCGAGCAGCGGATGAACGACGCCCAGCGTCGGCTCCGCCAGGCCGAGCAGCGCCAGAGCGCGCTCGAGCAGAAGCTCGCCGACACCAACAAGCAGCTCGAGGAGAACAGCCGGCCGACCCTGTCCGGCCTCGGCACCCGCGTCGAGCAGATCCTCCGACTGGCCGAGGAGCAGGCCAACGACCACCGCAACGAGGCCAAGCGCGAGTCGGAGGGCATCCTCTCCGCCGCCCGGCTGGAGGCGCGGGAGATCACCGACAAGGCGCGCGCCGAGGCGGCCGCGATGAAGGCGACCGCCGAGCGGGAGGCCGGCAGCGTCCGCACCGCCGCCGAGCGGGAGGCCGCCGAGGTCCGGGTGCAGGCCCGCCGCGAGGCCGAGACCCTGCGCGCCGACGCCGATCGGGAGACCAAGCAGCTGCGTACGGTCACCGCGCACGAGGTGGCCGAGCTGAAGTCCACGGTCGAGCGTGAGGTCGCCACCCTGCGGGCCACCGCCGAGCGGGAGATCACCCAGCAGCGGGCCAAGGCGGCCCGCGAGGCCGAGGAGAAGCGGGCCGAGGCGACCAAGCTGCTCACCGACGCCCGGGACAAGCGGGACAAGGACCTGCAGGCCCTGGAGCTCCAGCTCGCCGAGCGGCGGGAGAAGGCCGAGCGCGCGGAGTCGGAGCGGCACGCCGCCCAGGTCGCGCAGACCCAGAAGCTGGTCAGCGAGGCCGAGCAGCGGGCCCGGGCCGCCCAGGAGCGGGCCAAGGAGATCGAGCAGCGGGCCGAGGCCCGCCGGGTCGAGTCCGAGCGCACCGCCAACGAGACGGTGGACAAGGCCAAGGCGCTGGCCGACAAGACGCTAAACGAGGCGAAGGCCGAGGCGCAGCGCGTGCTCAACGAGGCCCGCACCGAGGCGGAGCTGACCACCCAGGCGGCCCGCCGCGAGGTCGAGGACCTCACTCGGCAGAAGGACGCCGTCACCTCGCAGCTCGGGCAGATGCTCTCCGGTCTCGCCGGCATCGTGCCGGGCGTGCCGCAGGGCGGCGCGAAGCCGGAGGCGGCCAAGGCCGACAGCTCCGAGCAGAAGGCAACGGCCGAGTCGGCGAGCTGAGCACGACCCGCAACGGGGCATGAGCCGCGGGGGGGGGGGGGGGGGGGGGGGGGGGGGGGCGCCCCCCCCCCCCCCCTTCCGGCCCTCTTCTCTACCCCCCCG
>NZ_JBVJJA010000061.1:18996-33964 GCF_055586005.1 Micromonospora sp. NPDC051924
AGGAGGGACGGAGAGGTGGGGGTGGGGGGGAGAAACACAACGGAAGGTGGGAGGGGGGGGGGGGGGGGGGCACCCCCGGGGCCCCCCCCCCCCCCCCCCGCCGTCATGCTTTCCGGCCCGTTTCGCCACCTCAGTGAAGTAGGTCCCAACAGGGGCGTCCGTATCGCCCCAGCAGAGCCGGATGCGTGTGAGGATGGGGGCATGTCGCACGGCGAGGAACTGTTTGCGCTCGGCGGTGATGTGACCACGGAGCCCAGCTTCGAGTCCGCGCTGCGGGGTTACGACAAACGACAGGTCGACCGGTACGTCGCTCGCGCCGAGCACGAGATCGCGGCGCTGACGGGCGAGCGGGAGCAGGCGTACACCCAGATCCACAAGCTGGCCGGCCAGGTGGAGGTGCTGCAACGCGACCTCGCCCAGGTGCGCAAGCAGGTGGGTGTGGTCGACCGGGCCTCGTTCCGGCACCTCGGCCCCCGGGTCGAGCAGATCCTCACCATGGCCGAGGAGCAGGCGGACGACATCCTCGCCGCCGCCCACGAGGAGATCGAGGCCCGCCGGGCCGCCGCCGAGCACATCATCGAGGAGGCCCGGGAGCAGGCCGCCCAGGCGCTGAAGGACTTCGAGATCGCGCTCGCCGCCCGACGGGCCGAGGAGGAGCGGCACACCGCCACCCGCAAGGCCGAGGCGGAGGCCACCCTCAAGGCCGCCCGGGACGAAGCCGCGAAGCTGCGGAAGAACGCGCAGGACGCGCTGGCCACGGCGCAGCAGGAGGCGACGCAGCTCCGGGACACCGCCAAGGAGATCCACACCCGGGCCCAGCAGGAGGCCACCCGGCTGCGCGAGACGGCCAAGGAAGCCCTGGCCAAGGCCCAGCAGGAGGCCACCCAGCTCCGCGAGGCGGCCAAGGAGGTGCACGCCAAGGCGCAGCAGGAGGCGAAGCGCCTCACCGAGTCCGCGGCCGAGGCCGGCCGGGCCAGCCACGCGAAGGCGCTCGCCGAGGCCAAGAAGATCGTCGACGACGCGGAGGAGGCGGCGAAGTCCACCCGGGGCCGCGCGCGGACCGAGGCCAACCGGCTCACCAGCGAGGCCGCCGAGGCCGGCAAGCGCAACCGCGCCGAGGTCGAGGCGTTCGTGCAGCGGATGCGCAGCGAGACCGAGGCGTACGTGCAGCAGGCCCGGGCCCAGACGCAGCAGGAGTTGGGCGCCTGGCGGGCCGGCGTGGAGAAGGAGGTCAACTCCCGGCGCGAGGCGGCCGACAAGGAGCTGGCCCAGCGCCGCGCCGCCACCGAGCAGGAGTACGCCAAGCGCCGTGACGAGCTCGACAAGCAGCACAAGAAGCGGCAGGACGAGCTGGAGAAGACGTACGCCGACCGGCAGCGGGAGATCGAGCAGGGCGCCGCCACGATCCGGCAGGCGGCCGAGCAGGACGCGCTGACCCTGCGCCGGCGGGCCGAGGAGGAGTCCGCCGAGCTGCTGAAGCACGCCGAGGCGGACGCCACCGACAGGCGCCGCAAGGCCGACGAGCACGTCGCCGCCTCCCGCCGCCAGTTCGAGGAGTACGCGGCGACCACCCAGCAGCACCTGGCCACCACGCAACAGCACCTCGCCGCCACCCAGCAGGAGGTGGCCGCCGGCCGGCAGCAGCTCGCCCAGGTGATGCTGGAGATCGCCCAGGCCCAGCAGGAGCTGGCCGACTTGCGCACGGAGACCTGGAAGTCGCGGCAGGAGTCGGACGACCTCCAGCGCAGGCTGGCCGAGCTGCGGACCGCGGGTGCCGAGGCGGGGCTCACTGCCACGCCGGTGCACCCCGACGAACTGGCCGCCGCAGCCGGTGGCGACGCCGGGCCGACGGCCGGGCAGAGCGCGGCCCCGACGGGTGCCGACGCGCCGACCGCCGGGAAGGGCGTGGCACCGGTGACCGCCCGGGGCAGCGCGGCCGTCTCCCCCAACGGCGGCGGCCTGGCGACGGCCACCGAGCCGGTGACGATCGGGCCGGCGACGGCCACCGAGCCGGCGACAACGACCGTCGAACCGGCGACGACCGCCGGACCCGCGGCGGAGCCGGAGTCCGGCGCGGACGCCGGCACGGCCCGTCCGGTCGCCGAGCCGGTCACCACGGTGGACGGTGGCGGGGCCGCCGACGGGGTGGACGGCGAGCCGACCGTGGCCGCCGTGCCGGGCGAGGGCGGCCGGGGCGCCACCCCGACGAAGATCACCAGCACCGGCGAGAACGGCAAGCGTCCGACCAAGCCGACCACCGACGAGCGCAGCGCCAAGCCGAGCACGGTCACGGTCGAGAAGGACTGACCAAACCGGAAGCCGGATCCGGACGGCCAGACCGGCCCACCGCCGGCCACCTCGATGGCCGCCCTGGCCGAAACCCGACGCCGCGCCTGACGGACGCTACGAACTTGATGACGTGGACGACTCAGGCCGGTCGAATCGTCTCCGTCATCAGGTTGGTAGCCGCCGCGGACCCATGTCCTCCCGCCCCGCGAGGGTCGGGTCGACGGGGATGACCGCGAGCCGACGCGGGAGGCCTCGGAAGGGATGGCCGGCGGGCGGCACTGCGGCTACCCTCCGGGCAGGAGATCGCGCATCACGCGATCCGGCGTCACATGCGCCGGGGGGGAATCCGGGGAGGTCGCGTGACGCAGGACGGGCCGCCGGGCGAGGCGCGGCCGGAGGACCAGGACCCCTTGGACGCGTTGCGCCCCGAGCCCGAGCCCCGGGCGGGGGCCGCAAGCGAGGGCGAGGTCGGGGCCGCACCGGCCGGCAGCCGCGCGGAGAGCGGAGTCGACGAACTGACCGAGCCGACCGAGTTCGAGCCGAGCGGGCGGTTCGGCGTTCCGGGGAAACCGCTGCGGCGCAGCAGTTTCCTGGTCGGCTTCACCGGGGCGCTCGGCGTGTTCCTGGCGTACGCGGTCTTCCTGGGCGTCCGCAACTCCGCCGGCATCCTGGTGCTGGTGGTGATCGCGCTCTTCCTCGCGGTCGGCCTGCACCCGGCGGTGGTCCGCCTCCGCAACTGGGGGCTGCCGCACGGGCTGGCGGTGGCGGTGGTGACGCTGACCCTGGTGCTGCTGATCGTCGGCGGCCTGCTGGCCCTGGTGCCGCCGGTGGTGACCCAATCCGGGCAGTTCATCCAGCACCTCCCCGGCTATGTCGAGGACCTGCGCCGCAACCCCACCGTCAACGACCTCGTCGTGCGGTACGACGTGGTGCAACGGGTCCAGTCCGTGGCGAACCCCGGCACCCTCGGCCGGGTCCTCGGCGGCGTGCTCGGCGGGGCGCAACTCATCTTCGGCACGATCTTCCGGGCGCTGACCGTCCTGGTGCTGACCGTCTACTTCCTGGCCTACTTCGACCGGCTGCGCGACCTCGGGTACGCGCTGGTGCCGCGCTCGCGGCGGCCGCGGGTCCGGCTGATCGGCGACGAGATCCTGACCCGGGTCGGCGCGTACATGGTGGGGGCCCTGGCCATCGCGGTGCTGGCCGGGGCGAGCACCTTCGTCTTCGCGCTGGCGGTCGGCCTGCCGTACCCGTTCGCGCTGGCCGTGGTGGTCGCGGTGACCGACCTGATCCCGCAGATCGGGGCGACCCTGGGCGCGGTGGTGGTGACCCTGGTCGGCCTCGCCACCGACCTGCCGATCGGGATCGCCTGCCTGGTCTTCTTCGTGATCTACCAGCAGGTGGAGAACTACCTCATCTACCCCAAGATCATGCGTCGCGCGGTCTCGGTCAACGAGGTGGCGGCACTGCTCGCCGCGCTGCTCGGGGTGTCGCTGCTGGGCGTGGTCGGCGCGCTGATCGCGATCCCGACGGTGGCCGCCCTCCAGCTCATCCTCCGCGAGGTGGTCCTCCCCCGGCAGGACTCCCGCTGACGGTCAGCCCGCCCGCCGCTGCTGCGGGCCCGGCACCGGGGTGTCGGCGAAGGCGGCCACGGTCCGGTCTGCGTACGCGCTGACGTCGCCGGTCTCCATCGGGCCGTCCCAGGCGGTCGGCAGCGGAACCGGCACGGTCGGGTTGACCCGGCGGACGATCTCGTCGAGCACGGTCTCCGCGTCGCCGACCCAGAGGTGCTTGGCGCCGGGCACCCCGATCACCTCGGCCTGCGGCACGGCCGCGAAGCGCTGCCGAGCCTCCTCGGGGCGCAGATAGTCGTCGAACTCGGGCACCAGCGCGGTGAGCGGCTTGCCCGACTCGGCCCAGACGGCCAGGTCCTCGGGCGCGGAGAAGCGCAGCGGCGGGGAGAGCAGGACGGCCCCGGCGATCGCCGGGTCGCAGCCGTACTTGATCGTCAGGTCGGTACCGAACGACCAGCCCACCAGCCAGATGTTGGGCAGCTCGGCGAACTCGGCGTACTCGATCGCGGCGGCCACGTCGTAGCGCTCGCCGACGGCGTTGTCGAACGCCCCCTCGCTGGTGCCGCGGACGCTGCTGGTGCCCCGGGTGTTGAACCGGAGCACGGCCAGGTCGGCCAGCGCCGGCAACCGCCAGGCCGCCTTGCGGAACACGTGGCTGTCCATCATCCCGCCGTGGGTGGGCAGCGGGTGCAGGCAGACCAGGGTGCCCGCCGGCTCCCGGTCCAGCGGGCGGGCCAGCTCACCGACCAGCGTCAGCCCGTCGGCGGTGTGCAGCTCGATGTCCTCCCGGTGACCGGGCAGGATCGACGACGCACGGATCGGTGTGCTCACCGTCCCAGTCTCCCGCGCCACCCCGCCCGCCGCCCGCCGGGGCGGAAACAGGGTGATCCAGATCGCTCAGCCGTACCGGGGTGCGCTGCGGCCGCGCTGGAGGTTCGGACCGCGCCGGTCCCGGGCCCGCCAGCAGCCGCTGTGCCAGTGCCGCCGGTCGGTGAGGTCGCCGCGGTCGTCGGCCGGCCAGGCCACCACGTGCGCCATTCCGGGGCGGATCTCCTGGTCACAGCCGGGACAGCGGTACGTCTTGACCGACGCCCCGCCGCTGATCCCGCGTACCTGCCAGTCGCCGTCGCGCCACTGCTGGACGGCCGGCACGCCCTGGCGTACCCGCTCGGAGTCCAGCTGGGTGTTCTCGTCCCGGCGGGGGCGGTTGCGACGGGGGCTCACGGTCACCAAGCGTACGGGCCACCGGCCGGACCGGCCCGGGTCGGCTGGCCCGGCCGGCGGCGCCCGTCAGTGCCAGGTCTCCGGGTCGGTCAGCTCCTTCGCCACCTGCGCTCCGGCCAGCACGCTCGTCGCGTCCGCCTCCGTGAAGTTCACGTGGCCCTTGGGTGGGTCGCCCAACCAGGGCCAGCCGAAGTCGGCGGTCAGGTGTGCCTTCGGCATGCCGAGCAGTTCGAGCTTCGTGCCGTCCGGATAGAGGTAGGCGGGACGGCCACCGACGGTACGGTTGCCCTCGACCCGGTCGGCCGCGATCTGCGCCCCGTACTGCAACCGCACCCACATGTTCGCCGACGGCTCCCGGTAGAGGACGAGCTCGACGTTGAGACCCCCGGGGAAGGCGGTGGCGTCGACGGAGCAGCTGGCCAGCCTGGCACCCACCGGCAGCTCGCGTAGCCGCAGGGGCGCGGTGCACCGGCGTGCCTCACCCCAGCGGAGGGCGTCCACGGCCTTGGCCAGCATGCGCCGGTCGACGCTGCCGAGCACGCTCGCCCGGGCGTACAGGCCGGGGACGGGCTGCCAGGCCTTCACCAGACCACCGGCACCGTTGCTGAACGGCCGGACGACGCCGTCGAAGGTCACCGGAATCGCCCCCTGCTCGGCCGGGAGGCCATCGAGCAGCAGCTCGCCGACCTCCTTCGCGGAGCGGCTCACCTGGACCACGACCGGCCGCCCGCCCCCAACACTCAACCGGATCGACTCGATCTGGTCGCCGTACACCGCCCAGCCCAGGTAGCGGGCCCGGGCGGTGTCGACGCCCACGTGCAGGACCTGGGCGTCGGTGCCGACCAGGTCGGGGCGCTCGGCGGCCCCGGGCACCCCGTCGGCGCGGGGTGGCACCGGCGCGGCGGCGGTGGGCGTGGCCGCGGCCCAGGGCAACCGGGCCGAGAGCCCGCCGAGGTCCGTGCCGGCGACGCCGACGAAGCCGAGGACCCCGACCATGGCCAGGGCGGTGCCGGTGGCGGCCCGGCGGCGCAGCTGCCGGCGGCGCCCGAGGGTCCGGGAGTGGCGCAGCAGGCGGTGGGTGTCGGTCTCCCCCTCGGCGCGCTCCCGCAGCACCGAGGCGATTCGCTGGTCGAGGTCGGTCACGGCCGGCTCCCGTTGGTCGTCGGGATGCCGTAACGCTCCCGAAGGTGGGCGAGCGCCCGCATCGCGTGGGTACGGACGGTGACCGGCGAGCAGTCGAGGATCTGGGCGATCGTCGCGTCGTCCAGGTCCTCGTAGTAGCGCAGCACCAGCACGGCGCGCTGGCGGTCGGGCAGGGTGCGGATCAGCCGCCACAGCTCGTCCCGGTCGGCCGCCTCCCCGCCGAGGTCGCCCCGGTGGGCGCGGTCGGCGAAGGTGTCCACCGCCAGCTCACGGCTGGACCGGCGCCGCCACCAGGAGTTGTTGGCGTTGACCATCATCCGGCGCACGTACACGTCGGGCCGGTCCGCCCGAGCGATCTTGCGCCAGTGCACGTACGCGCGCGCCAGCACGTCCTGGGTCAGGTCCTCGGCGCGGTGCTCGTCGCCGGTAAGCAGCCGGGCCAGGCGGATCAGGGCCGGGCCCCGGCTGCCGACGTACTCCTCGAAGGTCACACTCTCTGGACGCCGTCGCCGGCGTCCGGTGTTGACCCGGATCAGCGGTTGGTGTGGTCGCGGAAGCCGCGGCCGCTCTTGCGGCCGAGGTAGCCGGCGGTGACCAGGTGCTCCAGCAGCGGCGCGGGGGCGAAGCCCGGCTCGCGCAGCTCCAGGTAGAGCTCCCGCTGGATGGCCAGCGAGACGTCCAGCCCGACCACGTCCAGCAGCTCGAACGGGCCCATCGGGTAGCCGCAGCCGAGCTTCATCGCGTAGTCGATGTCGTCGGCGGTCGAGTAGCTGGCCTCCAGCATCTTCACCGCGTCGTTCAGGTACGGGAAGAGCAGCGCGTTGACGATGAAGCCGGAGCGATCCCCGCAGGCCACGCCGGTCTTGCCGAGCGCCGCGCAGACCGCGCGGGCGGTGGCGGTGGTCTCCGCCGAGGTGCGGATCGTCTGCACGATCTCCACCAGCGGCATGATCGGCGCCGGGTTGAAGAAGTGCAGGCCGACCACGTCGGCCGGGCGCTGGGTGGCCATCGCCACGTCGATCACCGGCAGCGACGAGGTGGTGGTGGCGAGCACGACGCCCGGCTTGCAGATCTCGTCGAGGCTGGCGAAGAGGGCCTTCTTGACGCTCAGCTCCTCGACCACCGCCTCGACCACCAGGTCGACGTCGGCGAGGTGCTCCAGGGTGGCCGACCAGGTGACCCGGCCCAGCGCGGCGTCGCGGTCGGACTCGCTGAGCTTCCCCCGGACCACGCCCTTGTTCAGCGAGGTCTTGACCGCCTCGCAGACCTTGGCGGACTTCTCCGCGCCCCGCGTCACCGAGATGACCTCGTACCCGGCCTTTGCGAAGACCTCGATGATCCCGGTGGCCATGGTGCCGGAGCCGACCACGCCGACCTTGGCGACCACCCGGGCGCCGTCGGCGACCGCGGCGCCCGACGTCACCGGGGTGTGCTCGTCCGGTACGACCTTCGGCGAGCCCGGCCGCTCGTAGGTGTAGAAGCCCCGGCCGGACTTCCGGCCGAGCAGCCCGGCGGTGACCATCTGCTTGATCAGCGGCACCGGGGCATGCCGGCGGTCCCGGCCGCCGCGCCGGTACATGGTGTCCAGGATCTCGTACGCGGTGTCCAGGCCGATCAGGTCCATCAGCGCGAGCGGACCCATCGGCAGGCCGCAGCCGAGCTTCATCGCGGCGTCGATGTCCTCGCGGGTGGCGTACCGTGCCTCGAACATGCCGACCGCGTGGTTCAGGTAGCCGAAGAGCAGCGCGTTGGCGATGAAGCCGGCCCGGTCGTTGATGGTCACGTCGACCTTGCCGAGCCGCTCGCAGAGCGCCTCCACGTCGGCCACCACCTCGGCGGAGGTGACCACCGTGCGGACCACCTCGACCAGCTTCATCACCGGGGCCGGGTTGAAGAAGTGGATGCCGATGACCTGGTTCGGCCGGGTGGTGGCGACCGAGATCTCGGTGACGCTCAGCGACGAGGTGTTGGTGGCCAGGATGGCCTCGGGCCGGCAGACCCGGTCCAGCTCGGCGAAGATCCGCTGCTTCAGGTCCAGGTGCTCGGGGACCGCCTCGATGACCAGGTCCACCGAGTGCAGGGCGTCCAGCCCGACCTGGAAGTCGACCCGGCTCAGCAGGGCGTCCCGGTCGGCCTCGGCGAGCTTGCCCTTGGCCACCGCCCGGTCGGTGGAGCCGACGAGGGTGGTCCGGCCGCGCTCCAGGGCGGCCTCGGAGATCTCCACGGCCACCACGTCGATGCCGTTGCGGGCGAAGACCTCGACGATGCCGGCACCCATGGTGCCCAGACCCACCACACCCACGCTGGTGAACTCGCGCGCCACGACCGGCCTCCCCTTGGTTGACTCCGCCGTTGCCGACATGAACGGCCGCTAAGGTTATGCGCCGGAGTCTGCCACGTGACGCTACGTTGTCGAGACGCCGTGGGATATTTCACGGTCCGGGCGGTTCAGACCGTCGTCGGCACCTCCGCGAGGGCCAGCAGCTCGGCGACGAACTCGGCCGGCCGCTCCAGGTGCGGGCTGTGCCCGCAGCCGGGCAGCACCACCTCCCGGTACGTCCCGCCGTCCGCCGCGTACCGCTCCAGCACCGCCCGGGTCTGCCCGATCATCGGCTGCGGCGGGCAGTCCGCGGCCCCGGGCCAGCCGGGCACGACCCCGAGCGACCCCAGGTACGCCAGGTCGAACAGCGAGGTGTCCGAGACGATCACGTCGGCGTCGCCGCGTACCCAGGTGACCGGCGGCTTGGCCGGGACGGCGACCAGTTCGTCGGCGACCCGGAACCAGGCCGGCGCCAGCGCGTTGAGCACCCCGCGCGCCCCCGCCGCGCTGCCCGGCCAGTGCGGGGAGGCGACCGCCGTGCCCGGGTAGTTGTCGTCCCCGGTGGCGGTACTGAGCAGGCTGTCCAGCAGCAGCTCCTCGTCGGCGCCGAGCGACGCCGGGTCGGCCACGTACGCCGACCGCAGCACGTTGCGGGGGCTGGTCGGGCCGTCGGTGCCCCGGTCCCCGGCGGCCAGCCGGGCCACGAAGTCGGGGTTCGCCGTGCCGCCGCCGGTGCCGGCGAAGTCGGGGGTGGTGGGCGTGCCGTCGACGTCCCGGGTGCCACCGAAGCCGTACGGCGAGACGGGGGCCGCCAGCAGCAGGCCGGCCACCCGGTCGGGGTGGTCGATCAGCAGCCGCATCGCCACCCCGCCGCCGAGCGAGTGCCCGACCACCACCGGCCGGGCTCCCGGGGCGAACAGCCCGGGGACGTCGAGCAGGGCGGCCACGTCGTCGGCGAAGTCCCGCAGGCCGCGGGTCGAGTCGACCGGGGCGGTATCGGTGTCGCCGTACCCGCGCAGGTCGGGGGCGACCACCCGGAGGGTGTCCGGCAGCCGGGGCAGCAACGGCTCCCAGAACGCGGCCGACGAACAGTTGCCGTGCACCAGCAGCACCGGTACGCCGTCCGGTGGCCCCGCCACCCGGACCGCCTGGGTGATGCCGTTGGCCTGGACGGTGTGCCGCGCGCTCTCCATCCGCGCATGCTGGCACGTCGGTGCGGTCCGGTCCATGTGCGCGGTCCCCACACCGCGGCCCCGGCCGGTGTCGGACCGTACGGGTCAGCGGGGGACGTCGGCCGGGAGCGGCGCGGTGTCGCCGCGCGGTCGCACCGGCTCGGTCGGCTCCCCCGACTGCCGGGGCGGCGGCACCGGCTCGGTCGGCTCGGCCGACTGCCGGGTCGGCACGGGCAGCGGGAGGGTGGGCCGGTGGTCCCGGCGCGGGACGCCGAAGTGCAGACCGACCGGATCGGTGCGGGCCACGCCCGGGTCGAAGAACCGCAGTTCGGTACGGCCGACCCGGACCAGGTCACCGTCAACGAGCTGCGCGCTGCCGTCGATCCGTTCGTCGTTCAGCCAGGTGCCGTTCGTCGAGCCGAGGTCGGTCAACATCACGCCGGCGGCGGTCAGCTGGACCGTGGCGTGCCGCCGGCTGAGGTGTGGGTCGGTGAGCACGATGTCGGCGGTCGGCACCCGGCCGATCACCTGCGCGCCCCGGCCGACCCGGAAGCTCAGTCCGCGCATCGCCCCACCCGCCACGGTCAGCAGCGGCATCAGCTCCGGGTGCTCCTCCATGGACTCTCGCCCCTCCGCCCCACCATCGCCCCGCGTCAGAGTGCCACCTCACCGTAACCGCCTCCACCGCCGCGCGGTCACCCTCGTAACACCGGGTGGTCACCTCCCGTTCGCCGGTTCGGCGGTCGACTCCCCCCGCCGCACGTCCGTCGATCCGGCCGGCAACCAGCACCTACCGGCGAGTAATGTTCGGGTCTAGACTTCGGCCATGACGGCTGTGCATGTCCCGGGGACCCCGACCATCGAGGACGGCCGGCTGGTGTCCACCAGCCCGGCGACCGGCGCGGAGGCCGGGCGGCTCCCGGTGGCGACCGACGCGGACGTGCGTGACGCGGTGGCCCGCGCCCGGGTCGCCGCCGACTGGTGGGCCGGGCTCGGCTTCACCGGCCGGCGGGCGCGGCTGCTGCGCTGGCGGGGTGTGCTCGCCCGGCGGATCGAGGAGTTGGCCGAGCTGATGCACACCGAGGGCGGCAAGCCGGTCGCGGACGCCGTCGTCGAGATCCTCACCGCGCTGGAGCACATCGACTGGGCGGCCCGCAACGCGAAGCGGGTGCTCGGGCCCCGGCGGGTCCGCACCCGGCTGATCCTGGCCGAGTTCACCGGCCACCTGGAATACCAGCCGTACGGCGTGGTCGGCGTGATCGGCCCGTGGAACTACCCGGTCTTCACCCCGATCGGCTCCGCCGCGTACGCGCTGGCCGCGGGGAACGCCGTGGTGTTCAAGCCGAGCGAGTACACCCCGGCCGTCGGGCAGTGGCTGGTCGACCGGTTCGCCGAGGTGGTGCCGGAGCAACCCGTCCTCCAGGCGGTGCACGGCCTCGGCGACGTGGGCGCGGCGCTGTGCCGGGCCGGGGTGGGCAAGCTGGCCTTCACCGGCTCCACCCGCACGGCCAAGAAGGTGATGGCGGCCTGCGCCGAGACGCTGACCCCGGTGCTGCTGGAGGCGGGCGGCAAGGACGCGATGATCGTGGACGTCGACGCCGACCTGGACGCGGCGGCCGAGGCGTGCGTCTGGGGCGCGCTGACCAACGCCGGCCAGACCTGCATCGGCATCGAGCGGGTCTACGCCGTCGACCAGGTCTTCGACACCTTCGTCGACAAGGTGGTGGCGAAGGCCGGCCGGTTGACCGTGGGTCCGGAGGGTGCCGACATCGGTCCGATCACCATGCCGTCGCAGCTGGACATCATCCGCCGGCACATCGAGGACGGCGTGGCGCGGGGCGGCCGGGCGGTGCTCGGCGGGGCCGACGCGGTCAAGCCGCCGTACGTGCATCCGACCGTGCTGGTGGACGTGCCGGAGGACTCGGCCGCGGTGCGCGAGGAGACCTTCGGCCCGACGCTGACCGTCAACCGGGTCCGCGACGTGGACGAGGCCGTCGAGCGGGCCAACGCCCTGCCGTACGGCCTCGGGGGTTCGGTCTTCGGCCGCAAGCGGGCGGTGGCGGTCGCGCGGCGGCTGCGCTCCGGGATGGCCTCGATCAACTCGACGCTCACCTTCGCCGGCATGTCCACTCTGCCGTTCGGTGGGGTCGGCGACTCCGGGTTCGGCCGGATCCACGGCGAGGACGGGCTGCGCGAGTTCGGCCGGCCCAAGTCGATCACCCGGCGCCGGGCCCGGTCGATGCTGCCGGCGATGACCTTCGAGCGCACCCCGGCCGACGTCGCCCGCCTGGTCAAGGCCGCCAAGCTGATGTACGGCCGGGGGCGCTGACGCCGCCGGCCGGGCGGCTCAGAAGAGGGTCAGCTCGTCGCGCTCGATGCCGCGCAGCTTGTCGTAGTCGACCACCACGCAGCGGATGCCGCGGTCGGTGGCGAGCACCCGGGCCTGCGGCTTGATCTCCTGCGCCGCGAAGACGCCGGTGACCGGGGCCAGCAGCGGGTCGCGGTTCATCAGTTCGAGGTAGCGGGTGAGCTGCTCCACGCCGTCGATCTCGCCGCGCCGCTTCACCTCGACGGCGACGGCGCCCTGGTTGGCATCCCGGCAGAGCAGGTCGACCGGGCCGATCGCGGTCATGTATTCCCGCCGGACCAGGGTGAAGCCCTGACCGAGGGTCTCCGGGTTGGCCGCGAGCAGCTCCTGCAGGTGCGCCTCGACGCCGTCCTTGCGCAGGCCCGGGTCGACGCCCAGCTCGTACGAGGTGTCCTGGAAGATCTCCTCCAGGGTGATCCGCAGCTCCTCGCCGGCCTTGTTGACCACCCGCCACACGCCGGGGGCCTCCTCCAGCCGACACGGCGGGCTCATCCAGTTCAGCGGCTTGTACGCCCGGTCGTCGGCGTGGATCGACACCGAGCCGTCCGCCTTCACCATGAGCAGCCGGGTGGCCAACGGCAGGTGTGCCGAGAGTCGTCCGACGTAGTCCACCGAGCACTTCGCAATCACCAACCGCACCCGACGAGGGTAACGGAGCACCGGGCCGTCGCCGACGAGCGCCACTGGCGTACCGGTGCGATATTGAGATCGTGCTCGAAGTCCTCACCGGTTCCGGTCTCGCCGCCTCGGCCGGCCTGAACGCCTACATCCCGCTGCTCCTCATGGGTCTGCTGGCGCGCTACACCGATCTGGTCGACCTGCCCAGCGGCTGGCAGTGGCTGGGCAACGGCTGGGTCATCCTGATCCTCGCCGTGCTGCTCGCCGTCGAGGTGGTCGCCGACAAGGTGCCGGTGGTCGACCACGTCAACGACGTGGTGCAGACGGTGGTCCGGCCGACGGCCGGCGGCCTGGCGTTCGGCGCCGGCTCCAGCTCGCAGACCGTCACGGTCAGCGATCCGGACACCTTCTTCTCCTCGCACCAGTGGGTGCCGGTGCTGGTCGGCGTCCTGATCGCGCTCGGCGTGCACCTGCTCAAGGCGGCGGCCCGCCCGGTGATCAACGCGACCACCGCCGGCTTCGGCGCCCCGGTGGCCAGCACCGCCGAGGACGCGACCAGCGCCGTCATGTCGGTGGTGGCGATCCTGCTGCCGGCGCTGGTGCTGGTCTTCCTGCTCGGCCTCGTGGCATTCCTCTTCTGGTTCCTGCGCCGACGCAAGGACCGGCGACGGGAGCGTGCGGCAGCCCGCGCCGCGGGGTTCCGGGTCTGACCTGCTCGACAGACGCCGCTGGCCGGCACCCCTGTCGGGGTGCCGGCCAGCGTGTTGTTCTTGTGTGTGTCAGTTGTTCCAGTGCTGGGCGACCAGGTCGGCGGCCTGCTGCTCCCACTGGGCGTAGGCGTCCGGGTAGGCCGACACCTGCACCGTCTGCGCGGCCTGGGTCAGCGGCATGTCCTGCCAGCCGTCGACCTGCTTGAGGCCCTTCTCGAAGGCGAGGGTCGAGTACTCGGGGTTGGTGATCTGCTCCGGCGTACCCCAACCCGAACTCGGGCGCTGCTGGAACAGGCCCAGCGAGTCGTGGTCATTCTGGTCGCCGAGGTGACCCAGGTTCTCCAGCTTCGACTCCTGCAGGCTGGTGGCGATCGAGATGACCGCGGCCCGCTCCGGCAGACCCGCCTTCTTCGTCGCGGCGATGATCGCCTTCACGTTCGCCACCTGCTCGCCGTTCAGGGTGATCTTCGACTGGGTGCCCTGCACACCATGCGGAATCAGCTTGCCGGTGTCCGGCTTGTCCGCCTGCACGGCGGCGACCGGCTTGGTGTGGGTCACGGGAGCCTCAGCGTGCGCGGCGATCGGACCGGCGAACACGCCACCGGTGAAGGCCAGACCAGCAACACCAAGAACGCTCTTACGAATGATCGTGTTCATGGGAAAGCTCCATTCGGGGGTTGGCGCACTACACGCCGACGGGGGGGTCGGCGGGTGCGCAAGCACCGTCAGGCGCTCAAACAAGGGGGAAAGTCTTCGAGGAGTTCATCCAGCGCGCGGGGCTTGGCCTCTTCGCGGCGCCGGGACCATGTGTAACGACCGGCTGCCCGCCACCATTCCCGGGGGCCCGTCACCCCGTCGGGCGGGGCGGTCTTCCTCGGCCGTTCACCGGGATACAACGACCCCCGCCCGGCCACCATTCCGGCCCCACGATGCCGCCGGTCACACCCCCAAACCGGACACCACACCCCACCGACGACCACACCGCTCACCCGCCCGGCCCGTCAGTGGAGCGCTATGGAGGTATCCCGGCCCCGGTGACGTCCATGGCACCAGGCGCGCGACCCCCACCCCGCGACAAGAAGCGACAGAGACGGCCCAAAGCGGACAAGGCGAATCAGCCAAGTGCCTAGAATCGCCTCAAGACGCCTAAGGAGGTCGCCGCCATGACCGCTGCCATGGAGATGCCCCGGGTGCAGGAGTGCACCGTCAGGTCCTGCGCCTACAACCACACCAACGACTGCCATGCCTTCGCCATCACGATCGGCAGCAGCGACCACGCGCACTGCCACACCTTCGTGGAGATGCCGGTACGCGGCGGCACCGACCGGATCAACGCCCAGGTCGGCGCCTGCACCCGGTCGGACTGCCAGCACAACTCGGACCTGGAGTGCCACGCCCCGGCGATCACCGTCGGCCCGCGGATGGACCTGGCCGACTGCCAGACCTACGTGAGCCGCTGACGTGGGGGGGGGGGGGGGGGGGGGGGGGGGGGGGGGGGGGGGGGGGGGGGGGGGGGGGGGGGGGGGGGGGGGGGGGGGGGGGGGGGGGGG
>NZ_JBVJJA010000062.1:0-33768 GCF_055586005.1 Micromonospora sp. NPDC051924
ATCACACCACCCCCCCCCCCCCCCGCCCCCCCCCCCCCTCCCCCCCCCCCCCCCCCCCCCCCCCCCCCCCCCCCCCCCCCCCCCCCCCCCCCCCCCCCCCCCCCCACGTCGCCATTCCCGTTGATCGTCCCGGATTCCGCACGCCCGCGGAGCGACCCGGGGCGTGCCGGAGCGGAACAGGAGGGAACGAGGAATGACGAGCTGACCGGCGCCGTCTGGCGCACCAGCAGCCGCGCCGACGACCAGGGCCTCTGCGTCGAGGTGGCGACGAACGTGGTCGCGGCGCACGGCGTGGTGGGGGTACGCGACTCGAAGGACCCGTCCGGTCCGGCGCTCGCGGTCACCCCACCGGGCTGGGCGGCGTTCGTCGCCGCGATCCGGGCCGACGCCTTCCGCGGCTGACCCCGACGCCCCCGGAACCCGACGCCCCCGGAACCCGGTGCCCCGATCGGGGCACCGGTGGTGGAAATGTCACCGCAAGCCTCCCCGTTTCCCGTTCACGCCCCGTACCGTGGACGACACGGGAGGTGTCATGTCGACGGTGGCGGTTACCGCATTCATCGAAGCGCAGGACGTCGACGTGTGGCGGCTTCTCACCGACCTTCCCGCGCGGGCCGAGTGGCTCTCCGCCGTCGGCGCGGTCGACGTGCTCACCCCCGGTTCCTTCGGCCCCGGCACGGCCTGGTGCGAGACCCGGGTCCGGCCGGACGGCGCCGCGGAGCCGGAGGAGTTCGTGGTGGTCGAGGCGGTCGCCCCGACGCGGTTGGTGCTCAGCTCGCGGGGCGCCGGGGCGGACTACCGGATCACCTGGCGACTGCGGACCGTCGAACGCCGCCGACGTGGCTGCACCGAGGTCACCGTCGAGCAGCAGGCGGCGCCGACCGCCCCGTACGGCCGGATGCTGGCCCTCATCCTCGGCGGCCTGGCCGCCCGGGCGGTCGAGGGCGCCCTCCGGCGCGACCTCGCCGACCTGGCCGCGGCGGTCACGCCCACCCGCTCCGCCGAGGCCGCCTAGCAAGCCCCAGCCCGCCTCCGGCAACGCCACCTCGGCGCGTCTGACGCCGCGCTGCGACCGAGAGCCCGCCTCCGGCAACGCCACCTCGGCGCGTCTGACGCCGCGCTGCAAGGTGGCGTTGCCGGTCGATAGGGTGCCGGGCGGAGGTGTGGGATGGGGTTGCCCGAGGGGCGGCGGCGAATGGTGGTGGCGCTCGCGGCGGTGCTCGCCGTCGCGGCGGCGGCCGTCGTGGTCCACCGGGTGCTCGCGCCGGCCGAGGTCAGCACAGTCGCCCGCGGCGCGTACCCGGCGGCGCCGAACCCCGGGCCCCGGGTGATCGGCCGGCTGCCGGTGGCCCCGCTGGTCGTCGACGGCCGGCTCCGCGTCTACGCCGGCGCCCGCCAGGTGTACGCCGACCAGCCGGTCGACCGGCGGTACCGGGTGACCCCGTTCTGGTCGTACCGGCGCTGGCCCGCGAAGCTCGACGGGGTGCTCGCCGAGGGCACCACCGTGGTCAGCCGCTGGTCGGACGGGAAGCTGGTGGCGCTGGACGCACATACCGGCCGGGTGGCCTGGCGGGCGGACGGGCCGGAACCCGGCGCACTCCCGAAGCCGCGCCGCACCTACGCCGCGACGGTCTGGGAACCGGCCGGACTGCACGTCGCTCGCACCGCCGCGGGCCGGGCCGTGCTGGTCGCGGCGGGCGCCGGCCGGCTCGACGGGTACGACCTGACCGACGGCCGCCGGCTCTGGCGGGTCGACCGGGAGCGGGGCTGCCTCGGTGCCGCGGGCACCACCGCCGCCGGTGAGGTGCTCGGGTTGGACGCCTGCGCCGGGCCGGAGGCGGTCGAGTTCCGGGACGCCGCCACCGGCGCGGTCCGCACCCGCTGGCGCCCGCCGGACGCCCCGGAGGAGTTCGTGGTGACGCCGGTCGGTTGCCGGCAGGGGCACTCCGGCTGCCGGGGCCTGCGTATCTCCGGCCCCGGCGACGACAGCGGCCGGGGCTGGCTGGTGGGCTCCGGTGCGCCGGTGGCCGCGCCCGCCCTCGACGGCACGGACGCCCAGCTCGACGGCGAGCGGGTCGTCGGTACCTCGGCCGGGGTGGTGACCGGCCGGTCCGCCCGTACCGGCGAGGAGCTGTGGCGGCGGGCCGACCTCGGGCCGGTCCGGATCATCGCGGTCGAGCCGGGCCGGATCCACCTGCTGACCGAGCAGAAGGACCTGGTCACCCTCGACCCGGCGACCGGCGCCGAGCGGTCCCGCTTCGCCATGAACATCGGCCAGGACGGGATCGGCTGGCAGCCCGGCCGGGCGTACGCGACGGGCGGCTACGTCGCCGTGGAGCGGGCCCGCGAGCGGGCCGTGCCGGACGACGACGATCAGGCGTACTTCCTGATGGCCGAGCCCGTGCTGCTCGCCGCGACCTGAGCCGCGGCGAGCAGCCGGAACGGCTCAGGCGAGCGCGGCCTCGGCGGCGGCCAGGAAGGCGTCGTTCTCGGCCGGCGTGCCGATGGTGACCCGCACCCCGTCGCCGGGGAACGGCCGGACGATGACGCCGCGCGCCTCGCACGCCTTGCCGAACTCGACCGCCCGGTCGCCGAGCGGCAGCCAGACGAAGTTGGCCTGGCTGGACGGCACGTCCGGGACGAACTTGCGCAGTGCCTCGGTGACCCGGTCCCGCTCGGCGACGACCAGCGCGCACCGGCGCTCGACCTCGTCGGCCTGGGCGAGCGCGGCGAGCGCACCGGCCTGGGCGGCCGTGCTGGTGGAGAAGGGCGTGACGACCTTGCGCACGGCGGCCGCCACGCTCGGCTCGGCCACCAGCCAGCCGATCCGCAGGCCGGCCAGCCCCCACGCCTTGGACAGGGTGCGCAGCACCGCCACGTTCGGCCGGTCCAGGTAGCTGAGGCCGTCCGGCACCTCCGGGTCGGTGACGAACTCCCGGTACGCCTCGTCGATCACCACGAGCACGTCGTCCGGCACCGCGTCGAGGAAGCGGTCCAGCTCCGCCTTGCGGACCGCGGTGCCGGTGGGGTTGTTCGGGTTGCAGACCAGGATCATCCGGGTCCGGTCGGTCACCGCCGCCGCCATCGAGGTCAGGTCGTGCCCGTGGCCGGCGTCGTTCGGCACCCGCACGCTGGTCGCGCCGCTGGTCGCCGCGATGATCGGGTACGCCTCGAACGACCGCCACGAGTAGAGCAGCTCGTCGCCGGGCAGGCAGGTGGCCCGGACCAGGTGCTCGGCCAGCGCCACCGACCCGCAGCCGGTGGCGATCCGGTCGGCGTCGACGCCGTACCGCTCGGCGAGGGCCTGGCGCAGCGCCACCACGCCCATGTCCGGGTAGCGGTGCGAGCCGGCGACCGCCTCGGCGACCGCCTCCACGACGCCCGGCAGCGGGCCGTACGGCACCTCGTTGCTGGCCAGCTTGATCGCCTCGGGCAGGCCCAGCTCGCGGGCCAGGTCGGCGGGGCTGCGTCCGGGCACGTAGTTGGGCAGCGCGTCCAGGTCGGCGCGGGTCAGCCGCAGCGGAGGCTGGTGACGTCCGGTGTCGGTCATGGGGTGTCTCCCGGGGGGTTGGCGCGGTCGCGCGGGGTGGTACGGGTGTCGGGCCTGGTGCGGGGGAGCTGGACCACCACGGTCTGCGCGCGCTTGTCGTGCAGTGCCTGGCGCAGCGGCTGGTCGAAGAGCACGGAAACCGCGTCGACGAGCTGGAGCAGCAGGCCGAAGCCGCAGCAGTACCAGAGCATGGTGGGCAGCCCGAGGGTGGTCCAACGCCGGGTCGCCCGGCCGAAGCCGAGCGGCTGGTCGGCCTCGACCGGCAGCGCGCGGATGCCGACCAGCCGCTTGCCGAAGGTCTGCCCGCGGGCCGCCATCGAGGGCACCTCGTACGCGAACCAGAGCGCGGTGGCGATCAGCAGGATGACGATCTGGAGGCCGCCGGCCTGGTCGCCGGGCTGGGGGAGCCCCTCGGTCGAGCTGTTGCCGCTCAGCGCCCGGCGGAACGACTCCCGCAGGTAGGGCGCGACCTCTTCGAAGTACCGCCAGATGAACCAGCCGTTCACCGCGACGTTGAGCAGGAACACCACGCCGAAGTCGATCAGGCGGGCGACCAGCCGGGCGCCGTACGAGGCGAGCGGCAGTCCGTGCGGCTGCGGCAGGGGTGGGCGCCCCGGCCAGGCCGGGTACGCCCCGGTCGGCTGCCCGGCGCCCGCCGGCTGGCCCGGCCACTGCCCCGGCCCGGTCGGCTGGCCCGGCCCTTGCTCCGGGCCCGGCCACCGTCCCGGCTGTCCCGGGTACGGGCCGGCGCCGGGGTGACCCGGTTGGGGCCCGGGACCCGGCTGACCCGGGTGTGCCCCTGGACCGACCGGTGCCGGCGTGGCGACCGGGACCGGCTCGGGCGGCGGCGGGCCCTCGGGGGGAGTGGCGTCGACCGGAATGGGCGCGCCGACCCACCCCTCCCCGTCCCAGTATCGCCGGGTGTCGGGGTCGGCGGGATCGACGTACCAACCGGGTTGCACGCTCACGGCCGTGCCTCGCTGCACCTCACGCTCACGGTGCAACCTTAACGACGACCGTGCCGGCGGCCTTGTCGTGCAGGCACTGCTGCCAGGGCTTGTCCCAGAGCTGCCAGAACCCGTCGACGTAGTTGAGGAAGGGCACCAGCGAGCCGGCGACGAACTCCACCAGGTACCGCTTGCCGAGGACGCCCCGGGTGAGCGGGGTGGCCGGATCGAGCGGGACGATGCGGAGCTTCATCACCTTCTTGCCCAGCGTCTGACCGGTCCGGCGCGCGTACTCGACGTGGTAGAGCCAGTAGAAGACCAGCAGGAGCGCGAAGATCCCCAGCTCGGCGAGGAGCACCGGCAGGAACAGGTCGGTGAAGAACACCGACGGGTCGGGCTCGGCCACGGTCCCGTCCGGGCCGGGTGCCGGCATCTGGTCGATCGTCCGGACGACCAGCCAGACGAAGACCGGCGCGAAGAGCACCGTCGCCACCGCGGTGGCGACCAGGATGTCGATCAGCCAGGCCACCAGCCGCTCGCCGAAGCCGGCCAGGGGTTGGCCGTTCGGGGCCAGCGTCGAAGGGACGAACCCGGGGTGCGGGGCGTACCCCGGCGGCGGGTAGCTCGGCAGGCCGGCGTACGTCGGCGGGGTGTGCTGCGCGGGCGGCAGGTACGGCCCGGACGGCGGCGCGAAGCCGCCGCCCGCGGGCGGGGGCCCGGCGGGCGGCGGCGGAGTGCTCGAGGGAGGCTGGGTCACGCGGACAGTGTTACAGGTTGCCGCGCTTCTCCTGCTCCCGTTCGATGGCCTCGAACAGGGCCTTGAAGTTGCCCTTGCCGAAGCCGAGGGAACCGTGCCGCTCGATCAGCTCGAAGAAGACGGTCGGACGGTCCTGCACCGGCTTGGTGAAGATCTGCAGCAGGTAGCCGTCCTCGTCCCGGTCGACCAGGATCTTGCGGGACTGCAGCTCCTCGATCGGCACCCGCACCTGGCCGATCCGGGCGCGCAGCTCCGGGTCCTCGTAGTACGAGTCCGGGGTGTCCAGGAACTCGACGCCGGCCGCGCGCATGGCGTCGACGCTGGCCAGGATGTCGTTGGTGGCGACGGCGATGTGCTGCGCGCCGGCGCCCTGGTAGAACTCCAGGTACTCGTCGATCTGCGACTTCTTGCGGGCGATGGCCGGCTCGTTGAGCGGGAACTTCACCTTGCGGGTGCCGTTCGCGACCACCTTGCTCATCAGCGCGGAATAGTCGGTGGCGATGTCGTCGCCGATGAACTCGGCCATGTTGGTGAAGCCCATGACCCGCTTGTAGAACTCGACCCACTCGTCCATCCGGCCCAGCTCCACGTTGCCGACCACGTGGTCGACAGCCTGGAAGAAGCGCTTCGGCTGGATGCCGGCGTCGATCATCGGCTGCCGGTCCACGATCGGGCCGCGGGCCACGAAGCCGGGCAGGAACGGCCCGGAGTAGCGGGACCGGTCGACCAGGGTGTGCCGGGTGTCGCCGTACGTGGCGATGGCGGCCATCCGGACGGTGCCGTGCTCGTCGCTGACGTCGTGCGGCTCGACCAGGCCGGTCGCGCCCTGCGCGGTGGCGTGCGCGTACGCGGCGTCCACGTCCGGCACCTCCAGGGCGATGTCCGAGACGCCGTCGCTGTGCCGGGCCACGTGCTCGGCGCCCTCGGCGTCCGGGCGGACCGCGCCGGTCAGCACGAACCGGGCGGAGCCGCTGGTCAGCACGTACTGGGCGTGGTCCCGGTAGCCCTGCTCCGGACCCCGGTACGCCACGCAGGTCATGCCGAACGCGGTGGAGTAGTAGTGGGCCGCCTGCTTGGCGTTGCCGACCAGGAAGTGCACATGGTCGAGGCCCTTGACCGGGAACGGGTCCCGGGTGATGTCGTGGTCGACGGCGCCGATGAGAGCGTCGGCGTCGACCTCCTCGGTCGACTGGGGTCGGTCGATCGCCTGGGTCATGGTGGCCTCCCTTGCGTACCGGCCGGCCTCGTGGGCCGCCGTTGGTTGCTGATGTGGCGAGGATCGCTGGGGCGTGGATAGTTGAGCAAGAGTTGGCGGAAATGCTGGTCAGGTTGTGCAATCGGTAAGGTGAAGACCCATGAGTGCTGGTCAGGATGTACAGCTCGATGAGCTGGATGCGCGACTCCTCACATTGCTCGCCGAGGAGCCGCGGATCGGGGTGCTGGAGTGCTCCCGCCGGCTCGGGGTGGCCCGGGGCACCGTCCAGGCCCGGCTCGACAAGCTGGTCGACCGGGGGGTGATCGGCGGGTTCGGCCCGGACATCTCCCCGGCCGCCATCGGCTTCGGGGTGACCAGCTTCGTCACCCTGGAGATCAGCCAGCGGCACGGCCACGACCCGGTGACCGCGCACCTGGCGGCGATCCCCGAGGTGCTGGAGGCGCACACCATCACCGGCTCCAGCGACCTGCTCTGCCGCATCGTGGCCCGGTCGAACACCGACCT
The DNA here is from genome assembly GCF_055586005.1 of Micromonospora sp. NPDC051924. Lineage (NCBI taxonomy): Bacteria > Bacillati > Actinomycetota > Actinomycetes > Micromonosporales > Micromonosporaceae > Micromonospora > Micromonospora sp. NPDC051924. Next base: position 6,975 of record NZ_JBVJJA010000062.1, read on the forward strand.
TCAGCGGGTGATCGACCAGATCGTCTCGTCGGAGGGCATCCGCCGCGCCTCCACGATCATCGCGCTGGCCGAGCAGATCCCCTACCGCACGCTCCCGCTGGTCCGCTCGGCCGCGCACGGCGGCTCGTAACACTCCTGGCCGAGAAAGCCGCGCGACACGGCCGTTCGGGGGGTCGGCGCAGCGGTGATCGTCGCTACCGTGTGCGGTGTGAAGGGCCTTGGCGTACGCGGCTGGTTGCTGCTGGGGCTCATCACCGTGGTCGTGCTCGCCGCGACCGGCGTGTGGAATCCGTTCCCAGCCATGTGGGACTGGGTCGACCGGAGCCAGCCGATCTCCGAGCCGGACGTGGTCTGGCAGCAGCGGGTCGGCGGCACCCCGAAGAGCGTCACCATCGCCGGCGACACCGTGATCGTCGAGCAGCGGACCCGGGTCGAGTCGCGCAGCCTGGCCACCGGCACTCAGCTCTGGGAGCACAAGGCGGACTGGGCGGCGGTCGCGGGCGGCGACCGGGACCCGGTCGTCGCCGTGGGCAAGCTCCTGGTCAAGGGGTACGAGCTGCTCGACCCCGCCACCGGCGTGGTGCGCCGCCGCGACGACCAGGCGGTGGCCGTCTGGACGTACCGGAACCTGCTGCTCGACGTGCGCTGCGCCGCGCCCACCGACTGCACGCTGAGCGCCTGGGAGCCACGCGGGACCCGCCCGCTCTGGACCGCCTTCCTGCCCGGCGTGCACAGCGGGATGCTCGCCGACAACCCGGAGCTGCTCGGCACCCGCCGGCTCGGCGCGCCGCGGATCGACGGCGGGGTCGCCGGGCCGGAGAACGTGCCGCCGCTGCTCGGCTTTCCGGTCGACGGGCGGGTACACGTGGTGGACACCGCCACCGGGCGGGTGCTGCAGAACGTCCAGCCCGGCCGGGAGGAGCGGCTGGCGGTGATCGGCGGCCGGCTGCTCCGGATCACCGCCACCTCGCGGGACGGGACCTGCTACTTCAGCATCTCCGCCGTCGACCCGGCCACCGGCCAGCAGGTGTGGCGGCGCACCGGGGTGAACCTGCGGACCGCGGACTACGCCGGCTGCGTGCAGCGGCAGGACCCGCAGGGCGCCCGGAACGTGCTCATCGGGGTGGCCCCGGACGGCCGCGAGGCGGTGATCGACGGGTACGACGGCCGGCTGCTCCAGGTCGGCGCGGACGGCGAGAAGCTGCTCGCCGTCGACGACCGGTACGCGCTCGTGCGCAGCGCCGACAAGCAGTCGATCCTCGGCCGGGAGTTGGCCGTCGACCGGACCCGGTGGACCCGGGCCGCCGGCGGCAGGAGCGGGGCGGCGCTCACCCCGTACGCGGCGGTGATCGCGGAGGAGAAGCCGTCCCGGCTGATCGCGGTCGACCCGCGTACCGGTCAGGAGCTGGTGGTGCTGCGGACCTCGGCGAAGGCCCTGGCGGTCGGCCCGAACGGCATGATCATCGGCGAGGGACGGGAGATCGGGTACGTCCGCTGGGGCGCCGGCAGCACCGTGCCGCCCCCGGCGGACGAGGGCGGCGTGCCCGCGCCGGACCCGGGCGGGACCTATGTGCCCCCCTCCGACCAGGGCAGCTGCGGGCCGAAGAAGGAGCTCTGCTGAGCTGAGCGGCACGGCGGGTGAGAGCGGCGTCCCAGGGACGCCCCCGGGGGTGCCACCGATCGACGCCTCTGCCCTAGGCTTCACCGTCATGAGCAGTGCCGCCGCCTTCTCGTACGCCCCCTTGCTGCCGACCGGTCCCGACCAGACCGAGTACCGCCTGGTCACCGACGAGGGCGTCGACGTCGTCAACGGCCCGGGTGGCCGTCGGTTCCTCACCGTGGAGCCCTCCGCGCTGACCGCGCTGACCGCCGAGGCGATGCACGACATCGCCCACTACCTGCGCCCGGCGCACCTGGCCCAGCTCCGGTCGATCATCGATGATCCGGCGGCCTCGCCGAACGACCGCTTCGTCGCCCTGGACCTGCTGCGCAACGCCAACATCGCCGCCGGTGGCGTGCTCCCGATGTGCCAGGACACCGGCACCGCGATCGTGATGGGCAAGCGCGGGCGGCACGTGCTCACCGACGGCACCGACGCCGAGGCCATCTCGCGCGGGGTCTACCAGGCGTACACCCGGCTGAACCTGCGCTACTCGCAGCTCGCCCCGCTGACCATGTGGGAGGAGCGGAACACCGGCAGCAACCTGCCCGCCCAGGTGGAGCTCTACGCCGAGGACCCGGACGGGCACGCCGACGCGTACAAGTTCCTCTTCATGGCCAAGGGTGGCGGCTCGGCCAACAAGTCGTACCTCTACCAGGAGACCAAGGCGCTGCTGAACCCGACGCGGATGATGCAGTTCCTGGAGGAGAAGCTGCGGCTGATCGGCACCGCAGCCTGCCCGCCCTACCACCTGGCCATCGTCATCGGCGGCACCTCCGCCGAGTACGCGCTGAAGACCGCCAAGTACGCCTCAGCGAAGTACCTGGACAACCTGCCCACCTCCGGCTCGATGAGCGCGCACGGCTTCCGCGACCTGGAGCTGGAGGCCGAGGTGCTCGAGCTGACCCGCAACTTCGGCATCGGCGCGCAGTTCGGCGGCCGCTACTTCTGCCACGACGTACGGGTGGTCCGGCTGCCCCGACACGGCGCCTCCTGCCCGGTGGCCATCGCCGTCTCCTGCTCCGCCGACCGGCAGGCGGTCGCCAAGATCACCCCGTCGGGCGTCTGGCTGGAGCGCCTGGAGACCGACCCGGCGCGCTACCTGCCGGACGTCACCGACGCCCACCTGGACGCCTCCGAGGTGGTCCGGGTCGACCTCAACCGGCCGATGGACGAGATCCGGGCCGAGCTGTCCAAGTACCCGGTGAAGACCCGGCTCTCGCTGACCGGTCCGCTCGTGGTGGCCCGGGACATCGCGCACGCCAAGATCGCCGAGCGGCTGGACGCGGGCGAGCCGATGCCGCAGTACCTCCGCGACCACGCCGTCTACTACGCCGGTCCGGCCAAGACCCCCGAGGGCTACGCCTCCGGCTCGTTCGGCCCGACCACCGCCGGCCGGATGGACGCGTACGTGGAGAAGTTCCAGGCGGCCGGCGGTTCGATGGTGATGCTGGCCAAGGGCAACCGCTCCGCCCAGGTCACCCGCTCCTGCCAGCAGCACGGCGGCTTCTACCTCGGCTCGATCGGCGGCCCGGCCGCCCGGCTCGCCCAGGACTGCATCAAGCACGTCGAGGTGCTCGAATACCCCGAGCTGGGCATGGAGGCGGTCTGGAGGATCGAGGTGGAGGACTTCCCGGCGTTCATCGTGGTGGACGACAAGGGCAACGACTTCTTCGCCGAGGTCACCAAGCCGGTGCTCACCGTCGGTCGGCGCTGACGTCCCGCGTACGCGGGAAGGGGCGCCGGGTGGGATCCCACCCGGCGCCCCTTTTCTGCACCGTTGGTCAGCCCGGGTTGGCCACGGGGAACCAGTACACGCCCTCCCCGGAGGTGATGCCCGAGTCGGTCCGGCTGGAGACGTACAGGTAGTTGTCGCCGACCTCGGTCGGGGTGAGGGTGATGGTGGCCGTACCGTCCGCACCGGCCGGCACGGTCTTCTCCTCCGTGCCGAAGCGGTAGACGAACTCGGTGCTTCCCGGGACGTGGGCGGTCAGCGTGAAGCTGCCCGCGATCCCCGGGCCGCCCGCGCCCCCGCCGTTCGACGGATAGTCCTCGCTCGTGACGGTCGGGGCCAGCTTGCCGAGGTAGAAGGCGTACTCGGTCTCGTCGGAGACGATGTCGCCGATCTTCTCACGCACCTTGAGCCGCACCAGGCCCCGCGTGTCCACCGGGTACGACTGCGGGGTCCAACTGGCGGTGGCGGTGCCGTCGGCCTCCGCCGTGACCGTCCTCGGGCCGTCGCCGAAGTCGTAGACGTACCCGGTGACGCCGTCGCGGGCCGGGTGGAAGGTGAACCCACCGGTCACACCCGGGCCGCCGGCCTCCTGATACGCGGGATAGTCCGTCGAGCTGACCTCGGGCGCGTGCGAGAAGATCACGAAGTACCCGGAGGCGGTCTCCGACTTGTCGCCCTCGGCGGTCCGGCTGAACACCTCGATCCACTGGAAGCCGGCCTCGGTCGGGGTGTACGTGACGGTGGCCGTGCCGTCCTCCTTCGCCGCCACCGTGTGCTGCTCGCCGCCGCTGACCGACCAGACGTACTCGGTCACCCCGGGCATGCCGGGGGCGAAGGTGAACGTGCCGGGTGTGCCGGCGAGCGGGCCGTCACCGCCGTCCAGCGGGAAGTCGGGTGACGAGATGGTCGGGGTGCTCGCCAGGTAGAAGTAGTACTCGCCGATGCCGCTGGGCAGGTCGTCCGCGGTACGGCTGGTGACCGTGACCTTGTTGGCGCCGCCCTGGCGGGGCGTGATCGTCACCTGCGCGGTGCCGTCGGCGGCGGCCGGCACGGTCGCCGGCTCCCCGTCGTTGAGCTGCCAGGTGTACTCGACCACGTTCTCCATGCCCGGACTGAAGGTCAGCTCGCGGGGCTCGCCGATCGCGCCAGTCGGGTTCCCGTCGGTGATCCGTGGAGCGGTCTGCCGGACGTAGAACTCGTACATGGTCGTGGCGGAGCGGTTGCCGGTCCGGTCGATGCTGGACACCTCGAGCCGGTGGTAGCCGGGGCTCTTCGGGGTGTACGTGAGAGCCCCGGTTCCGTCGGGACCATCGGCGGGCACCGTGCCGAAGCCGCTGTCCCAGCTCGAGTACTGGTACATCACCACGTCGTCCGAGCCGTTGGGCGAGAAGGTGAACTTCCCGGGGATGCCCGGCCCGAAGGCCGTCGGCTGGTACGGCGCGGCCGGGTAGTCCGTGGAGATGACGACGGGCTGCGCCGGGACCTGGGTGTCGACGGTGAACCGGCACTCCGGCGCCCAGTCCGAGGTGTCGCCGTACTGGTCCGTGGCGCGGACGCTGAACGCGTACGTGCCGCCGTGCACCATCACTCCGTCCGGCACCGTGTACCGGAACCGGTAGCCCGAAGGCATCGCGTATGAGAACGCGAACTCGGTCCGCTCGGCGGGCCGCTCCACCGGCCACCAGGCGAACGTGGCCCTGAGCTGGTCGCCGCCGCCGGTCTCGTTGACGTCCGGATCGGTCACCTCGGCCTGGAGCTCCGGGCGGGTCGTGCCGATGAACAGATCGTCGCGGCAGGCGAGGCCGCCGGCGCTGAGCTTGCCGGGGACGTTCGGCGCGTGGTTGTGCTCCAGCGAGACACCGAGGGTGTTCACCCGCCGGCCCCACTGGAGGCCGTCCTCGTGCTCGCCGATCCGCAGCATGAACGTGACCCTGGCCTGCTTGGCCGCGATCGCCGCCCGCACCTGGTCGGTGACCAGGGCGGTCAGGTAGGTCGCGGGGCAGAGCGGGCCGGGGACGTCGAGGTCGGCGAGCTTCTCGACAGCGGCGGGCGCCGACTTCCAGGTGGGCGCCGTGGTCGGGTTCTCGGTTCGCCAGAGCTGGAGCTCGCGCGGCTTGTCGCAGTTGTTGACCGACCGCTCGCCGGTCACCGCCCGGGCGCTGATGATCCGCTGGCCCAGGTAGGGGGTGAGGTCGAAGGTGAAGTACGCCCGGGACGTGTGCTTGTCGCCCGCGGCGGTCTGCCAGGTGCCGACCGGGAGGGCGCCGTCCTCGGCCGAGAAGGAGCGGGTGGGCTGGGCGTTGTCGGTCCAGGCCACCTCGACGGGCTGGACGTAGTTCTGCACGGCCGACGCCGGCTGGCCGGTGATCGCCAGGGCGCCCGTGGTGGTGAGCAGGGCCGCCAGGCCCGTGGTGAGCAGCCGGCGCGGTACGCGCCGCGGGCGTGCCGTGGACACGCCGGAAGAACCCCCGTTGACGTGCAAGGTGACAGCCTCCGAAGGGAGTGAAGATACTTCCATGATTTTAAGTAAGTGATTGGCTACGGCGCGTCCGACTTTCGGGTGGTCGGAGCCGGGCCTGCCGGCATCGGGGCGACCGTTCATCGACATCGGTGCGCCCGCCCGGAGGGATCCCCCGGACGGGCGCACCGCCCCCGTCGGATGTCGTCACCGACAACCCGGGACGAGTGTCGGGTCTGGCGCTGTCGATCCGCTATCAGATCGCTATCGCCTCGACGAGGCGATCGGTGACCAGGGAGCTACGCTGCTGGAAGTTGCACAAAAGGCATGCGGGGGACAGATGCGGTTCGGGATCCTGGGATCCCTGCGGGTGGGCAGTGGCGAAGCCACCGTCACCGCAGGTCGGGACCGGACCGTGCTCGCCATGCTGCTGCTGCGGGCCGGTCGGGTGGTGCCCGTCGAGGAACTGATCGACGCGGTCTGGGAGGAGCGGCCCCCGGCCACCGCCCGGACCCAGCTCCAGATCTGTGTGTCGCGGCTGCGGCAGCGGCTCGCCGTGCTCGGACTGTCCCCGGAGATCATCATTCGGGATCCGGTCGGCTACGGCATCCGGATCGAGCCGAGCGACCTGGACGTCGAGGTCTTCGCCCGCGAGGTCGAGGCCGGCCGGGCCGCGGTCGCCGCCGGGCAGTCCGCCGAGGCGCGCCGGCACTACCGCGCCGCACTGGCGCTCTGGCGCGGGCCCGCGCTGAGCGGAATCACCAGCCGGAGCGTACGTCGCCGGGCGCAGGCCCTCGACGAGCAGCGGCTCGCCGCGCTGGAGGAGTGCGTCGACGTCGAGCTGCGGCTGCGCCAGGCGGCCGACCTGATCGACGAGCTGACCGAGAGCGTGGAACGGAATCCGTTGCGGGAGCGGCTGCGCGGGCAACTCATGCTCGCCCTCTCCTCGGTCGGCCGGCAGGCCGACGCCCTCGCTGTCTACCGCGAGGGCCGCCGGATCTACGCCGAGGACCTGGGCATCGAGCCCGGCACGGCGTTGCAGGAGCTGCACCAGCGGGTGCTCGCCGGCGATCTGGCGTTGGGCGGCCCGGAGCAGCGCTCCGCCGCGCCGGTCCGCTCGCTGCCCCGGGCGATCAGCGACTTCACCGGACGGCAGCAGACCATCGCCCGGCTGGTCAAGGAGATCGAGGAGGACGGGGCCCGCGTCCAGCTCATCGACGGCATGGCCGGCAGCGGCAAGACGACTCTGGCCGTGCACGTAGCCAGCGCCCTGGCCCCCCGGTACCCCGACGCGCAGCTCTTCATCGACCTGCACGGTTACAGCGAACGCACCCCGCTCGCTCCCGCCGCTGCGGCGGCCGCGCTGCTGCGCCAGCTCGGGGTGCCGGCGGAACGAATCCCGGTGGACCTTGAGGACCGGCTGGCGCTCTGGCGCAGTGAGCTGGCCGGACGGCGGGTGCTGGTGGTGCTCGACAACGCGGCGGACCCGGGCCAGGTCGCGCCGCTGCTGCCGAACGGCCCGGACTGCCTGGTCCTCATCACCAGCCGGCGGCGGCTGGTCGGACTGGACGGGGGGCGACCGTCGTCGCTGCCGGTGCTGGACGCCGACGAGGCGATCGAGCTGCTGGGACGGGTGGCCGGCGGGGCCCGGGTGGCCGACGAGCCGGAAGCCGCCGCCGAGGTGGTGCGCCGCTGCGGATACCTGCCGCTGGCGATCAGGCTGGCCGGCGCTCGGCTCGCCCACCGGCCCCGGTGGGCGGTGCGGGACCTGGCCGACCGGCTGGCGGGCCGGGACTGGCTGACCGAGCTGTCGGCCGGGGAACGCTCGGTCGGCCGGGCCTTCGCCCTGTCGTACGCCCAGGTGTCGCCGCGCGCGCAGCGGCTGTTCCGGCTCGTCGGCCTGCACCCGGGCGTACGGTTCGACAATTGGGTGGCGGCCGCCCTCGCGGAGTCGTCCGCGCCCGAGGCGCAGGACGTGCTCGACGAGTTGGTCGACGCGCATCTGGCCGAAGAACTGGAGCCGGGCCGGTACCGGCTGCACGACCTGATCCGGGAGTACGCCCGCGAACTGCTGGCCGATCCGGAGCAGGCGGCCGAGCATCGTGCGGCCTTCGAACGGTTGCTGGACCACCATCTGCACGTCGCCGTCGCGATCGCCTGGACGATCGAGTCGGCGGGCAGTCGCAACTCCCTCCGGTTCGCCGCTCCGCCGGCCCGCCCCGACCTGGTCGCGGCGGCCGCCGGTCAGGGGATGGACTGGTTCGAGGAGAACCACGCGGCGCTCACCGCCCTCGTGCAGCTGGCCGAGACCGAGGGCTTCCCCCGGCACTGCTGGCAACTGGCGCGGGCCTGCTGGCGGCCCAACTTCGACGGTGGGCACCTGGACGAGCTGATCGAGACGCACACGATCGGTCTGCGGGCCGCCGAGCAGCTCGGCGATCAGGCCGCAGTGGCCGTGATGCTGAACTACCTCTCCTCGGCGTACTACCGCCTGGCTCGCTTTCCCGAGGCGATCCGGCTGATGGAGGTGGCGCTTGACCTGCGTCGCCGGCTCGGGCTGCACCGGGAGGTGCGCAGCACGCTGTGGAATCTCGGCGCCTCCTACGCGGCGAACGGCGACTACCGGCGGAGCATGGAGATGTTCGACGCCGCCCTGGCACTGATGAAGCGGCCGGACGAACTGCACGAGGCGGTGAACCTGCTCAACAACATCTGCTTCGCGCTGCTCGGCTGTGGTCGCTACGAGGAGGCCCGCCGTGCCGGCCGGAAACTTCTCCTGCTGTCCCGGCAGTCCGAGGACCCCCGGCAGCTGGCGCACGCGGTCGCGAACCTGGGCATCGCCCGACACCGGCTGGGCGAGGTGGGTCCGGCCCGCCGGCTGCTCCGGTCGGCGTTGTACCTCAAGCGGAAGACGGGCAACCGGGTCGGCGAGGGGGAGGTGCTCAACGAACTCGGCGTCCTGGTCCGACGGGAGGGCTTCCCGGACCGGGCCGCGGCCCTGCATCGCGAGGCGCTGGTGACGATGAGCCAGGCCGGGGACCGGATCGGGCAGTGCGCTTCGCGGAACCTGCTGGCCCGGGCAATTTTCGAGCACGGGGACGTGACCAGCGCCCTGGACCTGCACCGTCGAGTGCTGGAGGACGCCACCCGGTTGAGTGCCCGGTACGAGCAGGCCCGGGCGCTCGACGGGATGGCCCGCTGCCTGCGCGGCACCGACCCGCGTCAGGCCCGCACCTACGCCAGCCGGGCGTTGACCCTGTTCCGGCAGGTCGAGGCCCCCGATCAGCAGTGGACCGAGGAGCTGCTGGCTGAGTTGGCCTGAGCGGTGCTGGCCGGGAGCTGCTTTCCCTGCGGGCCGGCGACCAGCGCGGCAGGATGGTACGCGTGACGACTCCAGAGGCGACCGGTTACCGGATCGAACGCGACTCGATGGGCGAGGTGGAGGTGCCCGCCGAGGCGCTGTGGCGGGCGCAGACGCAGCGCGCGGTGCAGAACTTCCCGATCTCCGGGCGGGGCATCGAACCGGCTCAGATCAAGGCCCTGGCGCAGATCAAGGGGGCGGCCGCCCAGGTGAACGGCGAGCTGGGCGTGATCGGGGCGGACGTGGCCGAGGCGATCGCCACCGCCGCCGCGCACGTCGCCGACGGCGGGTACGACGACCAGTTCCCGGTGGACGTGTTCCAGACCGGCTCCGGCACGTCGTCCAACATGAACACGAACGAGGTGATCGCCACCCTGGCCAGCCGCGAGCTGGGCCGCGGCGTCCACCCGAACGACGACGTCAACGCCTCGCAGTCCAGCAACGACGTCTTCCCGTCGTCGATCCACCTGGCCGCCACCCAGTTCGTGGTGGAGGACCTGATCCCCTCGCTGAAGCACCTGGCGGGCGCGTTGGAGGAGAAGGCGGAGGAGTTCTCCACCGTGGTCAAGGCCGGGCGTACCCACCTGATGGACGCCACCCCGGTCACCCTGGGGCAGGAGTTCGGCGGGTACGCCGCCCAGGTCCGCTACGGCGTCGAGCGGCTGGAGGCGGCGCTGCCCCGGCTGGCCGAGTTGCCGCTCGGCGGCACGGCGGTGGGCACCGGCATCAACACCCCGTTCGGCTTCGCGGCGAAGGTGATCGAGAAGCTGCGGGACTCGACCGGCCTGCCGTTGACCGAGGCGCGCAACCACTTCGAGGCGCAGGGCGCCCGGGACGCGCTGGTGGAGACCTCCGGCCAGCTTCGGACCATCGCGGTCGGCCTGTACAAGATGGCCAACGACATCCGCTGGATGGGCTCCGGCCCGCGCGCCGGCCTGCGGGAGCTGCGCATCCCCGACCTCCAGCCCGGCTCGTCGATCATGCCGGGCAAGGTGAACCCGGTGGTCGCCGAGGCGATGCGGCAGGTCTGCGCGCAGGTGATCGGCAACGACGCCGCCGTGGCGTTCGCCGGCACCCAGGGCGACTTCGAGCTGAACGTGATGCTCCCGGTGATGGGCCGCAACCTGCTGGAGTCGATCAAGCTGATGTCCGCGTCGAGCCGGATCTTCGCCGACCGCCTGGTGGTCGGCCTGGTCGCGGACGCCGAGGTCTGCCTGGCGTACGCGGAGGGGTCGCCGTCGATCGTCACCCCGCTCAACCGCCACCTCGGGTACGACGAGGCCGCCTCGATCGCCAAGGAGGCGCTGGCCAAGCAGGTCTCCATCCGCGAGGTGGTGATCTCCCGAGGGCACGTCGCCTCCGGCACGCTCAGCGAGGCGCAGCTCGACGAGGCCCTCGACCTGCTCCGGATGACCCACCCCTGACGGACCTCGCCGTGTCGGCGGCTTGATCCACTCCGGCTGCGGCAACCCATGCCTTCCCCTGCCCGGGACGGCCCGACCTGCCGCAGCGAGTGGATCAGCGCTCACCGGGGTGCCGGCGTCGTGTCGCCGCCGCAGTGGTGGGCCGGGTCAGGCCTGGGCGGCCGCCCGGCGGGCGCGGTACGCGGTGACCGCGGCGCGGTTGCCGCAGCCGGCGTCGCAGAACCGGCGGGACCGGTTCCTGGAGAGGTCGACCAGGACGTTGTCGCAGTCCGGGTGGTCGCAGATGCGTAGCCGGCTCAGTTCGTCCATCCGGACCAGGTCGGCCAGCGCCATGGCCGCCTCGACCGCCATCCGGGTCGCCAGCGGTGCGTCCCGGGGCACGGCGTGCAGGTGGTACGGCTCGTCGTCGTGCCGGATGAGCTGCGGCAGCGCGTGCGACTCGCGGAGCAGCCCGTTGACGATGGTCACCACCTCGTCGGTGTCGGCGTGCCAGAGCCGGCGCAGCCGGGGTCGCAGGGCGCGGACCTGGCGCAGCTCGGCCTCGGTGTGTTCGTGCCGGCCGGTCCACGCGTGCGCCGTGAAGAACTCGTCGAGGGCGGCCACGTCGGGCAGCCCCTCCTGGCCCGGGTCGGCAGTGTTGACCAGCGCTGCGACGGCGGTCAGGGCGCACTCGGTGTCATGAGCGAAAAGCAACTTGACTCCTGTCAGGGTGCCGGCCTAGCGTCATCAGCATAACCTCGTTTGACTCATGACGGGTCGCCCCGGACCAAGGAGTTGTCGATGCGTGAACGGCCCGGTGTCGGTCTCGGCCTCGCCCTGCTCTCCGCGCTCACCTTCGCCACCTCGGGCACCTTCGCCCGCCCGCTGATCACCGGCGAGTGGTCCGCCGAGGCGGTGGTGCTGGCCCGGGTCGGCATCGCCGCGCTGGTGCTGGCCGTGCCGGCCCTGCTGGCGCTGCGCGGGCGGGGGCCGGTGCTCCGCCGCAACGCCGGCACCGTCGTGGTCTTCGGGCTGCTCGGGGTGGCCCTGGCCCAGGCGTGCTTCTTCAACGCGGTCCGCTACCTGCCGGTCGGCGTCGCGCTGCTGCTGGAGTACCTCGGCATCGTGCTGGTGGTCGGCTGGATGTGGCTGGTCCACGGCCAGCGGCCCCGGCTGCTCACCGTCGTCGGGTCGCTCACCGCGCTGGCCGGGCTGGTCCTCGTGCTCGACCTGACCGGGGCCGGCCGGCTCGACCCGGTCGGGGTGCTCTGGGGGCTCGGCGCCGGGGTCGGGCTGGCCGGCTACTTCGTCATCGCCGGCCGGGTCGACGCCGAGCTGCCGTCCGTGGTGATGGCGAGCGGCGGAATGGCCGTCGGCGCGCTCGTACTGCTCCTGCTCGGCGTGGTCGGGGTGCTCCCGCTGCACGCCGGCACCGCCGACGTCACCTTCTCCGGGCACCGGATGAGCTGGCTGGTGCCGATCGCCGGGCTGTCGCTGATCGCCGCGGTGGTCGCGTACCTGACCGGGGTGGCCGGGGCCCGGATCCTCGGGGCGCGGCTCTCCTCCTTCGTCGGGCTGACCGAGGTGATGTTCGCGGTGCTGATCGCCTGGCTGGTGCTGGGCGAGCTGCCGGCCGGGGTCCAGCTGCTCGGTGGCGTGCTGATCGTGGCCGGGGTCGCTCTGGTCCGGCTCGACGAGCTGCGCAGTGCGCCCGAGGCGGTCGCGTCCGCCCCGGCCGAGCCGGTCCTGACGGCCGAACGCTGACGCCGGCGGGGCCACGGCGACCGGCCGCGACTGAGAGGCTTGGCCGCATGTCGACCGCTGTCGTCTTCGACGCCGACGAGACGCTGATCGACCTCCGCCCGGCGGTCACCGGTGCGCTGGCGTGCGTACTCGAGGAGATGCGACGCCGGACCCCGGCCGCGGCCGGGGTGTCGCTCGCGGACCTGGAGTCGGACTGGGGTGAGGTGTTCGGCGCGCTGAGCGCCGCGCCGGTGCAGGAGATCCGGCGCACCGCGCTGGCCCGCTCGCTGGCCCGGGCCGGGCTCGACGACCACCTGGACGAGTTGGCGGCGCTCTTCTTCGCCCGCCGGTACGAGCTGAGCAGGCCGTTCCCGGACGCGGTGCCGGCGCTCGCCGCACTGCGCCCGCACCACCTGCTCGGCTTCGCCACCAACGGCAACAGCCGCGCCGAACGCTGCGGCCTCGCCGGGCAGTTCGCCTTCGAGCTGTACGCGCACGAGAACGGCCTGCCGAAGAAGCCGGCGCTCGAGTTCTACGCCGCGGTGGTCGTGGCGGCCGGCCTGCCCGCCGAGCGGATCGTCCACGTGGGGGACTCCCCGGAGCACGACGTGGCGGCGGCGCAGCGGGCCGGCCTGCGGGCGGTCTGGCTGAACCGGGGGCGGCTGCCCCGCCCGTCCGGCCTGGTCCCTGACGCCGAGGTGTCCACCCTGGCCGAACTGCCCGCCGCGCTGACCGCACTCACCTCGGCGAATGCCTGATTGTGGTCTATTCCGGACGCTTGTCTGGCGAAACGCTCCCGTGTTGTGGGATGGCTGCCACGTCCCTCAACGAGAGAATCTGAAGGTCACGACAGCGCGGTGGCGACCGCCTCGGCGGCGGCGGAGACCTGCCGCCCGACCACGTCGACGTCGAGCGGGGTCAGCGACACCACGCCGACGCTCGCCTCCAGCCCGGGCACCCCCAGCACCGGCGCGGCCACCCCGTACGCCCCGGACTGCAACTCGCCGCTGGTGCTCACCGGCGCGGCGGCGCCCGCCCGCCCGGCGAGGATGGCCCGGCCGGCCGCACCCCGCTCCAGCGGGTGCCGGGAGCCCGTCCGGTACGCCACGTGGAACGACGTCCAGCTCGGCTCGACCACCGCGAGCGCCACGCCCTCCCCGCCCTCCACCACCGTCAGGTGGGCCGTCGCGCCGGCCTGCTCGGCCAGTCGGCGCAGCGCCGGCAGCGCCCCCTCGGCCAGCAGCGGCTGGGCCCGACGGGCCAGGTGCAGCACCCCGGCGCCGAGGCGCAGCCGGCCCTCGCCGTCCCGGCGCAGCATGCCGTGCCCGGTCAGCGCGCCGACCAGCCGGTAGACCGCCGCGCGCCCGATGCCGAGCCGGTTGGCCGCCTCGGTGACGGTCAGCCCGCCGGGCGCGTCCGCGACCAGGTGCAGCAGGCGCAGCCCCCGGTCCAGGGTCTGGGCCGTCTCCGGTACGCGCGCCGCGGTGTCCACAGCACGCAGCGTACGACCCGGCTCCCGGCAACCCGGAAATGCGCGGACGGCTACCCTTGTACGGTGACACTACGCCTGTATGACACCGCCACCCGATCGGTGCGGGACTTCGTCCCGCGGGAAGCCGGCAAGGTGGGGGTCTACCTGTGTGGTCTCACCCTGCAGGCCCCGCCGCACATCGGCCACCTTCGCTCCGGCGTCAACTACGACGTGCTGCGCCGCTGGCTGACCGCGTCCGGGTTCGAGGTCACCTTCATCCGCAACCTGACCGATATCGACGACAAGATCCTGGTCAGGGCGATGGAGCAGGGTCGACCGTTCTGGTCGATCGCGTACGCCAACGAGGAGATCCTGGTCGCGTCGTACCGGGCCCTGAACGTGCTGCCGCCGACCTACGAGCCGCGCGCCACCGGGCACATCCCGGAGATGCACCAGCTCATCGCGCGACTGATCGAGACCGGCCACGCCTACCCGGCCACCGACGGCTCCGGCGACGTCTACTTCGACGTGGCCTCCTGGCCGGCGTACGGGTCGCTGTCGGGCCAGTCGCCGGAGGACATGCAGTCCGCCGGTGACGCCCCGGAGCGGGGCAAGCGCGACCCGCGCGACTTCGCGCTCTGGAAGGGCGTTAAGCCGGACGAGCCGGCGGACGCCTACTGGCCGTCGCCGTGGGGCCGGGGTCGGCCCGGCTGGCACATCGAGTGCTCCGCGATGTGCTGGCGCTACCTGGGCGCCGAGTTCGACATCCACGGCGGCGGGCTCGACCTGATCTTCCCGCACCACGAGAACGAGATCGCCCAGTCCCAGGCGGCGGACCTGCCGTTCGCCCGCTACTGGGTGCACCACGGCCTGCTCGGCATCGGCGGCACCAAGATGGGCAAGTCGCTGGGCAACACCCTCGACCTCGACTACGTGGCGTCCCTCGGGGTGCGCCCGGTGGAGCTGCGTTACTACTACGCCGCCGCGCACTACCGGTCCCGCATCGACTACTCGGAGGACGCGCTGCGCGAGGCGGCCGTCGCCTACCGGCGGATCGAGGGTTTCGTCCAGCGGGCCGCCGAGCGGCTCGGCGCCGGCCAGCCGGGCGAGCTGCCGGCCGGCTTCGTCGCGGCGATGGATGACGATCTCAACACCTCGGCCGCCCTAGCCGTGCTGCACGAGGTGGTCCGGGACGGCAACACCGCGCTGTCGGCGGGCGACGATGTGACCGTCCGCACCACGCTGGCCGCCGCCCGGGCGATGCTGGATATCCTCGGCGTCGACCCCCTGGACCCGGCCTGGACCGGCGGCGGCCGCGCGAGCGACCTGCGCGGCGTGGTGGACTCCCTGATCGCGCTCGCCCTGGAGCAGCGCGCCCAGGCCCGCAGCCGCAAGGACTGGGCCGCCGCCGACGCCGTACGCGACCAGCTCAAGCAGGCCGGCGTGGTGGTCGAGGACACCCCCCAGGGCCCCCGTTGGACTATTGGAGAGCAGGACTAGATGGCCGGCAACTCGCAGCGCCGTGGCCGGCGACTGACGCCGAAGGCGGGCGCCCCGAAGGGCACCGGCGGCAAGAACAAGGACTCGCTCGCCGGCCGGGGCCGCACCCTGCCCGCGGACGAGCGGCCCTGGCACAAGGCGTACTCGGGCACCGAGAAGCTGCCCCAGCGGACCGCCTGGAAGCAGGAGAAGGAGCGCCGCGCGGCGGCCGAGGAGGGGCGCGCCCCCAAGATCGGCCAGCCGGGCACCAAGGACACCACCTGGGGCAAGGGCACCCGGGCCGGCGTCCCGATGAAGGGCGGCAAGGGCAAGCCCGCCGGCCGGGGTGGCCCCCGGGTCGCCCCGGGACGTAAGGCCAACCCGGCCAAGGACAGCCCGGAGCTGCTGGTCGGCCGGAACCCGGTGCTGGAGTCGCTGCGCGCCCAGGTGCCGGCGACCGCCCTCTACACCGCCCAGGGCATCGACGTCGACGACCGGGTCAAGGAGATCGTCCGGACCGCCGCCGACCGGGGCATCGCGATCCTGGAGGTCAGCCGGGCCGAGCTGGACCGGATGACCGGCGGGGTGCTGCACCAGGGGGTCGGCCTCCAGGTGCCTCCGTTCGCGTACGAGCCGTTCGAGGACCTGATGGCGGCCGCGCTGGAGCAGGCCGCCCCGCTGCTGGTCGCGCTGGACGGGGTCACCGACCCGCGCAACCTCGGCGCGGTGATCCGGTCCGCCGCCGCGTTCGGCGCGCAGGGCGTCTTCGTCCCGGAGCGGCGGGCCGCCGGGATCACCGCGACCGCCTGGCGGACCAGTGCCGGCGCGGCCGCGCGGGTGCCGGTCGCCCAGGTCACCAACCTGACCCGGTCGCTGAAGGCGTGCAAGGACGCCGGCTTCGTCGTGGTCGGGCTGGACGCCGACGGCCAAACCGACCTGTACGACCTGGAGGCCGCAGTCGGCCCGCTGGTCGTGGTGGTCGGTTCGGAGGGGCGCGGGCTGTCCCGGCTGGTCGGCGAGACCTGCGACCTGACCGTGAGCATCCCGATGGTCTCGGACGTCGAGTCGCTCAACGCCAGCGTCGCCGCCGCGGTCACCCTCGCCGAGGTCGCCCGCCGCCGCTCCGTCGAGGCGTAACCCCCGCAGCAGACACGAAAAGGGGCGGTCCGCCGTGGCGGGCCGCCCCTTTTCCTGCGTACGTCAGATCCGGTTGCCGGTGGCGGCGTTGAAGACGTGGTTGCGGCCCTGGCGCGGCTTGACGAACACGGTGTCGCCCATGTTCGGCATGCTGCGCCGGTCGGTACGGACGACGAAGCGCTCGGAGTTGCCGCCGAGCGCGGCGTGGCCGTAGACGTTGGCGTCGGAGCCCAGGTCCTCGACCAGCTCGACCACGACCGGCATGCCGCCCTCGCTCGGGCTGACCAGGTCGCAGTCCTCCGGCCGGAAGCCGACGGTCACCTTGCCGTCGCCGCCCTCGGCGCGGGCCGCCTCGACCTGCTCGCGGGTCAGCGGCACGTGCATCTCGGCGAACTCGGCGCCCTGCTCGGTCAGCGGCACGGTCTTGATGTTCATGGCGGGGGAGCCCATGAAACCGGCGACGAAGACGTTGGCCGGGGTGTCGTAGAGCGCCCGCGGGGTGTCCACCTGCTGGAGCACGCCGTCGAGCATGACCGCGACCCGGTGACCCATGGTCATGGCCTCGACCTGGTCGTGGGTGACGTAGACGGTGGTGACGCCGAGCTTGGCCTGGAGCGAGGCGATCTGCGTACGGGTCTGCACCCGCAGCTTGGCGTCGAGGTTCGACAGCGGCTCGTCCATCAGGAAGACCTGCGGCTCGCGGACGATCGCGCGGCCCATGGCGACCCGCTGGCGCTGACCGCCGGAGAGCGCCTTCGGCTTGCGGTTGAGGAAGTCCTCCAGCTGAAGCAGCGCGGCGGCTTCCTTGACCCGCCGGTCGATCTCCGACTTCGAGGTCTTGCGCAGCTTGAGCGCGAACGCCATGTTCTCGTACACCGTCATGTGCGGGTAGAGGGCGTAGTTCTGGAAGACCATCGCGATGTCGCGGGCCTTCGGCGGCAGGTGGGTGACGTCCCGGTCGTCGATGTAGATGGCGCCGTCGTCGACGTCCTCCAGGCCGGCGAGCATCCGGAGGCTGGTGGACTTGCCGCAACCCGACGGGCCGACCAGGACGAGGAACTCTCCGTCGCCGATCTGGAGGTCGAGCTTGTTGACCGCGGGGCGATCGGTGCCCGGGTAGATCCGGGACGCCTTCGCGTAGGTGACCGTAGCCATGGTGGAGCGCTTCCTTTCACCGGCAGGAACGTGCCGGACGATCCGAGTGAAGGAGCGACCGGCACCCAAGGTGCCGGCCAACGGCGCGTCACCCCGGCAGCCGAGGCCGACCGGAGTGTCGTCCGTGTCACTGCACGGTAAACGGGTTTTCCGACCCTGCCAAGACGAGGCGTATGCGGTGGGACGGACGGCATACGCATTCCGGTCACACAGGCACGGCGAGGCATCAATCCCCACGGCACCGGCGGCCGTCGGCGTCGATCCGTCGGCGGCGGGGACGGGAAATTGACGTTTTCCGTGCTCGGGAGCCCTGCTGAGCGGGATTTCCAGGCGTCAGTCGCTATGCTGACCACGCGCCCCTGTAGCTCAGCTGGCCAGAGCACTCGCCTTGTAAGCGAGATGTCGCCGGTTCGATCCCGGCCGGGGGCTCCATTTCCCTTCAGGCGTTTTCCGGCGGCAGCCGCCGCGAGGGGACGATGGGCGGGTGAACATCACCCGACTCCTCGCCCCGGCGGATGCGCCGGAGCTGGCCGAGCTGCTGCACGCCAACCGTGAGTTCCTCGCGCCGTGGGAGCCGATCCGCGGCGAGGACTACTTCACCGTGGACGGCCAGCACGCCGTCATCCAGGCCGATCTCCGACAGCACGAGCAGGGATCGAAGCTGCCCCACGTCATCCTGGACGACTCCGGCCGGGTGATCGGCCGCATCACGCTCAACGGCATCGTGCGCGGCCCGTTCCAGTCCTGCGCACTGGGTTACTGGGTGAGCGCCGGCCACAACGGCCGCGGCTTCGCGAGCCGGGCGGTGCGGGAGATCGTCCGGGTGGCCTTCGAGGACTTGGGGCTGCACCGGGTGCAGGCCGAGACCCTGCTGCACAACACCAGGTCGCAGCGGGTGCTGGAGCGCAACGGATTCGTCCGGTACGGCATGGCGCCCGAGTACCTCAACATCGCCGGCCGGTGGCAGGACCACATCATGTACCAGGTGGTGAAGCCGTCCTCGGCGACCGGCTGAACAGCCCAGCCACCACGGTGCGGTGCCCCGGTCGGGCCCGGGGCGCTGGTGCGTCCCCGGGCCCGACCGGTGCCCCGCCCGAACCGCGTCAGCCCCAGTTCTGCGGGGCCGGCTGCCGGGTGGTGGCGTTGATCCGGTTGAAGAAGTTGGTGGTGGCGATCCAGAGCACCAGCGCCGCCAGCTCCTTCTCCCCGAAGTGCCGGGCCGCCTCCGCCCAGACCTCGTCCGGCACCGCGTCAGCCCGGTCGGCGAGCCGGGTGGCGACCTCGGCCAGGGCGAGCGCGGCCCGCTCGGCCTCGGTGAAGTACGGCGTCTCCCGCCAGGCGGCCACCGCGAACAGGCGCTCCTCGGTCTCGCCGTTCTTCCGGGCGCTGCGCGCCCCGGAGTCGACGCAGGCGCTGCACCCGTTGATCTGGCTGGCCCGCAGGTGGACCAGCTCCAGGGTGCTGCCGGGGACGCCGGCCGAGTGGGCCGCCTTGTAGAGCAGGTTGATCGCCTTCACCGCGTCGGGGAGCAGCGCGGCCGGGTTCTGGATACGAGCCTCGATCGTCATCTTGATCCATCCTGTCCTGTTAGGCTGGCCGGCGTTCGTCGCGCCGCCGCTCTTGTCGTCCGTCACCCGGATGTCGAGGCCGGGACGAGCGACGTGACAGATGTGGCGGCGATCACTCTCCAGTCGCGGGGGATGGCGGGATCGTGAGCGGCACCGAAATGTTGGTCCAGCGTTTCGAGGAGCAGCGGCCCCGGCTGCGCGCGGTCGCCCACCGGATGCTGGGCTCCGCGGCCGAGGCCGACGACGCGGTGCAGGACACCTGGTTGCGGCTCAGCCGCGCGGACGTCGACGGCATCGACAACCTGCCGGGCTGGCTGACCACCACCGTCGGGCGGGTCTGCCTGGACCGGCTGCGGTCCGGCACCGCCCGGCACGAGGAGTCCACCGACACGGCCGGGGAGGAGCCCACCGCCGAGCCGGCCGGCGGACGCGACCCGGAGCAGGAGGCGCTGCTCGCCGAGTCGGTCGGTCAGGCGCTCGAGGTCGTGCTGACCACCCTCGGCCCCACCGAGCGCCTGGTGTTCGTGCTGCACGACATGTTCGCCGTCTCGTTCGACGAGATCGCGCCGGTCGTCGACCGCAGCGCCCCGGCGGTACGGCAGATCGCCAGTCGGGCCCGGCGCCGGGTGCAGAGCCGCTCGGCCGACCCGGTGACCGACCCCACCCGCCAGCGCCGGGTCGTCGAGGCGTTCCTCGCCGCCTCCCGGGAGGGGCGTTTCGAGGACCTGGTCAGCCTGCTCGACCCGTACGTGGTGCTGCGCGCCGACGCCACCGCGGTGCGGATGGGCGGGACCGGCGAGGTGCGCGGCTCGTCCGCCGTGGCCGACTTCTTCAACGGCCGGGCGCAGGGCGCGGTGCCGGCGTACGTCGATGGGGCGGCGGGCGCCCTGGTGGTCGTGGGCCAGCACGCCCGCCTCGTGCTCAGCTTCGTCGTCACCGATCGGATCATCGGCGTCGAGGTGGTGGCCGATCCCGAGCAGCTGCGCGCCCTGGAGGTGGTGGTGGACGGGTGAGCCGGGCCGTCGAGGAGTCCAACCGGGCGATGCTGCGCGCCCGGGACGCCATGGACCGGGCGTACGCCGAACCGCTGGACATTCCCGCGCTGGCCCGGATCGCGCACGCCTCGGAGGCGCACTTCATCCGTACCTTCCGGGCCACCTTCGGCGAGACGCCGCACCGCTACCTGCAACGCCGCCGCGTCGAGCGGGCCATGTCGATGCTCCTGGAGACCGGGCAGGACGTCACCGAGATCTGCTACGCGGTCGGCTTCAGCAGCCTCGGCACGTTCAGCCGGACCTTCCGGCAGATCGTCGGGGAGTCGCCCAGCGACTTCCGCCGGCACCGGTCGGCCGCCGCCGCGAACGTGCCGAGCTGCTTCGCCAAGGCTTGGACCAGACCCAGCAGTTTTGGATAAGCAGCAGCTCAGGGGCGGCCCGTAGCGTCTTGGGCATGACGATGAACGCGATTTCCCGCTCCCAGATCTACGTGCTCGATCAGGACGAGGCGCTCGACTTCTACGTCGGCAAGCTCGGCTTGGAGGTCGGCACCGACCAGGACTTCGGTTTCATGCGCTGGCTGACGGTGCACGCGCCCGGCGATCGGGAGCACGAGATCCTGCTGGAGAAGCCCGGGCCGCCGGCCCTCGACCCGGCCACCGCCGAGCAGGTGCGGGAGCTGCTCACGAAGGGCGCGATGGGCGGCTGGCTCTGCCTCACCACGGACGACGCTCGCAAGACGTACGAGGAACTGGTGGCCAAGGGCGTGGACATCACCGACGAGCCGACCGAGCGGCCGTACGGGATCGACTTCGGCATCCGCGACCCGTTCGGCAACCGGATCCGCATCGGCCAGATTTATTGGCGGGGCTGAGGGGGCGGACCGGTGACCGAGGTGATCAGGACCCGACCGGTGAGCCGGGTGACGGCGGACGCCGTGCTGCTGGCCGGCGGCGTCCTCGCCGGACCGCTCTGGGTGGCGGTCGCGCTGGCGCAGGGGCTGACCCGGGCGGGCTTCGACTTCCGGCGGCACCCGGTGAGCGTGCTGAGCAACGGCGACCTGGGCTGGGTGCAGATCGCCGACTTCGTCCTCGCCGGGCTGCTCTGCCTGGGTGCCGCGTCGACGCTGCGCCGGGTCCCGCACCCCGGGCTCGGCCCCGTCACCGGCCCCTGGCTGATCGGCCAGTACGGCCTCGGGCTGGTGCTGTCGGGGATCTTCGTGGCCGATCCGGTGGACGGTTTCCCCGCCGGTACGCCGGCCGGCCCGGGCACCGTGAGCTGGCACGGCCTGGCGCACTTCGGGGCCGGTGCGGTCGCCTTCACGGCCCTGATCGGGGCCTGCCTGATCGCCGCGCGCCGGTTCGCCCGGCAGGGCGAGCGTGGCTGGTCGGTCGCCAGCGCGGCCACCGGGGTGTTCTTCGCGGCGGCCTGGCTGGCGCTGATCGGCAGCGGCGGGCGGCCGGCGGCGATGGTCCTCTTCGCCCTGGCGGTCACGGTGGGCTGGGCCTGGGTCTCCGTCACGCTGTGGCGCGCCCGGCGGGACGGAGGCGCCCATCTCCCGGCGGCCGAGTTCGGTCAGCGCGCGGCGGGCTGACGGGCGCCCGGGGTCGGGAGGCGCGGGCTAGGCTCGCGTCTCCCGATCATGGTGAGGTGACGAGTGGCGAGCCGACTGCTTTATCTGGTCCGGCACGGTGAGCAGGACGGAGCGGAGGAGAGCGGGGACACCGGCCTCTCGGCGCGGGGGCGCCGGCAGGCGGAACTGCTCGCCGACCGGCTGCGGGGGATGCCCTTCGCGGCCGTCCACCACGGGCCCGCGCGCCGGGCGGTGGAGACCGCCGAGCTGGTCGCCGCCGCCCTGCCCGGCGTCCCCGTACATTGTTCGGACAGCGTCGGGGACCACCTGCCGCACGACACCGACCCGGCGGGACTGCCCGAGCGGTACGCGGCGTTCCTCGCCGACTTCACCGAGCCCGAGCGGGTCGATGGGCCGCGTCGGACCGCGGAGGCGGTGGCCCGGTTCGCGACGGCGCCGGTGGAGGGTGACGTCCGCGAGCTGGTGATCACCCACAACTTCCTCATCGCCTGGCTGGTGCGGCACGCGCTGGAGGCCCCGGAGCGGCGCTGGCTCGGCCTCAACCACCACAACTGCGGCGTCACCGTCCTCCGCTACCGCGACGGTGTCCCGCCCACCCTGATCGCCCACAACGACGTGGCCCACCTGCCCCCCGACCTCCGCGCCACGGGCCTTCCCCCGGACTACCTGATCTGAGGACGCCAGAGCCCGGTCGATCATGGGGCTGGCCGGGGCGGAACGGGCGTTTTCCGCGGCCAACCCCATGATCGGCGTTGCGGGTGTCAGGCGGAGACGAGCTTGACGACGGCCTCGGCCAGGGCGCGGGCGGACTGGGGATTCTGGCCCGTCACCAGGCGGCCGTCGACGACCACCTGCTCGGTGAAGTTGGGCGCCGGGACGTGCTGGGCGCCAGCCTCGGTCAGCTTGTCGGCGAGCAGGAACGGGACCTGGTCGGTAAGGCCGACCGCCGCCTCCTCGTCGTTGGTGAAGCCGGCCACCCGCTTGCCGGCGACCAGGTACGAGCCGTCCGACAGCCTGAGGTTCACCAGCGCGGACGGGCCGTGGCAGACAGCGGCCACCACGTCGCCGGCCTCGTAGACGGAGCGGGCGATGCGGGCGAGGTCCGGGTCGTCCGGGAAGTCCCACATCGTGCCGTGACCGCCTGCGAAGAGCAGGATGTCGTATCCGGTCGGGTCGACCTCGGTGGCCTTCGGGGTGTCGTCCACGCCGGCGGTGGCGAGGAAGTCGTTCTGGGTCCGGTCGTTCTCGTCCCGGCCGTCCACCGGGGGCCGACCACCGGCCACCGACACCAGGTCGACGTCGTAGCCCGCGGCCCGGAAGACCTCCCACGGCTCCGCGGCCTCGCCGACGTAGAAGCCGGTCGGGCGGCCGGTTTCGCCGAGCTTGCGGTGACTGGTCAACGCGATGAGTGCACGAGTCATGGGGGCAATGCTGGCGCGCGGATCCATCGCTGACCAATAGGCGAACCCCGCACCGGCGATAGATTTGCTGATGTGAAGGTGTCGTTGGACCTGCTCCGCAGCTTCCTCGCCGTGCACCGGTCCGGGTCGATCACCGGGGCGGCGGAGCTGCTCGGGCTGGCCCAGCCGACGGTCACCGCCCAGCTGCGGGCGCTGGAGGAGGCCGTCGGCCGACCGCTCTTCGACCGGCTGCCCCGGGGCGTCACGCCGACGGCCGCCGGGGAGGAGTTGGCCCGCCGGGTCGCCGAGCCGCTGGATCGGCTTGCCGCCGTGCTGGCCGACGACTCGACCACGGCGTACTCCCGGGCGGTGTTCCTCGGCGGTCCGGCCGAGTTCCTCGCCGAGCGGGTGCTGCCGGCGCTGGCCGGCCCGATCGGCGACGGCCTGGAGCTGCGGGTCACCGCCGGGTTGCCGGAGCAGCTCCAGGACGACCTGGTGGCCGGACGGTTGGACGTGGCGGTGACCAGCATCCGGCCGCGACGTCGCGGGCTGGTCGTCGAGCCGCTCTACGACGAGGAGTTTGTCCTCGTCGCCGCCCCGGCGTGGGCGGAGCGGCTGCCCGATCCGGTCACCCCGCAGGCGCTGCGGGACGTGCCCCTGGTCGCGTACGCCGAGGAGGCGCCGATCCTGCGCCGGTACTGGCGGACGGTCTTCGACACCCGGCTCACCCGGACGCCCGGCCTGGTGGTGCCCGACCTGCGGGCGGTCCGGGCGGCAGTGACCGCCGGAGCCGGCGTGACGGTGCTGCCGACGTACCTCTGCCGGGGTGAGCTGGCCGCCGGCACGTTGCGGGCGTTGCTCGCGCCGGCGCTGCCCCCGCTCAACACCCTGTTCCTCGCGGTCCGGGCGGGGGTGGGCGACCGGCGCGAGGTGCGGGCGGTCCGGCGAACCCTGCGGGCGGCGGCGGCCGGCTGGTGAGCCGGCGGGGCCGCGGGGCCCCGCCGGCGCGGGTCAGCCGGTGGCGCGGTTGAGCAGTTCGACCACCGCCCCGGTGGCCGCCGGCGGGGTGGCCTGCGGCGGGCAGTCCACGTAGCCGGTCGTCGTGTCGCCCACGGTGAGCTGGTAGGTGAAGGCGTCCGCGCACGTCGTGGCCGGGGTGGTGGCGGTGGCCTCGGCGGGTAGCCGCGGGTCGGTGGCGAGCTGCCGCAGCCGGTCGAGGTCCGGGGTGGTGAGCTGGCCGGTACGGGAGCCGCCGGACCGGTCGACCTTCGTCCAGTGACCGTCGGTCCGCACGGTCACGGTGTCCGACAGCCCGGCGATGCCGCCGGACTTCGTCAGCACCACCTCGGCCGGCAGGGTGGTCGGCGGGCCGTCGGCGGCCGGGGCGCCGGACTGCGCGCAGCCGGCGAGCGGGGTGAGAAGCGCGGCGAGGAGGCCCGCCGCGACGGGGGTCGTTCTCATGCCGATCGGACGCACGGGGGTGTCACTCGGTTCCGTGTCACCTGCACCACCTCATCCGAACGGCCAATGTCTGCGGCAGGAAAGCGCTCGCCCTCTTCCACGTTCTTCGATGTATCGCTATATCTACATCAGTGACTACCCCCGTCACAACTTTCTCTCAGGAGGGCACGTGAAGAGATCCCTCGCCGCCGTCAGCGCAGCCCTGCTCACCAGCGGTGTGCTGACCTGCGTCACCACCACGGCGTACGCGGCAACCCCGAGCGCCCCCGTCCCGGAGTCCGCCGCCGCAGCTCGGGCGGACAGCCTGCTCCGCGCCAACCCCGGTGCCGTCCAAGGTGCCAGCGGGGAGGCGTACCAGGCCGTCCGCACGAAGGTGGACCCGTCCGGGGCCGCCCACACCCGGTACACGCGGACCTACCACGGCCTGCGCGTCTACGGCGGTGACTTCGTCATCCACACCGCCCCGAACGGCACCATGGCCGGCACCTCGTCCGGCCTGGCCGCCCCGCTCACCCTGAGCACCACCGCCACGGTCGGCGCGGACGCCGCCAGGGCGAGCGCGCGGCAGGCGTTCTCCGGCACGCTCACCTCGCTGGGCAGCCCGGAGCTCTTCGTCGACGCCAGCTCCGGCAAGGGCCGCCTGGCCTGGGAGACCGTCGCCAACGGCTGGCAGGCGGACCGGCAGACCCCGTCGAAGCTGCACGTCGTCACCGACGCCACCACGGGCAAGGTGATCGGCTCGTACGACGAGATCGAGACGGTGGTCGGCAGCGGCCAGGGCATCTACACCGGCACGGTCAGCATCGACACGACGCTCTCCGGCAGCACCTACTCGATGGTGGACCCGTCGCACGGCAACGGCCGTACCTGCGACATGAACAACACCACCAGCGGGACCTGCACCACCTTCACCGACGCCGACAACGCGTGGGGCAACGGCACCAACTCGAACCGGCAGTCCGCCGGCGTCGACGCCCACTTCGGCGCGGCGAAGACCTTCGACTACTTCAAGAACGTGCACGGCCGCAACGGCATCTTCGGCAACGGCACCGGCGTGCCGAGCCGGGTGCACTACGGCAGCAACTACGTCAACGCCTTCTGGGACGGCTCCCAGATGACCTACGGCGACGGGTCCAGCAACGCCAAGCCGCTGGTCTCGCTCGACGTGGCCGGCCACGAGATGAGCCACGGCGTCACCGAGGCGCTCGCCGGCCTCACCTACTCCGGCGAGTCCGGCGGCCTCAACGAGGCCACCAGCGACATCTTCGGCAACATGGTGGAGTTCTACGCCGCCGCGCCGGCCGACCCGGGCGACTACCAGGTCGGCGAGAAGATCGACATCAATGGCAACGGTACGCCGCTGCGCTACATGTACAACCCGTCGCTGGACGGCTCGTCCGACTCCTGCTGGAGCACCAGCACGAAGAACAAGGACGTGCACTACTCGTCCGGCGTGGCGAACCACTTCTACTTCAACCTCGCCGAGGGCACCGGCGCCACCTCGTACGGCACCTCGCCGGTCTGCGGCTCGGCGCCGGCCGTGGTCGGCATCGGCCGCGCCAAGGCGGAGAAGATCTGGTACCGGGCGCTCGACGTGTACTTCACCTCGAACACGTCGTACGTCAACACCACCACCCCGTCGAACACCGCCCGGGCGTACACCCTGCGGGCGGCGACCGACCTGTACGGCAACTGCTCTACCGAGTACAAGACCGTCCAGGCGGCCTGGACCGCGGTGAACGTAGCCGGGTCCGATGCGCCCTGCGGGTCGACCGGTAACGACTTCTCCGTCTCGCTCGCGCCGACCTCCGGCTCGGTGACCGCGGGCGGCTCGGTCTCCACCACCGTCGCCACGGCCACCACCAGCGGGACCGCGCAGACCGTGACGTTCTCCGCGTCCGGCCTGCCGAGCGGCGCCACCGCGTCGTTCAGCCCGTCCTCGGTGACCTCGGGCGCGTCGTCCACCCTCACCATCAGCACCACGTCGAGCACCCCGGCCGGCACCTACTCGGTGACCGTCACCGGCACCGGCTCGGTGAGCCACTCGGCGACGTACAGCCTGACGGTGAACGGCACCGGCGGCGGCTGCACCGGCGCGGGCCAGAAGCTGGGCAACCCCGGCTTCGAGTCCGGTAACACCGTCTGGGCCTCCACCTCCGGCGTGATCGGCCAGT
>NZ_JBVJJA010000063.1:0-33701 GCF_055586005.1 Micromonospora sp. NPDC051924
CGGCCTGCCACCAGCGGCGGATCGATTCGACCGCGAACGCGGCGGTGTCGGCGTCGGTGCCGACGTTGACCCAGCCGGTGTCGGCGGTGGTGTCGTAGACACCGTACGGCACGGCCTTGCCCAGCAGCTTGTCGGCGAAGTCGTGCACGTTGACCTCGACCGGTTCGCCGGACGGCTGCCATTCCCGCCCGGCATTGGCGAACAGGCCGACCAGCTCTTTCTTCTTGGTGTCGACGCTGATCACCGGCTGTCCGGCGTCCCGGTGGGCGCGGGCGGCCTCGTTGAGGTAGTGAAACTGCGCGTCGCGGTCGGGATGCTGGGCGCCCTCAACGGTCTTGGCGTTGCCCTGGAGGCTGAAACCCTCCTCACGCAGCAGGTCGGCGACGGTGTCAGCACCGATCCGATGACCACGTCGGGTCAGCTCGGCCGCCAGCCTGCGGGTCGACTTCGTCGTCCACCGCAGCGGCGACATAGGATCGCCCCGTTCATCCGGCTCGACCAGGGCCAGCAGTGCCGGGCGCAGCCCGAGGTCGAGCTCGGCTGCCCGCTTACGCCCTCCACCGGGCCTGCGGGCACGACCCAACGGCTCCGCTCCAGCGTCAAGATCGGACACACCTCTGGACACCGTGCTCTGCGCAACGCCGGCCGCTCGGGCCACCAGCCTGATCCCGCCGTGCCCGAGGGCCCGGGCCTCGGCCCCCATCAGCAGACGACGCTGCCGCTCGTCCAGGTGAGGGAAGATCACCTGGAACTTGGCCGCCAGCAACGCCTCGGTCTCCGTCACCGATCCCATACCACATTAGACAGTCGATGTGCCGGAAATCGCTACTTGTTCCTCTGCAAGCCCTTAACATGTGTGTCATGGAGCGTCGTCCGACGATCTACGACGTCGCGCGCGAGGCGGGCGTGGCCGCGTCTACCGTGTCCAGGGCGTACTCGCGGCCCGGGCGGGTCAACGCGGACACGACCCGGGAGGTGTTCCGGGCCGCGGAACGGCTCGGTTACCGGTCCGGCCGGCTCGACGGCCTGCAGCCGCCCGTCCGCCCGCCGCAGAAGGCGATCGGGCTGGTGGTCGCGGACGCCACCAACCCGTTCTACGGCGACATCATCAAGGTCGCGTACGAGGCCGCCCGGGAGGTCGGCTACCAGCTGATCCTCCTGCGACAACCTGCCGGGCAACGGTGAGGCCACCGCTCGCGTCGTGCATGACCTGGCCGCATCGGCTGAACCGGCGCTGAGCGCATGGATCGCCGGGACCGTCTCGTTCGTGACCACCATGGTGGACCGGATCACCCCCCGGACCACGCTGGAGGACGTGCGCGCGGTGGCTGAGCTGACCGGGCACGAGGACGCCGTGCCGATGATCACCGAGCCGTTCACCGAATGGGTGCTCAGCGGCGACTTCCCAGCCGGCCGTCCGGCGTGGGACGCGGCTGGCGCTCGGTTCGCCGCCGATATCACCCCACACGAGACGCGCAAGCTGCTGCTGCTCAACGGTGGGCACAGCCTGCTGGCATACGCGGGTAGCGCGCGGGGTCACGACACCATTGAGGCCGCGGTCGCTGACCCCGTGTGCCGCAGCTGGCTGGACCAGTGGTGGGACGAGGCGGCGCGGTACGTGCCGCTGCCCGCCGTCGACCTCGCTGCCTACCGGGCGGCCCTGCTCGAGCGGTTCGCGAATCCCCGAATCCGGCACACGCTGGCGCAGATCGCCGCGGACGGCTCGCAGAAGCTTCCGATCCGGGTGCTGCCGGTGCTGCGCGGCGAGCGGGCTGCTGGCCGGATGGCCGCCGGAGGCGCGCGGGTCCTGGCCGCGTGGATCCAGCACCTCCGCGGGATCGGCGCGCCGGTGAACGACGCTGGCGCCGGCCCGTACCTGGAACGAGCGGGATCGGCGCGCGGTGTGCTTGCGCTGCTCGCGCCGGACCTGGCCAGTGACATGGACCTGATCCACGCGGTCGAGGAGGCGGCCGCTGGGTTCAGGTGTTCGTGACGCGGGTGCCTGCGCCCGTCTTCTGGGGTGGCGCGGTGGATTCGCGCACGACCAGCTGCACCGGCATGACCTCGTCGACGGCAGCGGCAGCCTGGTCCACAAGCTGGCGCATGAGTGCCTCACCGGCGCGGTGCCCTTGGCACAGCACGTCCTGGCGCACTGTCGTCAGGCCCAGAGCTTCCGAGAGGACGTGGTCGTCGACTCCGATTACGGACAGGTCCTGGGGTACGGCCAGGCCCGACCGTCGGGCAGCGGCCATGACGCCGAGCGCCATCTCGTCGGATGCGGCGACAACCGCAGTGGGGCGGGACGGGCCGTTCAGGACCGCCATGATGTCGCGTGCCGCCCCGACGGCCGTCCAGTCGGACTCGATGACCCACTCCGGCGGCCAGTCCAGCCCCTGCTCGGCCAAGGTGTCCGCGAAGGCCCGGGCCCGGTCCTGGGGGGTTTGCAGGTCGGCGCTGGCGTCCGGCACGCCGCCGACGTAGGCGATGTTGGTGTGCCCGAGGTCCAGGATATGGCGCACCGCGGTCCGCATCGCCTCCTTGTCGTCGATCCGCACGCACGACCAGTCGCGGATCCGGTTGCCGATCATGACGACCGGCAACCCAAGGCGGTCGATGAGCGCCTGCTCCTGCTCGTCGAGCGGGGTCGCCAGGACGATCACGCCGTCCACGCGCTTCCAGAGCATGCTGTGACTCAGGCGCAGCCGGGTGCCGAAGCACTCGCCCTCAAGGTCGATCAGCAGGACGTGGTGGTTGTGGCGGCGCAACGCTTTTTCGATTCCGCTGATCACGGTGGCGAAGAACCACCGGGTCAGGAACGGCACGACGACGGCCACGACTTTGGTGCGACCGCTGGCGAGGGACGACGCGGTCGGGGAGGCGACGTAGTGCAGCTCGGTGGCGGCTTGCACGACGCGGGCGCGCGTCTGCGGGCTGACCCGGTCGAGACCGCGCAGCGCGCGTGACACGGTGGCGACCGACACACCCGCCGCCCTGGCTACATCGTTGATGGTGCTCATGACGGCCAGGCCTAGAGCTGGATCTTCCGCCGTGCGCGGGCGGCCAGGAGCAGCAGCCCGACGAGCACCGCGAGGAAGAGCGCGGACAGGCCGGCGGCCTGCCCGCGCAGCTCCAGCAGGACGGTCTGGATGAACGCCATCACGGTGAAGAAGCCCAAGAGGCCGATCAGCATGTCCAGGCGCTGGGCACGGGCACGTGGGTGGCTGCCCGTCCCGCTTCCGGGGTTGAAGATTCCCATGGCCTCCTCCGCTCGCCGCCGTCAGCCCTTGACGCCGCCGGCGGTCAGGCCGGAGACGATGGCGCGCTGGAACAGCAGCACCATGATGATGAGTGGCACCGTGACGATGGTCCCGGCGGCCATGACGGTCGTGTACGGCTCCTGGTGCGGTTGGGCCCCGGTGAAGAACGCGATGGCGACCGTGACCGGCTGCGTCTTGGCCGTGGCGAACTGGGACGACAGCAGGAACTCGTTCCAGGCGCTGATGAACGCCAGGATCGCGGTGGTGAACAGGCCGGGCGCCGCCAGCGGGAGCAGGATCTTGCGGAACGCCTGGCCCTGGGTGCAGCCGTCCACGCGCGCAGACTCCTCCAGCTCCCACGGCATCTCGGAGAAGAACGCGGTCAGCGTGTAGACGGTGAGCGGCAGCGCGAAGGAGATGTTCGGGATGATCAGCGCCTGGTAGTTGTACCCGGTCAGCCAGCCCCACGAGGAGAACATCTGAAACAGCGGGGACACCAGCGCGACACCGGGGAACATCGAGGCCCCCAGGATGAACCCCAGGACGACGTACTTGCCCACGAAGTTCAGCCGGGAGATCGCATAGGCGGCGAAGACACCGACCAGCATGGCCACCGCCGTCGTGACGACCCCGATGATGACGCTGTTGAGCAGCGCTTGGCCGAAGTGGTTGCCCCGGTCGGTGGAGAACGCCGTCCGGAAGTTGTCCAGGGTCACGTGCGTCGGCCACGGGGTGGTGTCGAACGTGAACCCCACGTCGCGGAACGCGGTGACCATCATCCAGTAGAACGGCGCCAGGCCCCAGACGACGATGAGCAGCAGGCCGGCGTACCCGCGGATGCTGCGCCAGCGCGCGCTCCTGGCGTGCTGCTCGCGGGCGGTCGTGGCACTCTCGGCACCGGGCGCGGTGGCGGTGGCAGTAGCCATTTGTCAGTTCCCTTCCACGGTCGGCTCGGCCGCTGCCGCAGCGGGCGGCACCGGCTCCTTGCCACGCTTGGCCTTGGGCGGCCGCTGCACAACGTCGGCGCCGCCGAACCGGATGAACAGGAACGCGACGAGCGCGATGATGAGGAACACGATCGTCGACAGCGCCGAGGCGCTGTGGAAGCCTTGCCGGGTCTGCTCGATCACGAGGATGGACAGGGTCGTGGTCGCATGCCCGGAACCACCGCCACCACCGGTGAGGATGTAGGGCAGGTCGAAGATGCGCAGCACGTCGAGCGTGCGGAACAGGACCGCCACCATCAGCGGCACCTTGATCATCGGCAGGGTGATCCGGGTGAACGTCTGCCAGCGCGACGACCCGTCGATCTGGGCGGCCTCGTAGACCTGGGCGCTGATCAGCTGCAGGCCGGCGAGGATGAGCAGGGCCATGAACGGCGTGGTCTTCCAGACATCGGCGATGATGACCGCGAAGCGCGCGGGCCAGGTGTCGCCGGTCCACAGCAACGGGTCGATGCCGACGAGGCCGAGCAGGTGATTGGCGATGCCGTCGTACGCGAAGATGAAGTACCACAGCTTGGCGGTGACCGCGGTCGGGATGGCCCACGGCACGAGGATCGCGGCGCGGACCAGGGCGCGGCCGCGGAACTGGCGGTTCATGATGGTGGCGAACCACATGCCGAGGACGACCTCGATCGCCACCGAGACGACCGTGAGGAACAGGGTGGTCCCGAGCGCCGGCCAGAACAGCGCCCCGATGGTTCCGGGCGGACAGGCGGCGGTGCCCGTCGCGGTGCTGCACTGCGCCAGCAGCCAGTGCTTGTAGTTGTCCACGCCGGCGAAGCCGCCCTCGACGAACATCCCGGTGGCCTTGTCCAGGCCGGAGTCCTTCTGGAAGGACAGGGTGATCGCCTTGACCAGCGGATAGACGATCACGATGCCGAGGAGGACGACCGTCGGCGCCACGAGGAAGAGCGCGCGCCGACCCTGGCCCGCGTTCAGGCCCTTTCTTTTCTGCTCGTGACGGGGCCCTGCGCGCCTCGCCGCCGCGCTGTCCACGGTGGTGCTCATGGTGGCCTCCTTGGCCCAAGGGTGCGGCTGGCGGACCGCACTGAAGCCTGCTGAGCGGGTCCCGGGTGCGGGACCGGGCGGCTCGCCCGACCCCGCACCCGACGGTGGTGGTGCAGGTCAGCTGGACGCGGAGGCGATCGCCGCCTGCATGTCCTTGATCGCCTGGTCGACCGGCTTCTCACCCTTCATCGCGGCGTACGAGTTTTCCTCGATCGCCTTCGTCACCGCCGGGTAGAACGGGGTGACCGGACGGGGAACGGCGTTCTCGATCGAGGTCTTGAGCGTCGGCAGGTACGGGGCCTTGGCGGCGAGGGCCGGGTCGTCGTAGATGTTGGCCACGACCGGCGCCAGGGAGCCCTTCTCCATGAAGAACTTCTGCTGGGCGTCCTCCTCGATGAACTTCAGGAAGTCGAAGGCCGTCGCCTTGTGCTTGGAGTAGACGCTGATGCCCTCGCTGTGGCCACCGAGGCTTGATGCGCCAGGGCCGCTCAGGCCGGGCAGCGGAGCCACGGCGAACTTGTCCTTCACGACCGAGGAGCCGTCCGTCTTGGCCAAGTTGTACACGTAGGGCCAGTTGCGCAGGAACAGCAACTTGCCGGTCTCGAACGCAGTGCGGCCTTGCTCCTCCTGGAAGGTGATGGCCTCCTTGGGGATGTCACCGTTCTTGTAGTGGTCGGCGAGCATCTGCAGGCCCTTGACCGACTCGGGGGAGTCGACGGTCGGCTTGCCCTGGTCGTCGACGATCTTGCCGCCAGCGGTGTTGATGGCCTCGGCGGCGTTGACCGTCAGGCCCTCGTACTTCGCGAACTGGCCGGCGTAGCACCCCATGTTCTTCTTCTTGGCGATGCTGCACATGCCCCACATCTCGTCCAGGGTCTTGGGCGGGGTGGGAACGAGGTCCTTGCGGTAGTAGAGCATGCCACCGTCACTGGCGAACGGCGCGGCATAGAGCGTGCCGTTGTAGGTGGCGGCGGACACGGTCGGCTTGAGCAACCTGCTGGTGTCGATCGCGAATTTGTCCTTGAGCGGCACGAGCCAGCCCTTGGCGGCGAACTCCGCCGACCACACCACGTCGACGGTGACGATGTCGTAGCTCGGGTCCTTGGCCTGCATGTGCTGCACGATGTCATCGTGCTGCTGGTCGGCCTGGTCGGACTGCTCCTTGAGGGTGACCTTCTCGTTCGGGTGCGCGGTGTTCCACTTCTCGATCGTCGCCGGCCAGACGTTGCTGTTGTCCTTGCCGGTCACGAACGTGATGGGACCTCTGGAGTCGGCCCCCTGCGCTGCGCTGTCGCTGTCGTTCGACGAGCCTCCGCCGCATCCGGCGGTGGTGAGGGCCAAAGCTGCAGCCGCTGCGAGCACCGCGTGGACCCGGCGACTTCTCTTCTCCTGGGCCATCCGTCCGCCTCCAATCGTTGGCGTGTCAGGGGCCGATCGCCTTGACACTGTGATCTCCGACACGGAGTAAAAGCGTTTGCGCACCGACAGGCAACCGGTGACGGCACGGCAGCCGGTAACGATTTGATAACCACCCCAGGCGTGGTGAAGCTCGCGGCGGACCTGCGATGCGCCATCCGTGAGGTGCAAACCTTGCCGGATGGAGCCAGGCGGAGCCGGCCTGCGCGGGTGTCCGGTGGGCTCGTTGTCCGCGTCCGCCGGGTTCTGTGACGACGTTGAAATCGGTGGTAGGCGGCAGCGGTGTTTGCTAGCGCACGAAGCGGCCGCTGCTGACGTCGATGGTAGCCCCGTCATGATCTCGGCAACGCTGCCGTTCGCCGCAGATCCGATAACGACGAGCGGGTCCAGCCGCTCTTGGGATGTGGCCGCTCGACAGCCGGCAGCGGGCGGTGTCGGCCTGCGGTCCTGGCGGTCCCGGTTTGGCGACCCTGCGGTCTGGTGTTCCTGTTATCCTCTCATAACATGCAGACAGGAGACCGCATTGATCGCGGTTCGCCGCTGCCCATGTACCACCAGCTCAAGCAGCTGCTGGTCAAGGACATCGAGCGACGACGCCTCCAGCCAGGTGACCGCATCCTTGGCGATCACGAACTCTGTACCCGCTACGACGTCTCGCGTACGGTCGTGCGCCAAGCGCTCGCCGAACTCGAGAACGAGGGCGTCATCGAGCGGATAAAGGGGCGAGGCACCTTCGTTGCGCATCCCAAGACCGCCGAAGGGCTGGTCCAGTCGTTGACGGGACTGTTCGAGGATGTGGCCGCCCGGGGAGGTCACCTGCGCAGCGAGGTTCGTCGCCTCGAGGTGGTGCCGGCCGACGACGCCGTCGCCGCGGATCTGCAGATTCCTACCGGAACCCCGGTCATCCACCTCGAGCGGCTGCGCTTCGTCAATGACGAGCCGTGGGTCTGGACGGTGACCCATATCCCCGAGAGCGTCGCTCCCGGCCTGATCGAGGAGGACCTCACCGACAGGTCGCTCTACGAGGTGCTCGAGTCGTCGTACGGGGTGCGGCTCGTCCGGGGCGTTCGCTCGGTCGAGGCGGCCGTGGCCAATTCCGCCCAGGCGCGACTGCTCGACATTCGGCGGGGTGACCCGTTGCTGGTGCTGCGCAGCGTGAGCCTCGGCGAGTCGGGGCGGCCGGTGGAGAGTTTCATCGCGCTCCATCGCGGTGACCGTAGCCGGTTCCAGGTGGAGCTGAATCGGGCTGCGGATCGACGTGCGAGTAGCCCCCTGGTCGTTGTCACCTCCTGACGGTCTGTCGATCTGACTTTCCCCTCCCAGTGGGTCTTCGCTTTCGCCCTTGACATCCTGTCATGACAGGACGACAGTACCGAGGAAGCGAACGAAACGGAGACCCTGTGACCAGCTACGCCACCCCGCCGATCTCGCCTTTCGTGCTCACGCTCGACACGTCGAACGCGACGGTCGAGCCGCAGGGACCGACGCTCGAGCGGCGGATGTCAGACCTGCGCGGGCTATTCGCGGACGAGCAGGCTTGGGAGCGGGCGGTCGCCGACGGAGACCCGGTCGTCTACACGGTCGTCTCCTCACCGGTGCCGGAGGTCCCGCGGGAGCTGCCGCAGTCGATAACGACGATCCACCCGGGCGAGACCGGCGGCGAGTTCTGGATGACCAAGGGTCACCAGCACCCGGATCCCCAGGGCGAGGTCTACCTCGGACTCGGTGGCCAGGGTGGCCTGCTGCTCTTCGACGGCGAGCGGACCGAGTGGCTGGAGATCGGCCCTGGCGTCATCGGCTACATCCCGCCGGGTTGGGCCCACCGCAGCGTCAACATCGGCGACGAGCCGTACCGGTTCCTCGCGGTCTACCCAGGCAGCGCCGGCCACGACTACGGCTGGGTGCTCAAGCACGGCATGGGCCTGCGCGCGCGCAAGAGCGACGGGCAGGTCGAACTCGTCCCCTTCACCGCCACCGAGCTGGGCTGAGCCCGCTCCCACCACTAGGAGAAATGCATGGCATCGAAGAGCGTGTCGCTCGGCGTCGCTGGGCTCGCCGCCGCTGTGGCGCTGGCCGCCGGCGCCGTCGGCGGCCGGGTTTCCGCCTCGGGCTCGACCTCGGGCGGTTCCGACGACAGCGCCGGGGCGGCGGCGATCTCCGGCACGAAGATCGACGTGATCGTCAAGGCGACTGAATCCGAGTTCTGGCAGTCCATGCTCGCCGGCTCGAAGAAGGCCGGTGCGGACCTCGGCGTCAACCTGTCCCTGTTCGGGCCGACGTCCGAGGCGGACATCGAGCCGCAGGTGCGGCTGGTGGAAGACTCCATTTCCCGGGGAGCGAAGGCGATCGTCCTGGCCCCCAACTCCTCCACGGCGCTCAACGGGGTGATCGATCGGGCCCGCGCGGCCGGCATCAAGGTCATCATTGTGGACAACGCGGTGAAGACCAAGAGCGACGGTTTCATCGGCACCGACAACGTCAAGGCAGGCGAGCAGGCGGGCCGGCGGCTATGCCAGCTGATGACCGACGCGGGCAAGGCAAACGGCAAGGTGCTGCACGAGTCGGCCGTCTCCGGCATCCAGGTGCTCATCGACCGGTTCGACGGGTTCAAGCAAGGCCTCGCCGAGAAGTGCCCGCAGGCCCAGATCGTGCAGACCCTGGTCAACGACAACGACCTCAACAAAGCTGTCGGTCAGGTGAACGACGCGCTGACCCGGATGCCCGACCTCGCCGGGGTCTTCGCCGACAACAACACCTCCGGCGTCGGCACCGCGAAGGCCGTGCAGGAGAAGGGCGCGGGCGACAAGGTCGCAGTGGTGGCGTTCGACTCCGACCCCGCGGAGGTGGATGCCGTCAAGTCCGGCGCGATCGACGCGATCGTGGTGCAGAACCCGTTCTTCTTCGGCTACCAGGGAGTCGTCGAAGCGGCGATGGCTGCCGTCGGCAGCAGCGCCCCACAGAACCTCGACCCGGGCGCCGTGCTCGTGGACAAGAGCAACGTCAACGCCGAGGAGCTGAAGGCGCTGCTCAACCCCCCGAAGGTGAAGGGCTGACCCGAACCCATGGATGGCCGAGGAGGCGTGTCATGAGCACCGACGCCCCACTATCCGCCGTACCCGTCGCGCGGCTACGAGCGGTGGGCAAGACCTACGGGCCGGTGACGGCGCTCGCGGACGTGGACCTCGACCTGCTCCCCGGCGAGGTGCACTGCCTCGCCGGGGAGAACGGGGCGGGCAAGTCGACCCTCATCAAGATCTTGACGGGCGCCGTGGCCCGCGACAGCGGTGCGTACGAAGTCGCCGGCAGGGAAATCGGCCCGCACCCGTCGCCGGTGGCGGCCCGCGATGCCGGCGTCGGCGTGGTCTACCAGGAACTCAGCCTGCTGCCGGATCTGAGCGTCCTGGACAACCTGACCATGGGACGCTTCCCGCGTACGGTTTTCGGCGTGGTCAACCGCGCCGCGCAGCGACGCGCCGCCACGGACCACCTGGCGCGGGTCGGCCTGGCCGACCTCGACCTGAACCAACCGGTGCGATCGCTGCCGACGGCCACCCGGCAGCTCGTCGAGATCGCCCGGGTGCTCGGCACTGACGCGAAACTCGTCATTTTCGACGAGCCGACCACAGCGCTGTCCGAGAAGGAGGCGCAGGCCCTGCTCGAGCGCATCGCCGTATTGCGCGACGCCGGCCACGCGGTTCTGTACGTGACGCACCGCTTGGAGGAGATGTTCGCGGTCGGCGACCGGGTCACGGTGCTGCGGGACGGACGGGTCGTGGCGACCCGGCCGATCGGCGAGTTCGACCACGACTCGCTCATCCAGTCGATGGTCGGCCGGCCTGTCGAGAACCTCTACCCGGGCGTGCGGCACGAGGTGGGCCCTCCGCGGCTGGAGGTCCGCCAGCTGCGCCTGCCGGGGTTCGCCGCCCCGGTCGACCTGACGGTCGGTCGCGGCGAGATCGTCGGGTTGGCCGGGCTGCTCGGCGCGGGCCGGTCCGAGATCGTGCAGGCGATCTTCGGCGCCGACCGGATCGAGGGGGGAGAGGTCCTCGTCGACGGGACGCAGGTGCCACCCGGCTCACCCCGGGTCGCCGCCCGGCACGGCGTCGCACTGCTGACCGAGGATCGCAAGGAATCCGGGCTGTTGCTGGAGCTCTCGATCGAGGCCAACGTCTCCATCGCCAGCCTCGGCCAGGTGTCGAGCGGGTCGGTGCTCCGCGGCAGCCGCGAGCGCCGGCACGTGCAGCGCGCGGTGCAGGGCCTGCGCCTCAAGTACGGGTCGTTCGACGACCCGGTCACCTCGCTCTCCGGCGGCAACCAGCAGAAGGTGCTGCTCGCGCGCTGGCTCGCAACCGGTGCGAAGGTGCTGCTGCTCGACGAGCCGACCAAGGGCGTCGATGTGGGGGCGAAGGCCGACATCTACCAGGTGATCGTGGAGATGGCCCGCGAGGGCCTCGCCGTGGTCATCGTCTCCTCCTACCTGCCGGAGCTGCTCGGCCTGTGTGACCGCATCGTCGTGGTACGCGAGCGGGAGGTGGTCGGTGAGCTGCCCGCGGCGCGGGCCACCGAGGAGGAGATCCTCCGTCTGACCAGCCCTCTGGTGCCGCACGCGGACCTCTCGGCCCCGATTCCCGCCGAAGCCAACCTGGAGTCCTGATGGCCCTCGACAAGAATGTGCTTCCGTCCACGGCGGTGCCGCCGGCGACCGGCGACGTACCGCAGCAGGCCGGGAACCCGGCGACCGGAGACAAGGAGGTCCTCGGGCTCGGCGGACTGTTCAGTCGCGGGTTCGGCGGGCTGCCCGTACTGCTGGCCCTGGCCCTGGGCCTCAGCCTGGCGACGGACACCTTCCTGACCGGCGTCAACCTCGACAACCTCGGCCGACAGGTGTCGATCTACGCGATCATCGCGATCGGTCAGCTCCTGGTGATCCTCACGGCCGGCATCGACCTCTCGGTCGGCTCGGTGGTCGGCCTCTCCGGCGTGATCGCCGCCAAGACGGTGTTCGAGACGGCTGGTAGCGGGCCGGTGCTGCTGGCCGTCCTGCTCGCCCTGCTCGCCGGGGCGGCGGTCGGCGCGGCGAACGGCGTGCTCGTCGCGATCATGAAAATGCCACCGTTCATCGTCACGCTCGGAACGCTCGGCATGGCGCGCGGGCTCACACTGCTCTACACGAGCGGTCGCACCATCCAGCCGCTGCCTGACGGGTTCACCGAGATCGCTGGCGGCAAGCTGCTCGGCGTCGCCAACCTCATCTGGCTCACCGCCGCTATCGCGCTCATCGTCGGTTTCATGCTGCGGCGTACGGTGTGGGGCCGCTACATCTACGCGGTCGGCTCCAACCAGGAATCCGCGCGCCTCACCGGCGTGCCCGTTAGGGGCGTTCTGATCAGCGTCTACGCCCTGTCCGGGACGCTCGCCGCGCTCGGCGGTGTGTTGCTGGCCTCGCGGCTCGGCAACGGTGTGCCCACCGCGGGCACCGGCTACGAGCTGCAGGCGATCGCGGCGTGCGTGATCGGCGGGGCGAGCCTGTTCGGCGCCCGCGGCACGGCGTTCGGCGCGCTGGTCGGTGCGCTGATCGTCGGGCTGCTCAACAACGGCGGGACCTTGCTGGGCATCGACCCGTTCTGGCTGCAGGTCGCGATCGGCGCGCTGATCCTGGTGGCGGTCGGCATCGACCAGCTGCAGGGCAGGCGGCTCGCCCGTCGGGGGGCGTGAGCTGTGCTCATCGCGCACGATCTCGGAACCACAGGCAATAAGGCGTCGCTGCACGAGGACGACGGGCGGCTGATCGGTTCGGTCACCGTGCCCTACCCGACCCGGTTCGCCCCCGGAGGCGTCGCCGAACAGGACCCCACCGACTGGTGGGAGGCGCTGGCCACAGCCACCCGCGCGCTGCTCGCCCGGCATGACGTCGTCCCGTCGGCGGTGCGGGGGGTGGCCGCCTCCGGGCAGATGATGGGCGTCGTCCTCCTCGACGCGGAGTATCGGCCGGTGCGGCCGTCGATCATCTGGGCGGACCGGCGCAGCATCAAGCAGTGCGACGCGCTGACCGAGCGGGTGGGTGCGCAGCGGGCCTACCACACGCTCGGTCACCGTCTCAACCCGACGTACTCCCTCACCAAGCTGATGTGGGTACGCGACCACGAGCCGGACGTCTTCGCCGCTGTGCGCCATGTCTGCCTCGCCAAGGACTACGTGATCTTCCGGCTCACCGGACGGCTCGCGACCGACCCCTCCGACGCCTCGTCCACCAACGCCTACGACCAGACCCGCGGCACGTGGTCGACCGAGATCCTCACGGCCGCGGAGATCGACCCTGCGCTGCTTCCCGAGATCATCCCGTCCACCTCCGTGGTGGGGACCCTGACGGCGCGGGCGGCGGAGGTGACCGGGCTGCTGCCCGGCACCCCTGTGGTCATGGGCGGCGGCGACGGGCCGCTGGCGGCCGTGGGCGCGGGCGTGGTGTCGCAGGAGGACGGCGCCTACTGTTACCTCGGCTCCTCGTCGTGGGTGTCGCTCGCCGCGCGGCGCCCGCTGCATGACCCCGCAATGCGCACGATGACCTTCGACCACGTGGTCCCGGGTCACTACGTGCCGACCGCCACGATGCAGGCTGGTGGGGCCTCCCTGCAGTGGATCACGGAGATCCTCGAACCAGGGGAGTCCGCTGACCGGTTCCGCCGGCTGGTCGCGGCGGCGCAGACCGCGACCGCCGCCGACGACGGGCTCTATTTTCTCCCGCACCTGCTCGGCGAGCGGTCGCCGTACTGGAACCCGAACGCCGCGGGCGCGTTCCTCGGCATCGGCCGCCACCACAACCGGGAGCACCTCACCCGCGCGGTGCTCGAGGGCGTCGCGTTCAACCTGCTGACCTGCATCGAAGCCTTCCGGGAGAACGGCGCGCAGGTGCGCCGGGTCGACGCGATCGGTGGCGGCGCCGCCAGCGACGTCTGGCTGCAGATCCTCGCCGACGTGTGGGGCTGCACGGTGCGGCGGCGCTCCATCGTCGAGGAGGCCAACAGCCTCGGCGCCGCGGTCACCGCCGCCGTCGGGCTCGGCCTCGTCGACGATTTCGGCGCCGTACGAGGTCTGTCCGAGGTCACCGCCGAGTTCACCCCCGACCTCGGGCGCCACGCCGCGTACCAGGAACGGCACGCGGTCTTCCTCGACGCCTACCAGCGGCTCGAGCCGTGGTTCGAGGCACGGGGAAGCACGCGATGAGCGAGACACGCCAGGTGCTCGTCACCTCCCGCTCCTTCTCCTCCGGCGCCCAGAATCTGCTAGGCGAACTCGAAGCGGCCGGCGCAACCGTGGTGCGCGGGCCGGCCGACCACAACCTGCCGACGCTGCGGTCGTTGCTGCACGGATCGGTCGGTTGGATCGCCGGCACCGGACCGGTGACCGCCGCGCACCTCGACGCCGCTCCACACCTGCGGGTGCTGGCCCGATACGGAGTCGGCGTCGACGCGGTCGACCTTCGGGCCGCCGCAGCCCACGGCGTCATCGTCACCAACACCCCGGGAGCCAACAGTGACGCGGTGGCGGACCACGCCGTCGGGCTCCTGCTCGCCGCGCTGCGCGGCATCCCGGCCGGCGACCGGCGGGTGCGCGCCGGCAGGTGGACGGTGTGCCGGGGGCGGGAGCTGGGTTCGCTGACCGTGGGAGTGGTCGGCTTCGGCCGGATCGGCCGCGGGGTCGCCCGCCGCCTGCAGGGGTTCGGCACCAGGATCCTCGCGTACGACCCAGCGGTGGCGGACGCGCAGGTCCGAGCGGCGGGAGCCGAACCGGCCGCGCTGGCCGACCTGCCGGCGCGGTGCGACGCGGTCTCCCTGCACGCGCCTGGTGGCCGCACCCTGGTCGACGCAGCGTGGCTGCGGGACTGCCGGGAGGGCCTGATCCTGGTCAACACCGCACGCGCCGACCTGGTCGACGAGCCCGCGCTGGCCGAGGCGTTGCACGGCAACCGGGTAGGCGCGTATGCCGCGGACACGCTCGCGGCGGAATCCGGCGGCGAGCCCTCCCCGCTGCTCGCCGCCGACCTCGCCGACCGCGTGGTCGTGACGCCGCACCTCGGCGCACAGACCGTGGAGGCCGTGGACCGCATGGGTTCCCTGGCCGTGGCCGATGTCCTTGCCGTCCTCGCCGGGGCCGCCCCGACGCATCCCGTCCTCTTGGAGAGCTGAAGGTGAACACAGATCTGTCCGCCCTGGAGACCGCTGCGGTCATCGCCGTGGTCCGCGCGCCTGACCCGGACAGCGCCCTGCATGGTGTGGCCGCGCTCGTCGCCGGGGGGGTGACCGGAATCGAGATCACCTACTCCACGCCGGACGCTCCCCGGGTGATCGCGGAGCTCGATCGCCGCTTCGGGGACGAGATCTACCTCGGGGCGGGCACCGTGCGCAGCGAAGAGAATGCCAAGCGCGCCGCCGCGGCGGGAGCCCGATTCCTCGTCGCTCCCGGCACCACGCCCACCGTGGTGGCCGCTATGCGCGACACGGGGTGCACCGTGATGTCGGGTGCACTCACTCCAAGCGAGGTGATGCTCGCCGTCGAGCTGGGGGTCGACGTGGTGAAGGTGTTTCCGGCCGCGCTCGGTGGACCTGGATACC
This sequence comes from Micromonospora sp. NPDC051924, assembly GCF_055586005.1. Classification (NCBI taxonomy): domain Bacteria; kingdom Bacillati; phylum Actinomycetota; class Actinomycetes; order Micromonosporales; family Micromonosporaceae; genus Micromonospora; species Micromonospora sp. NPDC051924. The sequence continues at coordinate 15,295 of NZ_JBVJJA010000063.1, forward strand.
TGAAGTCGCTGCGCGCACCATTTCCGGACGTCCCGTTCATGCCAACCGGTGGTGTGAATGCTGAGAACCTGCGCGAGTGGTTCGCGGCTGGCGCGGTGGCCGTGGGTGCGGGAGGCGAGCTCTGCTCGGCCGCCGACCTCGGCCGCGGCGACTTCGCCGCCGTCGAGACGAAGGCCCGTCGGTTCACCGCGGCGCGTACCGCCTTGACCGAGGTGGGTCAGCCATGATGGGCGCTCTCGGCACCTTCGGCGATGCCGCTCCCATGCACGACGAAGCGGCGGCCGGCGACGGCTACATGGGCTTCGTCGGGGTGACCACCGGGAAATCCTCAATCAACCAGGTGTTCCCGGCGTGGGCCAGGATCCTCGGTCTGCCGACGGACCGGTTGGTCGGGCACGACCTTCCCCTCGACGCGGACGACGCGCAGTACCGAGCGCTGGTGCAGCAGATCCGGGACGATCCGGCGCACCGGGGAGCCCTGGTCACGACACACAAGCTGCGCCTCTACGAGGCCAGCCATGACCTGTTCGACGAGGTGGACGACTTCGCGCAGCTGTGCGGCGAGATCTCCAGCATCGCCAAGCGGGACGGCCGCCTCCACGGCCACGCAAAGGACCCGCTGACGGTGGGGCTGGCTCTCGAGGAATTCCTGCCCGCCGATCACTTCTCGGCGACCGGGGCGCATGTCGTCTGCCTGGGAGCGGGCGGTGCCGGGACGGCACTGGTCTGGTACCTGGCCCAGCGCGCCGACCGCCCGGAGCGCATCGTGTGCACCGACACCGATCCGCGCCGCCTGGGGCATCTGCGGGATGTGGCCGCCCGCGGTGGGGTGCCCGACGATCTCGTCCAATACGTCCCGGTCACTAACCCGAAGGACGCGACCGACCTGGTGGAGGCGGCGCCGGCGGGCAGCCTCGTGGTCAACGCGACCGGCTTGGGCAAGGACCGCCCCGGCTCGCCGCTGCCCACCGACGCGGTGCTACCCCGGCAGGGTTACGTCTGGGAGTTCAACTACCGAGGCAGCCTGGAGTTCCTGCACCAGGCGCGCGGGCAGGCCGACGCGCGGGCGCTGACCGTCGTGGACGGATGGCGCTACTTCATCCACGGCTGGAGCCAGGCTGTCGCGGAGGTCTTCGACCTACCCCTGGACGCGCCAACGGTCGAACGTCTCGCCGAAGCCGCCGAGGAAGCGCGGTGAACCTTGTCCGCACCGTGCTCGGCGACGTCGAGCCGGCGCAGCTCGGCCCGACCGACTACCACGAGCACCTGTTCCAGGCCTCCCCGCTACTGCCCGGAGACGACCTGGACGACGAGCCGGCTAGCCGGGAGGAGACGGCGCTGCTGCGAACGGCCGGCATCACTGCGATGGTGGAGGCAACCCCGGTCGGACTGGGCCGCGATCCTGCCGCTACAGCTCGTATCAGTGCGGCTACGGGCATGCACATCGTGGCGACAACCGGCGCGCACCGTGCCGCGCACTACCCCGACAACCCCAGGCTGATCTCGTACGACGAAGCCACCCTCGCGACGCGGTTCCTCGCCGACCTTGTGGACGGGTGCCCCCGCAGCGACGACGGGGACGTCCGGGTGGCCCGTGACCCAAATGGGAGCCCGGTCCGCGCCGGTCTCCTCAAGGCCGGCATCGGGTACTGGTCGATCGGCCCCTTCGAGCGTCGGGTCCTGGCGGCGGTGGCGGTGGCCCACCGCGAGACGGGCGCGCCGGTGATGGTCCACCTCGAGCACGGCAGCGCGGGTCACGAGGTACTCGACGTGCTGCGCGACGCAGGGGTCGGTCCGCACCGAGTCGTGCTCGCGCACGCCGACCGCAACCCTGACGCGGGGCTGCACGTGGAGTTTGCCCAACGGGGCGCGTACCTGGGCTACGACGGGATGTCCCGCCACCGGGAGCGGCCAGACAGCGCGCTCCTCGACCTGATCGAGGCGGTGTGCGCCGGCGGAGCAGCCGATCACCTGCTGCTCGGCGGGGACGTCGCCCGCCGCAGCCGCTACGTGGCGTACGGCGGCATGCCCGGTCTCGCGTACCTGCCCACCCGCTTCCTCCCGAGACTCCGCGCGCGCCTGGGCGACGACGTCGTACGACGGCTACTCGTCGACAACGCCGGCCGGCTGCTCGCGTGGCGGACGACATGAGCGGGCGTTCCGTAATGCCAGCAGTCCGTGCGGTCGTGTTCGACTGCGACGGGGTGCTCGCCGACACCGACGACGCGTGGGCAGAGGCGGAGCGGATGCTGTGCGAGCGGCACGACGGACGCTTCAGCGACGAGCTGCGGGCATCTACCCACGGCCTGTCGATGCGTGACACGGTTATCCGCCTGGCCGCGCACATGGCTGACCCGCCGGCGATCGCCCAGCTTGAAGCCGAGCTGATTGTCCTCGCCGCGGAGCGGATCCAGGCACGCCTGGTCCCCCTGCCTGGGGCGGTCGACCTCGTCACCGCCGTCGCCGCGGCGCTTCCGGTCGCGGTCGCGTCGAACACGCCGCGGGCGATCTTGAATGTGATCCTCACGTCGATCGGCCTGCTGAACCGCCTGGACACGTCGCTGGCCGGCGACGAGGTCACGCACCCGAAGCCCGCGTCCGACATCTACGTCGCGGCGGCGGCAAGCCTCGCTGTGGCACCCGCCGAGGTCGTTGTCATCGAGGACTCGCCCACCGGGGCTCGGGCCGCGCGACTCGCCGGCTGTCGGGTGCTGGGGGTCGCAGCTCCTGGCAGGCCACCGTTGACGGATGTCGAGGCCAGCTTCCCGGACCTGCCGACGCTCGCCGTTCATCTGGAGGCTCTGTTACGTCAGAGCCGTTGACGAGGCCGGACGGAGCAGAGCGCCCCAACCTGCGGTGGTGTGGGCGAGGAGCGGGTGTGACATCTCGGAGAGAACCAGAGTCTTTCGAACCGCCCCTTCGCTTCGGCGAGCACTATGGTCGATTAGCGTTGTACTCGCGCACCGGCGCCGCGCATCAGGGCCTCGACCTCCTTTGCGTTGACCATCGAGGTGTCGCCGGGGTTGTCATGGCGAGAGCGCCGTGTGCCGCGCCGCACTCTACGGCCGTGGCGAGGTTGCCCGTCTCCAGCAGTCCGTAGATCAACCCGGAGGCGAAGCTGTCGCCGCCGCCCACCCGGTCCATGATCTCCAGGCCGGGGCGGTGGGTCGCCTCGAGGAATTCGGTATCGGCTGACCAGGCGATGGCTCCCCAGTCGTTGATGGTGGCGGTGCGCACCGTTCGCAGCGTGGTGGCTACGACCCGGAAGTTGTCGTACTCCTTGGTGACCGCTTCGATCATCCGCTGGAAGTTGGCCACCTCCAGCTTCGACAGATTCCTGTCGGTGTCGGGCACCGCAAAGCCCAGGCTGGCGGTGAAGTCCTCCTCGTTGCCGATCATCACGTCGACATGCCGGGCGAGCCGCCGGTTGACCTCCTGCGCGCGGGCCTGTCCACCGATCGCCTTCCACAGGCTGGGCTGGTAGTTCAGGTCGTACGAGATGATCGTGCCGTGTCGACGTGCGGCGGTCATCGCCGCCTCGATGCTGTCCGAGGTGGTGTCCGACAGCGCGGCGTAGATGCCGCCGGTGTGCAGCCATCGGACCCCGAGTTCGCCGAAGAGGTGGTCCCAGTCGACGTCGTCCGCGCGTAACTGGCTGGCGGCGGTGTGGCCGCGGTCGGACGTGCCAACGGCGCCTCGCAGGCCGAAGCCGCGCTCGGTGAAGTTGAGCCCGTTACGCACGGCGCGGCCGACCCCGTCGTAGGGCATCCACCTGATGAACGAGGTGTCCACGCCGCCCTGCAGAATGAGGTCCTCGAGCAGTCGGCCCACCTCGTTGTCGGCGAGCGCTGTGACGATGGCGGTGCGCAGCCCGAAGCAGCGGCGCAGTCCGCAGGCGACGTTGTACTCGCCGCCGCCTTCCCAGACGCGGAAGCTGCGGGCGGTGCGGACGCGGCCCTCACCCGGGTCCAAACGAAGCATGACCTCGCCGAGGGAAACCAGGTCGTAGCGGCATTGCTCAGCGGGCCGTAGGTCGAACGGTGGCATGGCTCCTCGTCAGCATTCCCGGGCGGCGGAGACGGCCGCGGCGGTCAACTTCGTGACTTCGCCCCACCTGCCGGAGAGCACGTCGGGGGCGACCATCCAGCCCGGTTCGACCATGATGACGCGTGGCGCCACGGGGTGCTGCTGGTCGGGCTGGCACGCGCCCGCGACGCCGCCGTGACCATCGACATTCGCCGCGGTCGGCAGCACCTGTTCCACTACGCACTGCCAGGCACTTCGCCCGACGACGACGCGTGGATTCGGCGTAAGAGCCGGATCGTCACCCGCTTCGGCGTCAGCTCCTACCTCGTTGGCCTCAGACACCGACTGGCCGGCAGGACGTCAGCGGACGAGACCGGGCTGAACCCCCGCGGGTACGCCGCGTACGGCGCCTCATTCCCCCTTACCTTCGCCGGGGTCGGCGTGGTCGGTGCGGTCACGGTGTCCGGCCTGCCGCAGGCCGACGACCATCGGCTCGTAGTCGAAGCCCTGCGACATTTCGCCGCTGATCAGCATCGCGGCGATGGATCGACCCCTTAGCTCCGCACGAGGGTGAAGCCGCCGGGCAGCACCACCGCCGTCACGGTGGCGCTCCGCGCGTGGGCGCGGACCCGTCGTACGCCCGCTGCGTCGTACGTTTCGATCACGGCGGCCCCGGACCCGGGAACGGTGACCGTGACGGCCTGCGGTGCGCGAGCGGCACTGCGCAGCATCGCCGTTGTGTGCCCGTCGCCGCCGATCAGGTACCGGGACACCAGCGGTTCGAGCATGACCGCGTCGACGACGGCATCACCTTCGGTCGAGGTGGCGACCAGATCGGTAGCGCCGGGCGGTAGTTCTCCGTCTCCGGTCAGCGTCACCGGAAGCAGCGCCCCGGGCACCGGTGAGGCGCCCTGGGCGCCGATCCGTCCATGCCGGATCTTGCCTAGGGCTTGATCGGCGCCTCGCGTCGCGGTCGACCAGCGGGTGACGGCCGGGCTGTCGGGCCGCAGATCGACGACCGGAAGCACCAGTTGGGGCTGGGCCCCCGCCGGTACGTGCCAGCGGGCGCTCGCGCCGGCGGGCATCAGGACGTAACTGCCGCCGCTGAAGTACGATTCCCCGGTCCACGCCGAGTCCGGGGTGACCACGGTTGCACCGCCGGTGAGTACGGCCTGCTCGGCCTCCACCGTCGTCGTGCCGATCCGCTCCACGATGTGGCCCTGCCTGGCGAGCGCGGCCACGTCGGGTCGGGCGTCCAGGGCGAGCATGCTGAGCAGGCCGTGGATCGTGGACTCCGCGCCGGAGTTGCGGTTGACCGTTCCGTCTCCGGCGATGCCGTCGACGGTGCGCCCGGTGGCAGGGTCGTACGTGGCTGTGCCGGCCGCGTTGGCACCGAAGTACCAGGCGGCGGTGATCCCGGCAAGGAGCCGGAACCCGTCGCGCCCGGTGGCGTCGGCGACGGCGAGCAGCGACTGCACCCGCGAGTCCACCCCGTAGGCGATCTGCGAGCGGTCCACCCGGGTGGGCAGCCGCCCGTTGTCGGGGCCGCCGGAGGTGAGCAGCCACGGAGTGAACACGGCCGAGTCGGTGACCGCCGGCCGGATCAGTCGACGATCACCGAGGACGTGGCCCGCTCGAGCCAGCGCGGCGGGCATCTGCGACCCCCAGCCGTGCCAGATCGAGCGGGACAGCGCCCACGGGCGTACCGCGCCGAACGGCCACTCGCGCGCGTCGCCGTCGGAAAGCGCCGCGATGCCCTCGGCGAACTGGCGCAACGCCCGGCGAGCAGCTGTGGTGCCGCCCGCTTCCACGTACGCTGCCAACCCGAGGACGGCCTCTGCGCTGGCGTCCGCGCCGTCGACGACAAGCCAGGCCGGTGTGCGCTCGCCGTCGATCACCTGCCAGGTGCCGTACCGGACGAGCACTTGGCGCTCCAGTGCGGCGATGGCGAGGTCGAGTCGTTGCCGCAGGAATGAGGCGAACTCCGGGTCGGCGGTGCGCCAGGCGGCGTAACCCTCGCCCAGCGCCCAGACGGTGCGCGCCAGCCAGTAGGAGGGGCCGCTGTCGGAGGGGTCGGGCAGTTCCTTCGGCTCCGCGCTGGGGTTGAGCGTCCCGTCCGGCTGCATCCAGAGCACGACGTTGCCGGCGTTCGGCCCGGTCGCCGTCTGCAGGTACGTCAGTCCGCGCAGCAGAGCGTAGGAGGCGGCGCGGCTGGTCGCGGCGCCGGTCTGCCGCCAGTGCCGCAGGTACACGACAGCGGCGCGGGAAATGTCGTCGGCGTTGTACGCGCCCTGGCCCCATGTGTTCGTGGCTGCGTCGTACCGGCCACCGCCCACCCGGCGGAAGGTCCCGTCCGGATTCGGCTCGGCGTACGTCCACAGCACCCCGATCTCCGGGGATTCGGCGAGCCGGTAGGTGGTGTGTCCTTCTTGCGTGGGCGGGCTGACCGGGTCGCGGAGGAAGTCCAGGTGAGACAGGTTGGTCAGCGGCTCCGCGGGGGCGTGCCCGGCGGGGACAAGTTGCGGGGCGCGGGCGGCAGCCTCAGCCGGTGCCGACGTCAGCAGGGGAGTGGTCAGGGCGAGGCTCCCCAGCAGCAGCGAACGACGTTTCATGGCGGACTCCTCGGTCAAGACGGTTGGTGGGCTGGGGGAGGCCCGGTCCGGCGGAGGCGGCCGCCCCCGTGGCCTGGCCCCCGATGCGGATGGTGCGGTCATCACGGGCGGAGCGGCGAGCGGCGACCGCGATCGACACTGCCGCGGATGCCTCGGCGACGCCGGCCGCGGGCCGTTCTCCGGTACGGATGCAGCGGACGAAGTCGACCATCGCGGCCCGCACGCTCTCGGCGTAGACATGCTGTTTGGCGGCTTCGCCCCCGAGGTCGATGGTGACCCGGCAGTGGTGCGGCAGCCGGTGCTCGCGGCCCCGCTCCCGGGCCGCTTCCGGGCCGGCGTCTCGTTGCACGGCCACCTCGATGGTCGAGGCGGGCCGGTAACCGTCGACGGCGAGCAGTTCCCCGGCCCGCGCCGGCAGATCCTGGACCAGCGCCGCGCCGGTGTCGTCGGTCCATAGGTCGAGCGCGGCGTGCACCGGAATCCATCCGCTGATTCGCGCCTCTGCGGTGCCGAAGTCGATTCGCATGAGCTGGCGCTCGCAGCGGTGGGCATGGCTGAAGCCGTGGGCGAAGGTGGCCAAGGCGCCGTCGGGGTGCCGGGTGGTGGCCACAGCGAGGTCAATAAGGTTTGTGCCTGGTCGTCGCCCGACCATGCCCTGGACCGCCTCGGGCGGTGCGCCGATCAGCGCGTTGGCCGCGTCGAAGAAGTGCACGCCGTGCTCGACGAAGATGCCACCACTGAGCCTCTCGTCCCAGAACCAGTGGCCAGGGTCGAGGTCCTCGTCGCTGGCGTCGTTCTCGAAGGCCAGCCGTCGCACCGGGCCGAGCAGCGGTCCGCGCAGCCGTCTCAGTGCCCGGAGGATCGGGTTGTAGCGCAGCACGTGGTCGACGACCAGGGCACGCGTGGTGGCGGTCACCGCCGCCATTACCTCGGCGGCGGCGGCTTCTTCGGTGGCCAGCGGCTTCTCGCAGAAGACATGCCGCCCGGCGCGCAGGGAGGCGAGGGTGAGCTCCGCGTGGGTCGCCGGCGGGCTGGCGACGATCACGGCGTCCACGTCGTCGGAGCGGATCAGCTTCTGCCAATCGGTCAGCGGCCGAGCCGCCAGCGCGGCGGCCAGCTGGGTGGCTCGCTGGGCGTCCGGGTCGGCGACCGCAGTGAATCGAATGTCGGGCAGGTCATGCACGGCGCCGGTTACGAACGCGGCGAACCGGCCGGCTCCAACGATCCCGATGCGCAGAACTGTCGGCCCGGTCACGGCAGGTGCCCCGTCCGGTCGAGGAGCCTCATTGGCGGCGCTCCAGCCGGGCGACGCCGATTTTCGTGTCCGCCATGCCGTAGAACACGAAGTGGACTCCGTCGACCTGTTCGATCGCGGTGGGAAAGACGACATTGGGCACCGCGCCGTGGTGTTCGTCTTCGGTCTCCGGCACGAGGATCGGTTCGGCGGTGCGGGCCAGCACTCGACCCGGGTCAGCTGGGTCGAGCAGCATCGCCCCGGCGCCGTACTCGACGCGTTGCGCTGTGGGGTCGAAGCCCGGCGGGATGTGTCCGGTCACTCCGTGGTGGATGAGCAGCCAGCCCTCGGGGACTCGCAGCGGTGGTGGACCGGCCCCGATCTTCAGCGCTTCAAAGGGAGACTGCGGCAGCGCGACGCACCGATGATCGCGGGGGCGAGCCAGCGCCGTGAGGTCGGTGTGCACCTCGTCGGCCGGAATGTAGGAGATCCAGATCCCGGGTCGTTCATCGGTGATCCCGGCCGGCAGGTGCACCCCCTCGCCCGGGCGGAACCAGCCCAGGTCCCACATCGGCCGGTGGAGTAGGGCGTAGCAGGGCTGACCGCTTGGACCTGGCACAGGTTCCGGGAAGAAGACGGCGTCCTTGTTGGGAAACAAGTTGAGGTCCGTGTCCAGGTCGGGTTGGTAGGCGAACTGCACCGGCCCCAGCCGTCGCCACGAACGTAGATCGGTGGAGGTCGCCAGGGCCAGGCGGGGACCGAGGGGTCCGTACGCGACGTATGTCATCAGGTGCCTGCCGAGACTGGGCACCCAGGTCGTGCGCGGGTCCTCCACCCCGGCGTTGTGCAGCCCTCGTTCCCAGCCCTCGTCCGGTGCCAGGACGACACCCTGCCGGCGGACCCCGACCGGTATGCCGTCGCGCAACTCGACCTCGGCCAGCCCGACTCGGGACACGTTGCCGGCGGCGACGAGTCGGGGCAGCAGATGCAACCGACCGTCGGGCGTACGCCCGCTCGCCGGATTGAGCACTCCCTCCGCCTCGAAGGGCGCTTCGGGATCGGGCGCCATCACCACGCCCAGCCGGACCAGGGTGTACGGGACAGTGGTCGAGAGGTGTGGCATGTCAGCCCTTCACGCCGGAGCCGATGTCGGTGGAGACGAAGTGCCGCTGGAAGGCCACGAAGAGTCCGACCGCGGGCGCGGCCAAGACACAGGCGCCCGCCAGGATGGCGCCGTACGGGTTGGCGGCCCGGGACGCCACGTTGGCGATGTAGTTGGCCAGGGAGACCGCCAACGGCTGCATGTGCGCCTCCTTGGTTATCAGGAACGGCCAGAGGAACTCGTTCCACGGCCCGATGAAGGTCAGCAGGACCGCAGTCAGCAGCGCCGGTCGAACCAGGGGGAGGGCGACCGACCAGAGAACCCGGAGTTCTCCGGCGCCGTCGATGCGGGCGGCGGCGAACAGGTCGTCGGGTAGTTGCAGGAAGAACTGCCGAAAGACGAAGACGGCGGTGGTGTTGATCGCGAACGGAAGGACCATGCCGAGATAGGAGTCGGCCAGTCCGTAGCCGCGCACGATGAGCACGTAGAGCGGAATGAGCAGCAGTTGGAACGGGATCACCTGGACCAACAGGACCAGGGCGAACAAGGTGCCCCTGCCGCGGAAGTGCAGACGTGCCAGCGCGTACCCGGCGAGCACGCCGAAGACCACGGTGCCGAGGATCACCCCGCCGGTGAAGATGCCGGAGTTGACCAGCGAGCGCACCAGATCGACGCGGGAGTTGATATCCCGGTAGTTGCCCAGGGTGAGCCCGGACGTGGGGAACGCGCCGCCCACCGAGGTGTCGGGTTCGGACTGCAGGGAGCCGATCAGCATGTAGTAGAAGGGGAACAGGAACATGAGAGCGCCGGCGAACAGGACGGCGTAACGGAGCAGCCCGGACCATCGCCTGCCGGCGCCCCGCGTGGCGGTCGTTGATGTCACGTCAGTCCCTCTCGATCAGTCGGCGATTGACGGCCGAGATGACCAGCACGCCGATCACGAGGAGCACGCCGATGGCCGCGGCGACGTCCGGCTCGCCCTGTTGGATGCCGCGCTGGTACATCACAAGGACCGGGGAGGCCGACGCCCCGTTCGGCCCGCCGCCTCCGGTGAGCAGATAGGGCTCCGTGAACAGGTTGGCGCCGGTGATGGTCGCCAGGATGACCACGAGCGCGGTCGCCGGGCGGACCGCCGGCACGGTCACCGACCGGAACTGGTGCCACCGTGACGCGCCGTCGACCGCCGCCGACTCGTACAGCTCCTTCGGCACGTTCTGCAGCGCGGCGAGGTAGAGCAGGATGAAGAAGCCGAGCTGCTTCCACACCACGAACACCGCGATGACCGGCATTGCGAGGCTCTCGTTGACCAGCCACGACGGCTCGGGCGCCAACGGGCCGAGCACGGTGTTGACCAGTCCGTTGGAGTTGAACAGGAAGAGCCACACGCCGACGACGGCGACGCTGGCGGTCACGTACGGGACGTAGAAGGCGACCCGGAGGAACGCTCGGGCGTGGACGGCCCGGTTCAGCGCGGCCGCCAGCAACAGGGCGAGCGTGGCCGTGAGCGGCACGTTGATGATCAAGAAAATCAGGATGTTGCCGAACGACCGGCGAACAGCCGGGTCGGTCAGCGCGGCACGATAGTTGGCCAGCCCGACGAACGGGCGGTCGACCACGGCGCCGGGCGCGGCGAAGAAGTAGTCGTGGAAGCTCATCCAGACCGCGAAGCCGAGCGGGTAGGCGAACACCACGGCGATGTAGACGGCGTACGGCGCGGCCAGGACCATGCCCACCGGGTGGCGGCCGAGCACGGCCGCCACCCGGTTCCGTGAGACACGGAGCGGGCCGCCCACGGCGGGGGAGGTGCCGCCGGTGCGCCCCGCGGGCTCGGCGGGAGTGGCGGCGCCGGCGTGGGCGGTGGACATCAGGAACCGGTCGCGAGCTGGTCGACCTTCTGGGCCGCGGCGGAGAGGGCATCAGGCACCGGCTTCTTACCGAAGATCACCGACTCCGAGTACGCGTCGCGGAACGCCTGCCAGATGGCCACGGAATTCGGCACGTTCGGCACCTCGACCGTGCGGGCGGCCTGCTCGGCGAACTGCTGGTAGGCGGGGTTCTTCGAGAAGTAGTCCGGGTAGGCGGTCGGCAGGTCCTTGCGCAGCGGCATCTGGCCGGTCTTGCTCAACAGCTCGCCGTCCTGCTCCTTGCTCGTGGCGAACTTCAGCACCTCCCAGGCCGTAGCTCGGTTCTTGCACGCCGAGTACATGGCGACGTTCTTCGCATCGCTGAAGGTCTTGATCTGGTCGGCCGACTTTCCGGCCGAGGTCGGAACCGGTACGGCACCCCACTTGACCTTGCTGCCGTAAACCGCGATCGCCCACGGTCCGACGATCGCCATGGCGGACTTGGCGTCGCCGAACGCGTCACCGTTGTATGCCTCCTTCGGCGCGAGACCCTCGTCGTACAGCGTCTTCCAGAACTCCGCGACCTTCTGGCCCTCCGGCGAGTTGAACTGGGACTTGCCGTCCTGGACCAGTTGTTTGCCGTCCGTCTCGGCGGCGAAGAGCGGATAGAAGTCGAACCAGGGCTGGAAGAACTCACTGGCCGGTGAGGGCCAGATGGCAGCCTGGGCGGCCTTCGAAGACTTGATCTTCCGAGCGGCCGCGAGGAAGTCGCCGTACGTGGACAGCGTCGGCTTGTCCGCATCGAGGCCGGCCTTCGCGAAGATCTGCTTGTTGTAAAAGATCATGACGGGGTTGGACTTCCAGGGCAGCTGGTAGAACTTGCCGTCCGGGGACTTGTACTGGTTGGCCGTGTCGCCGGTGCGATCCGCGATGTATTGAGTGGCGCCGGCGAAGGAGTCCAGCGCGACCAGGCCACCCTGCTTCTGAAACTGGGGTACGGCCGCAGGGGCCGTGTTGAAGATCAGACACGGTGCGTTGCCGGCGGTGATTGCGGCGCCGATGACCTCCTCCGACGTCTTGCCGGCCGGGAGCTCCTGCGCGGTGACCTTCTGGTCGGCGTGCTGCGCGTTCCACGCCTCGACCATGGCGTTGCCCCAGGCCAGCTCCTCCTTGTTGTTGGAGAGCCAGATGGTGATCGGGCCCTTGGCGGCGTTGGCCTTGTCTGCGTTACCGCCGCCACCGCCCCCGTCGCCGCAACCAGCGGTGACGGCGAGGGCGAGGGTCAGGACGACTGCGGGGACGGTGCGTCTCATGTCTTCTCCAATCCGGGCGGGTGTGGCGGCCGCGCGCCGGTCGGGCGGCGTCGCCTTGCGGGTTGGGGTGGGGGCGCTGTGGAGCCGCGTACGACGAGCTGCGCGGGAGGCGCCGGGATGTCGGCCCCGGGCCCGCCGTCGATCAGGTTGAGGAGGGCCTCTGCGGCCGCTCTGCCCCAGCCGAACGGGTCGGTGCGGACGGTCGTGAGCGGCGGAGTGACGTACCCCGCCAGTTCGGTGTTGTCGAACCCGGTGACCGACAGATCGCCGGGCACATCGATGCCGTACTCCAGCGCGACGGAGAGTCCGGCGATAGCCATCAGATCGTTGGCGTAGACGACTGCGGTCGGCCGGTCAAGGTGGTCGAGCAGCGTACGCGTGGCCTGGGCTCCACCGGCCGCCGAGAAGTCGGCCTCCACCACCATGCCGGTGGGCAGACCGGCGTCCGTGAGCGCGCACTCCCAGGCGAGCCGGCGGACGGTTCCGTGCAGGAAGTGGCGGGGCCCGGCAACGTGAGCGATGCGACGGTGCCCGAGCTTGACCAGATGGTTCACCGCGGCGGCGATTCCCGGGCGGTCGTCGACCAGCAGAGCGGGGTAGTCGCTGGGCACGTCCGGTCGTGCGATCGTGACGGCCGGCATCTGGAGCTCTTGGAGGAGGGCGATCCGTCCGTCGTTTATCCGCAGGTCGAGAAGAAAGACCCCATCCACTCGTCCGTCCGCGGCAAGGCGCCGGCAGCTGGCTTCCTCGTCCGATTCCGGCACCATCTGCAGGACCAGGGCCTGTCCCCGGTCGGACAGGGTCCGCTCAACGCCGGCGATGAAAGTGGGGAAGAACGGGTCGGCGCCCAGCAACTCGGGGGGACGGGCGATCACCAGGCCGACCGCGAACGCGCGGGAGGCAGAGAGGGCGCGGGCCCGGTGGCTGGGCGTCCAACCGAGCGTCCGGGCGGCCTCGAGGATGCGCTGCCGGGTCTCCTCGGCCACGCCCGGCCGACCGTTGAGCGCGAACGACACCGCGCCCTTCGACACGCCGGCTGCGCGGGCGACATCGCGGATCGTCGGTCGACCTGGTCGTGCCATCCGCGCCTCCCCGGCGGCGATGCAAAAACCAGAGTGTTGCGTGAACTGCTAAACCGGTTTGTCTGGGAAGGCTAGACCGGTTTAGCGCAATCCACAACCGCACAGCCCAAAGCGAAAGATCGATATTAGGGTCACCGCCCCGACCAGGGGTTTCGCGCTCGGTGACCTCTTCGGCGGCCCCGAAGAGCCCAAGTGACAAGCAGAAGCACTCGGCTAGGGCGAGCCTCGATGGTCCCAGGCCATCACCCAGGTGAGCCTCGCCAACAGGCGGCGGCCCAGCGGTGCCTGGGGCGGAGTCACCCCACGCCAACGGCGTGGAGTTGACCCTGTCGTCGAGTGACCTGCTTGACGGCGACGCTGACGGCATGGATGTGGTGTTGGCCGGTGACGCGCTCTACCACCCGTCTGTGGCGGCCCGGATGCTGCCGTTCCTCGCCCGCGTCGTGGCGAAGGGCGCTCGGGTCCTTGTTGGCGATCCGGACCCGGGCCACCTGGCCCACGACTGGCTGGAACGGGTGGCGACGTACGAGGTGCCGATGAGCGGCGCTCCGAAGACGCGCAGCTTCACCTGACGGGCGTGCTCAAGCCACGACGCGACCAGGTGGACGACCGGCGGGGCCGGGCCACACGGCTGCGGCGTGGCGCTTCGCGGCGACCGGGTGGAACTGCCTGAGGCGCTGGATGAGCAGTCGGCGTTCGACGCGGTCATCGGCCGGTTGAAGACTAACTTGATCTTCAGCCGCGAACCGGCAGGCCCACCGGCACTACGGTTTGACTCCTTCATAGGCCAGATGCAGCATCATGCCCTGGTCGGCATGGCTGAGGTTGTGGCAGTGGTTCATCCAGAGGCCAGGGTTGGTGGCGTGGAACGCTACATCCCAGACCTCGCCCGGGCGTACGTCGAACGTGTCCAGCCACAGCGGACTGCCAGTTGGCGCACGGCCGTCGCGGGCCAGCACGAGGACCCGGTGGCCGTGCAGGTGCCACGGATGGGTGTCGCGGCTCCGGTTGACGACGGTCAGCCGGACGAGGTCCCCTTGGCGGACGACCTCGGTCGGGATGGACGGGAACGCGCGGCCGTTGACGGTGTACGCGTATTGCGGCCGGGCGCCGGACAGTGCGAGACCCCGGTCGAGTACCAGCGTGAAATGCCGGTCGAACCGGCTGTGCCCGTCGAACGGGGTGGCGGCGGGGGTGCCGTACCGGGTCAGGTCGAGTGCGGGCCAGCCGGCGGTGTCTTCGGCCACCGCCGGCCCGCCGTCGGGTTCCGGCGCCAGCCGCAGGCCGGCGGCGCGGTCGTTGTCGACCAACAGAGCCACCGGATGGTCCGGCGCCCGGTACGCCAGGTCGTAGCGGCCGCCTGCGGGCAGCCGCAGCCCGACCCGGGTCAGGTCACCGGGGCCGGTCAGCTCGTTGCCGTCGTCAGCGACCAGACGGTACGGGGTGCCGGCCAGGGTGAACCGGTGCGGGATGTTGTCGGTGTTGACCAGCCGCAGCCGTACCGGCGTGCCGGGCGCCACGCGTTGTTGCATGGGCTGGTCGTGGTTGCCGAGGACGGTGGTGCCGGCGAAGGTGTGCACGGGCACGGTCAGGTCCAGGCCGGGAGGCGGCGCCGCACGCGGGGTCACCACCAGCGTCCCGTAGAGCCCCATCCGGACGCCGCGGTCGGAGACCTCATGGGTGTGGTACCAGTAGGTGCCGACCTGGTCGGCGACGAAGCGGTATACGAACTCTTGTCCGGGCAGCGTCGGATCCTGGGTCAGGCCGGGTACCCCGTCCTCGCCAGCGGGCACGTCGTAGCCGTGCCAATGCAGGGTCACCCCGGCGCGGATGTCTGCGTTGCGCAGCGTGACCTCGATGAGGTCGCCCTCGGTGGCGGTGATCGGTGGTCCGGGGATTTGGCCGTTGAAGGTCCAGGCGGCGACCTTGCGACCAGACGACAGGGAGACCGTGGCGGTTTGGGCGGTCAAGGTGAGTCGACGCACCGTGCCGCCAACGGGCGGCGTTGCGGGGCCGCGGGGCATCGCCAGGGCAACCGTGTGCCCGTCGTGGTGGCTGCCGGTCGCGGCGCCGTCGGCGTCGCCGGCCCGCACCGCCAGTGCCGCCCCGACCAGCCCGACCGCGAGCGCCGCCGCCACGCCCGTGCGCATGCCCGGTAGCGGTCCGTCTGGTGCCGTTACCCGCCAGGTCACCAGCGCCGCGGCACCGACCAGGGCGACCGTGATCAGCGCGACGCCCCAGGTCGCCGGGTAACCGATCAGTACCGTGACGAGCAGGCCGGCGGCGGCGGCGTACCCGGCTGTCAACAGCGGGACCACGACGGCGGTGGGGTGTGCGGCCGGATCCTCGTGGCGGCGACGTCCGGCTGCCCGTATCAGGTGCGGGCCGGTCAGCAGTGCGGCGGTCACGGCGGCGGCGCCGAGCAGTGGCAGGGCCAGGGTCAGCTTCTCCTGCACGAACCACCAGCCGCGGCCGGCGAGGGTGACCACCAGGCCGACCCGGACGAGCGTGGCCAGCATCGCCACCGCGGACAGGGCCAGCGCCGGGCGCGGCCGGCGGGCCGCAGCCGTCGCGCCCGCGCCCAGCCACGCGGCCGTGGCGAAGGCACCGGCCGCCAGGTCCAGTACGAGCAGCAGGCCGGTGGTCATGCCGACGGGGTGGCGGCGGGCCGGGTCACACCGGCCGGCTTGGTCGCGGGCGCGGCGGCCAGCAGCCGGGCCCGGCGGAACACGACGCCTGCGACGGCCATGATGGCCAGCCCGTTGACGGCGTGCAGGCCGAGGATGGCCAACCCCGCCGGCGTGGTGGTGTCCTCGCCGCCGCTGACGGCACGCCCGAGGGTGACGATCAGGATCTGGACGACCACAAGGCCGAGCGGCAGGATCGACAATCCGATCAGCTTGCCGGGTGCGCGGGCCACGGCTGCGGCGATGGTCGCCAGCAGCGACAGCAACGGGATGACCATCGTGCCGGTGATGTCGTGCAGGGCGAACGAGTCATCGTGCTGTGGCTTGGCGAAGGCGCCCACCGCGGCGAAGTAGAACTGTGCGAGGACGGCGAGCAGCAATAGAGCGCTGAGTCCGACGTATACCTTGCGCATGGCGCACTCCTTGTCATGGTCGTAGTCGTCGGCCACACGGTAGGTAGGCAGCGGCCGGGCGTGCGTCCGCCTTCGAACGTATTGACGGATACGTCGAATCGATTACGTCACCGCGGGGGCCTACGTCCGGCGGCGACGCCGAAGGTTGGCTTCCGATCAGGTCGTGGGGCTCTCGACTGTGGTAGGTGTTCGGTGGAGTGGCCCGGGACTGTGGCGCCGTACGGCCTACGGATGGCCGGGTAGGCGGGCCGCCGCGGCTACGTCCGCTGACGTACAGCGGATTCAGCTCGCGAGCGGACGACCGGACGCCGCATCGCCCACAAGAATCTGGTCGGTCATGGACGGTTACCACGAGATGGCGCACAGCAGGCAGCCATCCGCCGATCAGAATGCTGGTTTCCTCACGATGAGCGTTTCACGAGACGACGCGCGGCTGCTCAGGCTCGGCGCGCGAACCCGCAAAGGCGTCCTGGTGGTCCACATCGTTTCCGCCGGTGCGTGGCTCGGTGTCGACGTCGCTATGGCGGTGGTCATCTTCACGGCGGTGTTCAACCACGACACCGGCACCCGGGCGCTGTGTTACCAGGCGCTTGCACTCTTCGCGGTGTGGCCGCTGTTCACCGCGGGCATCATCTGCCTCGCCAGCGGTGTCGCGCTCGGACTGGGCAGCAAGTACGGCCTGGTGCGGTACTGGTGGGTCGCCACGAAGCTGGCGTTGAACGTTCTACTCACGGGGCTCGTTCCGCTGGCGTTGCGGCCGGGCCTGTCGGGGTTGAACGAGCTGGGCCGGCAGCTTGCGGCCGGGCACCTGGAAACCGCGTCGGTGGGCAACATGATCTATCCATCGATCGTCTCACCTGCCGCCCTGCTTGTCGCTCTGGTGTTGGCCGTGTTCAAGCCGTGGGGCCGGATACGCAGCGTTCCTCCCCGCGCAGGGCGTTGAGGTCACGTACCGGCGAGCTGTTCCACCACCGGCGCGAGCTGTTCGAGGAACATCGCGCTCACGGTGAGGTAGGAGATCCCGAGCGTGTCGCGACGTCGGCGCAGGGTGCCGGCGACCTGCGCGGGCTTACCGACGAGGAAAGCCGTCCCGCCGATCGCTGCCATAACGCGAGGATCACCGCCGACCTGACGGGCGAGCCAGCCGTCGCCGGGCAGGTCCTCAAGCTCGCCGGCGACCGCCGCGACGTTGAGGGCCAGCTCCACGTCGTCGAAGCGGGCTCCGGCAAGGTCGCGCAGCTCGTCGACCTTCGCCGCAAGCTGCTCCTCTGGGGTCTGTGGCGGTAAACCCAGCGCGACGATGTCCGCTTGCTGGGCGGCCAGCCGCAGCACCTGCGTCCCGCGCCCGGCGACCAGGATCGGCGGGTGTGGCTGCTGAACCGGCCGCACGTGTGCATCGTCACTCGGTTGGCCGCAAAGCTCCTTCACCGCGTGGATGGTGTCGGAGAGGCGCTGTACCCGCTCTCCCGGAGTGCCGAACCGTACACCCAGGCGGGCGGCGTCGTGCTGTGCGGCGGGTCGCCCCGCACCGAGGCCCAGCTCGAAGCGGCCGCCGGAGAGCAGGTCAAGGCTGGCCGACTCCCAGGCCACCGCGGCGGGCGTCCGGTTGGGCGCGCTCAGGACGTACGTGCCGACCCGCAGTGAACTCGTCGCGGTCGCCGCCGCCGCAAGCGCCGGAAAGGGGGAGAGCGTCGCCTGGGTGTCGGGGATCAGGAAGGTGGCGTACCCGAGAGTCTCTGCACGGCGGGCCGTCGTCGCCCACGCCTGCGCGGTCGGTGCGAGCCCGGCGACGACGCCAAAGCGAAACAGGCGATCGGACATGAAGGAAACTCCTTGCGGTGGCGGGCTTTTCGACTGTCTCAGCGATGCTGCAGTGTGCCGGCCGCGCCGGCATTCCCCGAGAGGCGACCAATCGCCTACGCCCGCCGGCGTAGGAACGGTGACGGGCGTACGCAGTGAAGCGCTCCTGGTTTTCGCCTACCAATCGGGTCTGGTCCAGTGAGGTGATCTCAGCAAGGTTCGGCGGCCGAGTGGGGATGACACGGACGTAACGTCCATGCTGGACGGTGTTGGATACGGGCGTGGAGCCATCGA
>NZ_JBVJJA010000064.1:0-31721 GCF_055586005.1 Micromonospora sp. NPDC051924
TCCGCCGCGAACACCCCGGACGCGCAGTTGCTGTTCCCGTTGTTGGATGCCTTCACGCCGGTGCGGGGCCGTCGCGGCCGGCCCCGCCGCCGTCCCGGCAAGCTGCACGCGGACAAGGCCTACGACCACAAGGCGATCCGGGCCGAGGTCCGCCGCCGGGGCATCGTCGTGCGAATCGCCCGCAAAGGCGTCGAGTCCTCCCAGCGTCTCGGCCGGCACCGGTGGATCGTCGAGTCGTGCCTGTCCTGGTTCACCAACAACCGCCGCCTCGCGCGCCGCTACGAACGCAAAGCCGAGCACTTCCAAGCCTTCGCCGACCTCGCCGCCATCCTCATCTGCCACCGCCGACTCGCAAAGATCACCAACTGAGACACCCCCTTAAGACCACCCGGGCCCGGGCTGCGGTATGCGATCCACGCCGTGACGATCATGCGACCGCCGACTCCCGTCCGCTGGTGCAGGTCCGCGACCTCGCCCCGTTCGTGGAACTGCGGGCCTGCACTTGGACGTCTTCCGGCGGCGGGTCGGCGTGGGGATGCCTTCTGCGACGTGGGCTCGCATTTGAGGTGGCGGCAGCGGGATCGGTCAGCCTGGTGGGATGGGGCTGGTAGGCGTAGTCGCGGCGAATTCGCTTGGTGTGGTCGAGGCCACCCAACTTCACTGACGTAATTTGTCAGGGAAGTTCACGGAGGCTGTGCACATGACCACCACCTCGCCCACGCAGATGCTTGGGGCCCGGACCGCATCGATCGATTCTCGCGTGCCGCTAGTCGAACCGTTGGCTACGCCACCGACGGGGGGTCGAGCCGAGCGACTGCTCCTGCCGGCTACCTTTGTCACGAGCTTGGGCAACGGCATCCAGCTCGTCGCCTCCGCGATCCTGGTCTTCACGACCGCGGGCAGCGCACTGTCGGTGGGATGGCTGTTCATCGCGGCGTCCGTGCCACCGGCGTTGCTGTCGCTGGTGTTCGGGCGGATCGCCGACCGTTACGACCGGCGGATGCTCTGCCTGATCGCGGATGTGGCCAGCGCCCTGGCGGCATTGTCGCTGCCGGTCTGGCTGCTGCTGGGCGAGGCACCCACATCTGTGGCCTACCTGGTCAGTTTCGCGCTCGCCGCGCTGGCCGCGATGTTCATGCCAGCAAGCAACGCCCTGATGAAGGAGCGGGTCGCCCCGGGTCGCCTCGTACGGTTCAGCGCGCACTACGAGATCGCCTTGCAGGCCGGAAACTTGCTCTCCGCAGCGGTGGGCGGATTCGCCATCCACCTGTTCGGGCCCACGCCGCTGTTCTTCTTCAACGGCGCCACCTTCCTCGTCTCGGCCCTGGCCATGTATCTGATCGGCCGGGGCCCTGCCCGCGCCGAGCGTGCCCATCCGGCGGCCATCGGCAACGGCACGCGGACCGGCCGCACCGCCGCACCGATGCTGCGCCTCGGTCTTCTCTACGCCACCTGCACGGTGTTGACCATGGTCGGCAACACCATCTTGATCGTCTTGGTGTACCAAGCCTTCCACCAGGGCGCGGGTACCTACGGGCTGGTGGACGCACTGGCCGGGGTCGGGTTCGTGACCGCCGCCGCCCTCTACCCCCGACTTCCCGCCAGGTTCGGCCATCTTCGCATCGCCATCATCGGCATCGTCGGCTGTGCGGTCATCGTGGCCGTGGAGCCGCTGCATCTGTCCGTTCTTCTGGCGGGCATCCCCATCGCCGGCGCTCTGGTCGGGCTGGCCCGGGTGGCAACCCGTAGCCTGCTGCTGGCCAGCGTGCCCGAGCGTAAAGCCGGCCAGGTCTTCGGCGCCACCAACGCGGCCGGCCTCGGCCTGAGTGCCGTGATCACCGTACTGGTCGCCGCGCTTGCAGATCACACGAACATCGCCAACGCGTTCTATTCACTTGCGGTCATCACCGCCGTTATCACCGCTGTCACGGCCGTGACCCTACGCAAGTCAAATGCGAAGATCGTCTAGGCCAGGACGACTGAGCAACCAAGGGCCAGCTGTCGTGCATGTGTTGAGACGGATCCGCCCCGTCAACCATCATGCGAGACGAGGCATCGGCGGCAGCCGGTGTCGTGTCTCGGGACAGGCTTGGCAGTCGCGCCCGCGGCACGGCCGCTCGTCACCGGCGCGTGTAGTGCGCGATGATCACGCCCTTGCTGGTGGTGACGCTACCGGTGAGATCGAACTCGGTCAGTGGGGCCGCCTTCAGCTCGGCCACGGTGTCGACTGCGTCGCCCCGCAGCAGGATCGAGTTCTGCCAGTTATCCACGTTCTCCAGGGTCCTCGACACGACGTACTTGGTGGCCTCGTTCATGTGCGCGGTAAAGGGGTTGCCGTCGGTCGAGCGTCCCCATGCGGTGATGAAGTTCTGCCAAGTCCGACGTCCGAGCAGCATCCAGAGCTGGTCGACCAGCTCGTTGTCCTCGCGAAACCGGACGAACACGCAGCTGAGCACCCAGGCCACCCCCGCCTGGTCGACCACATCATCGAACCACGTCTCGAAACTCGCGCCGACCCGCTCGGCGGCCTTCGCCCGGTCGTACTCCTGGCGCAGCTCCGCCCGCAGGTCCGGCGCCTCCACGACCTGCCCGCGGAGATCCTCCACCAGTGGTTTGACCTGCACCTGCAGTGCCTTCAGCGCGATCACCGGCAGGCTCCACGGCCCTGCCCAGCGCCCGCGTCGCCCGGCGAACCGGCACCGGGAAGGGCGTCAGTCCCAGGTTTCGCTGATGTCGAGGATCTCCAGGCCCGGGGGCAGCGCGGGTGCCACGGCCTTCGCGTCCCGGGTGACCAGGTAGCAGCGGTAGAGGACGGCGGTGGCGACGGCGTGGGCGACGTCGAGCGGCACGTTCGCTCGGGCGGCGATCCGGGCGACGCGCCGGCTCGTGGCGGCGTCGTAGACGGCCACGTGGATGTCCCGGTCCTCGCTGAACAGAAGGTCGAGCATCGTGGCGGCGGCGGTGCCCGCCAGCTGGAGGTGCGCCTGCCCGAGACACAGGGCGGGGACCCACACCTGCTGCTCCGGGTCCTCCTCGGCGAGGGTCAGGATGGCACCCGGTTCGATGCTGGTCCCCGAGGCGTAGGCGAGAAGCGCGGAGGTGTCCAGGACCAAGCCGTTCACGCGGCGGCGGTCCCCTCGTCGTCGAACTGGCGAAGCCACTCGAGGTTGCGGGCATGCTGCTCGTCGCTGATCGGCGGGAGCTCGGCGAGGCGTTGCCTCGTCCGCTCCACGTCCTCGTCGGTCACCACGTAGCCCAGCTCCGCCCACCTGGCGCGTAGGTCGTCGGCGCGCATCTTGCGGCGGAGGATCCCGGCGATGAAACCAGACGTGTTGCTCTGTGTGCGCTCCACGTACGCGGCCACATCGTCAGGCAGGCTGATCGTGATACGGCGAGTCATACTCCGAGCATACCCGCTGCATACCGACGAACTGCGCCAGGGCGGTCACCCGCAGAAGCCCCCGGCCCACGCTGAACAAGCCTTCACCCGCCGGGTGCAGGAAGCCGGCCTGGCACCGTCGATGGGATCGATCGGCGCCTGCTACGACAACGGCATGATGGAGGAGGTCAAGCGGCTTGCAGCAGATCGGCGACGATGTGGATGCCCTCGTAGATGGCGTCTGTGGTGAGGTTGCCGAAGCCGAGAACGAGTTGCGGTGTGCGCGTATGCGACGTCATGCGGTAGCTGTTCATGCCGTAGAGGCCGACGGATCGACGTCGGGCGGCTTCGACGATGGCCTGTTCGTCGGCGCTGGGTGGCAGCTGGGCGACGGCGTGGAAGCCGGCGGCGAGACCCAGAAGCTCGATGCCGGGGGCGTTTTTCCGTAGCGCTTCCACGAGGGCTCCGCGGCGTGCGGCGTAGCGGCGGCGCATGTGGCGTAGGTGCCGGTCGTACGTGCCGCTTCGCAGTAGCTCGGCGAGGGCGAGTTGGTCGATGACGGGTGAACCGCGGTCGGTGAGTTGTTTGTGCTCGGCGACCGCGGCCGACAGGTGTGGGGGTGTCAGCGCCCAGCCGAGCCGCAGGGCGGGTGCGAGTGACTTGCTGACCGAGCCGAGCAGCGCCACGCGGTCTGGGGCGAGGCCTTGGACGGCGCCGACCGGCTCGCGGTCGTACCGGAATTCCGCGTCGTAGTCGTCCTCGATGATCGTCGCGTCTCGGGCTGCTGCCCAGGCGACGACGGCGTGTCGTCGTTCGGGGGTCAGGACGACGCCGGTGGGAGATTGGTGCGCTGGGGTGAGGATCACGGCGCCGGCGTCGGTCGCCGCGAGAGCTTCGACGTCGATGCCTTGGTCGTCGACGGGTACCGCGATGACGTCCAGCCCCATTACCTTGCCGATCGTGTAGTGGTCCGGATCGCCGGGATCCTCGACCGCCACGGTCCGGATACCGTCGTCGGCGAGTGCGCGCAGGAGCAGTTGCAACCCTTGCGCATATCCGGCGCAGACCACCGTCTGACTGGGGTCTGCGGCGGCGCCACGGACCCGTCGTAAATAGGCGGCGAGCACCTCACGCAGCGCTGGTGTGCCGTATGGGTCGGGGTAGCCGAGCACCTCGGTGGGCGCCTGTTGGCAGGCGCGGCGTACCGCGCGGCCCCAGTCTTCTCGGGGAAAGCTGGAGAGGTCGGGTACGGCAGGCCGGAAGTCGATACGGACCGGTTCGCTGTCGGTGGCCCGCACCGAACGGTGCCGTGACGGGCCGGCGGTGACTGCCACTCGGGTGGCCGAGCCGGGCGATGTGACGAGATAGCCCTCGGCTCGCAGTTGTGCATAACACTCGGTGACCAGGCCGCGGGAGAGGCCGAGGTTGGCGGCCAGCACGCGAGACGAGGGCAACCGTTCCCCGCTGCCCAGCCGACCGGTTCTGATGGCTTCCCGCAGCGCGCGTTCGATCTGGTCGCGCAGCGGTTCCGTGCTGTTCCGGTCGATTGGCAGGGGCAGGTCCGGTCCAGAACCGGTCCATTCAACGGGCATGGAACTGGACCTTACTGCTGAACCGGTGGGAACCTACTGTTCCCGCATGGCCCATCCTCCGCCGGCCGAGCAGGCGACCGTTCCGGTGACCACGATCGTCCAGCCGCTACTGACCCCGCCCATCGTGCGGCTGTTGGTGTCCTCGCTCGGCGCACTCGGTAGCTTCTACCTGCTGATGCCGGTCGTACCGGCCTATGTCGCTGGGACCGGCGCCGGCGGGATGGGCGCGGGCCTGTGTACCGGGGTGCTGATGCTCGGCACGGTGTTGACCGAGTTGGCCGCGCCGGCTCTCATCACCAGACACGGCTACCAGACGGTGGTAGCGCTGGCCCTGCTGCTGCTCGGGGCGCCCGCCGTCCTGCTTCTAGCGTCGTCGTGGCCGCCCGTGGTGCTCGGGGTGTGCCTGCTGCGGGGTGCTGGGGCCGGGATCATGTTCGTCGCCGGTGCCGCCCTGGTGGCCGAACTGGCGCCGGACGTTCGTCGCACCGAAGCGCTCGGGATCTATGGTGCGGCCGTCGGAGTCCCCTCGATCGTGTGCCTGGCGTCGGGGGTGTGGCTGAGTACGCACGCCGGTTTCGCACCCGTCTTCGTCACCGCCGCGGCTTTGGCGTTGCTGTCACTGTGGGCCGTGCGGGGTCTGCCCGCCCGATCGGCCCGAGTCGAGCCGTCGCCCACCCGGGTGTCGCGGCGTCCGATCGACGTGGGCGGTTCAGCCGTGCCGGCAGTGGTCTTCGCCGCCGTTGCGCTGGTGGCCGGAGTGCTGCTGACGTTCCTCCCGCTCAGCCTCTCTACCACTCCTGGCCTGGCAGCGGTGGCGTTGCTGGTGCAGGCCGGCACTACTCCGCTGGCCCGCTGGGGGCCGGCCGGTATGGCGACCGGTACAGAGGCAGCCTGCTCCTGCCCGCGGTCATAGCCGTGGTTGCCGGGACCGTCGGACTCGCCTGCGCGCACGGTCCGTTGGCGGTGATCGCCAGCGTCACCCTGTTCGGCACCGGATTCGGCGTGGCGCAGAACGTGACGCTGGCCCTGATGTTCACCCGCGTGTCGAGGTCTGGTTATGCGCGGGTGAGCATGCTGTGGAACCTCGCCTACGACGCCGGGATGGGCGTCGGAGCCGTCGGTTTCGGGCTGCTGGTCGCCTCGATCGGTTACTCGGCGGGATTCGCGCTGACCGCCGCCGCTCTGCTTCCCGTCCTCGTACCCGCATGGCGCGAGCGGCGCCGCTTCCCCGCCCACACCGCATGACCCAGAAGTG
This sequence comes from Micromonospora sp. NPDC051924, assembly GCF_055586005.1. Lineage (NCBI taxonomy): Bacteria > Bacillati > Actinomycetota > Actinomycetes > Micromonosporales > Micromonosporaceae > Micromonospora > Micromonospora sp. NPDC051924. Next base: position 6,227 of record NZ_JBVJJA010000064.1, read on the forward strand.
AACGATAAGGAGGACCCGATGGGCCGCGTCTTGTTGAGCATGAGCGTGTCGTTGGACGGCTTCGCCGCCGGATCTGACGTCACCGTCGAACAACCGATGGGCAAAGGTGGCGAGCGGCTGCACGAGTGGCTGTTCCACGGCGGCGGGGATTTAGCTGTGGCGGCCGACGGGGTCACCCCGGTCGGGGTCGACGCCGCGCAGGTACGAGAACGTTACGCGACGACCGGCGCCGTGGTGATCGGCAAACGGACGTTCGACGTCGGTGTGGCCCTGTGGCAGGACACTCCGTTCCCGGTGCCGTGCTTCGTGGTCACTCATGAGTCGCGCGACCCGTTGAAGATGAAGAGCGACGCCTTCACGTTCGTCAACGACGGACTCCACAGCACGCTGCGCCAGGCGCGACAAGCAGCGGGCGACCGGAGCGTCCTCATCATGGGCGGTCCCACCACAGGACAACAGTTCGTCAAGGCCGGGCTGGTGGACGAGATCCACGTCCAACTCGTACCGGTGTTCCTCGGTACCGGCACGCGCCTGTTCGACCACCTCGGCACCGACCACATCGAACTTGAGCGTACCGCAGTGATCGAATCACCACACGTCACGCACCTGCGCTTTCACGTCCTGAAGTGACCACTTGGCGTCAGCCGGCGACTCATCATGCTTGCCCCTGCGGCCTGCATGAAGAATGTCCGGATTCCTTCGCCCGTGTCGCTGAGTCCAAGTCCGCCACGAACCGAATGCATACCGATATCCGAGTGCCCGCCCAGGCCCCTGGGACATGGTTGAGCGCGTCCGAGTGATCCGGCAGTAAGTGCCCGAGCTAGTTGCCGCCGGCGCGACGGTGGTCCGCGAGGAGTGGTACGGCGACGGTCCTCTCGGGCACATCGTCATGCAAGACCCCGAGGGCAACGAGCTCTGCGTCGCTTGTAGTCATGATCAGTGCCGACCTCCGGTATCCGGATCTGCCGCAGACGGCGCATTGCGAAGCGTGGCCGCCGGCGTCTGTGGGACGTCCGCAACTGCCGATGAGCGGATGCCACACAGTTACAGGTGCCCCGTGTCGTTGAAGCTGACCAAGGTCGGTGGCCAGTCGGAATCCCACTGCACGATGGTGATCGCGCAGTTGGCCTGGTTGAGGCCAATCCACCGCCACTCCGGGGCGTCAAGCATGTGGCGGACGAACCACCCGATGACGAAGTTGTGCGTGATCAGCAGTTCGTGCCGGTCGGTGTCGCCGGCGACACCGAAGTGTGTGACGGCAGCTTGCAGGGCCGTAGCGTCTTCGTCGCGTTCGTCGTAGGGCACACCGTCCAGCCAGGCATGCCACCGGTCCGGGTATCGGCCGCGTTGCGCGGCGGAGGGCACCGGGGTTCGGTCTGCTACAAAACCGCAGCCGTGTCGCGGCACCTGTGGGAGATGGCCGGCGATGATGTCGGCGGTCTGGGCTGCCCGGGCCAACGGGCTGTGGTGGACCGCCGAAAAAGGCACTGTACGCAGCCGCCGGCCCAGCCGGTCCGCCTGCTCGCGACCGAGTTGCGAAAGGCCTCCATCCGGGGCGTGATCGGACGCTGGATCCTGTTCGCCGTGGCGGACGAGGTACAGCTGCGTACGAGCCATCGTTGGCCACCCTCCGGGTCCTTGTGCGACGAAGGGCACGATAGATCACGGAGGCACGGACGATGGGGCCGAGAACACGGCCAGGTGCACTCTTCTGCCGCCGACCGGGCGTTACGGACCGTGGCCGGCTACCCGGTGTCTTCGGGTACATCGGCAAAGTCTGACCACCTTGCGATGATCGAACCCGTTACGTAGTAGCCGTCTTCACTGATCTGCGTCGCAACGTCGAGTTCCACTGACGTAGGCGTCACTCGCAGCAGATGAGCCTCCCAGTGCTGGTAGCGCAGGTCCCGCAGCCATACTTCCTCGATCTCCGCTGCGACGCGTCGCAGTGAAGACGCCTGTTCGAGGAGACAGCGTGCTGTCAGTTGACGGGCCGGATCCGCGCTACTGGACACCATGACCTCCCGGACCGAAGGACATCGCCACAGGTAGTGGTCGAAGTCGATCGCCATGCCCGAGAGGTTGTCCGGGTCCGCTGGCGGCGCTATGGCAGCGACGCCCCGCACGGCGTCGATAAACGCAAGGACTTGTGTGTCGTCTTCATCGTCGAAGGCGAGGACACCTGGTGTGACCGCCTCCCACCAAGCTGTCCCGGTACGCCGTCGCCACCAGTACAGGACCGTTCGGTCCTCGGGCCAGGGGGCCAGGTTCCCGCCGCGTGGCTCGAACCGGTCACGGCCGGAATCGATAGGCCGCCAGAAGGGTTCACGATCGAAATCGGCCGCGTCGGCGCTAGGCCGCTCGCGGCTCGCACCCGATCTGTTGAAGAGTTGCTGGGCGTCGACCAACGACGGTTCGTTCGCGCCGCCCGGCCGGTTGGGCCAGCGGAGCTGGTATATGTCGTCCTCCCACCCGCAGATGGGGCAGATCTCATGAGATCCTGGGGGTTCCGACAGCGTGCGGTATCCGCAGCACACGCAGGGGTAGGAGAGATCCACGCTGCTTAGCGTGCACTACGTGCCTGTGCCGTCCTACGCATTTTGGCCCGGCAGGGCCACCGCGTATCCGAAACACCACATGATCGTTTCACCCGCGGCCGATCGGTCGGCCCGTGGCCAGACGCGCCAAAACCTCGACGGACCTAGCGACTAGGCATCCGCAACTGCCGCCGACCGCGCGTCACGGAGCGTAGCGCCAGCTGCCGCTGAGCGAGGCGTCCGGACATGCCGAGAAGCGGATATTGGATCAACACCAGAATGCCGCCGCGCCGTACGCGGGAGCGTCACGGCGGTTGGGGCCGGGCGGGATGACGGTGGCCGGTACCAGCGCGACGCCGAGAGCCGTGGCGGCGGCGGTGATCAGCTGAACCCCTGATGGACGCGGGTCAGGGGACGAATCGGACCTCCGGGAAGGCCGGGTTCGGGCCTTCGAGCAGGTGCTGCTGCTGGTGGCGTAGGTGCAGGTTGAAGAAGGCGAGCGGGTATGCCTGCTGGATGCGTACCGCCCGGGCCGGGTCGAGGGTGCCGACCCAGCCGGCGAGGTCCTCGTCGCTCATCCCGATGACGCTCGCCAGTTGCGGGATGAGCCACTGGTGATCGCAGTACCCTCCGTGGAGCGCGCCGTCGGCGTGCACGTTGCGCCGCCATCCGTGCAGGTGCGACCAGAGCTGCTCGACGCTCGGTTCGGCGGCCCGGGTGAATTCCGCGGTCATCAGCATGAACGGCCGGTCGAGGTCGGCGACGGGCGGTTGGGACTGCATCGGGCCGTCGAAGCTGAGCCCGGCCCGGACGCGCCGATCCTGGTTCATGACGAGGGCGGTGGCGGTCGCGCCCTTCGACCAGCCGAACATGCCGATGCGACGTAGGTCGAGCGCGGCGCCCAGGCCGGCCGGCAGCGGGCGGCGCTGGGCGTCGGGGTTGCGGCCGGCGGCGAGGTCCTCGATGCGGTCGAGGACGAATTGGATGTCGTGGGCGTGGTCCCAGGGTGTGACCGACACGTCGTCGTCGGGGACGGTGGGCCGGCCGTCGGGGAACTCGCCGAACGAGTCGTACGGGTGGTCCACCGTGGCCACGACGTAGCCGTGGCTGGCGAGTTCCTGAACGACGATGGTGGTCTCGGAACGGTGACCGTTGGCGCCGTGGGAGAACACGACCACGGGTCGCCGGCCGGCCGGCCGCAGCGCGGGAGCGCCTTCGTGGCCGGCCGTGAACGGCGCCGCCGCGGCATCGGCGTCGAACCCGTTGGCCGCGAGCAGCGCACCCATCGGCGCGGCCGACAGCCACGGTGCCACCGGATGACGCCGGGCGCCCCCCGACGCGGGATACCAGACGCTCGCCATCAGCTCGCGGTGGTGGCCACGACCGGCGACGGGGTCTGGGCGCGATGTGTCGACCAGGTGCAGCGACACGGTGCCTAGCCGGTACGGCCCGGTCGGTCGGGGCAGGCTGAGGCGGGGCGGGCCGGGTATGGCGGCCGAGGCGCGGCCGATGCCGGCGAGCGGTACGGCGGCCCCGGCAGCGAGTGCGGCGGTGAGCACGTGTCGGCGGGTCAGTGCCGTTGTCATCGGTCCTCCGGGTTGTCGGGGATCTCGAATCGTGCGATGAGCAGCTTCAGTCGCTCGATCTCCTCGGCGAGCGCGGTGGTGCCGGCGGGGGTGAGGGTGATCCAGGTGCGGCCGCGGCGGCCCTCGTAGCCCTTCTCGACCTCGATCAGGGCGGCGGCCTCGAGCACGCTCAGGTGCTTGGAGAGGTTGCCGGCGGTCAGGTCGAGTTGGGTGCGCAGGTAGCCGAACTCGACGCGGCGGGCCTCGTGCGCGATGGTGAGGATGCCGAGTCGCACTCGCTGGTGCACTACGTCGTCCAGCCCGGTGACCGGGTGCGTGGCATCTGGGTCCGGGGTGTCGGTCACGGCCGTCACCGGTGCCGCCGGCGGGCGGCCGCGAAGCCGGCCGCGCCCAGCAGCAGCACAATGCCGCTGATGAGTTGCGGCATCGCGAAGTGCGCCCGGATTCCCCAGTGGGGCGGTCCCCAGCCTGAGTCCATCGGCAGCACCAGCAGCACCAACGCCAGGTAGCCGGCGGTGAACAGCAGCAGCCCGAGGTTGCGCTCCAGCCGGGCCAGCACCAGCAACGCGAGCCCGATCATGCCCCACGGTGCGATCAGCCGGTCCAGCACGATCCACCAGTACGGGAGCGGGTGGATCGGTGCCGGGTGGCTCGGGAAGTACAGGGCGGCGGCCACCCATGCGGCGGTGAACACGGCGGTCGTCGCGGCACCGGTGATCGTGTAGGGCAGGACCCGGGCACCCAGCCCCCGCGCCCGCGCGGCCCGCACGTAGCAGACGGCGATGACCGTGTACGCCAGCAGCAGCGCCGGCGGCCAGTAGTACAGCACGCCACGGCGCGCGAACTGGCAGCTGCCGTCGGGGTGGCAGTGGACCGTCATGCCGAACCAGTCGAACGGGATCCCCACGAGCGTCACCGCGGCCAGCGCCAGCAGCGCGACCCAGGTCATCCGCTGGTCAACGCGCACCCGGTGAGCGAGGGCGCGCACGTCGGACAGCAGCCGGCGGGGATCGCCGCCGGCGGGTAACGAGTCAGTAGTCATGCCAATAGGTTTTCACAACAAACCTGTCGGCGCTAGTGCTCCCCGACGAGGGGTTGTTAAGGGGGCCGGGAAGGCGATCGGCCTGCGGCGGCACTCGCGCACGCACGGCGCGGAAGCGGCTGGTGAAACGACCAGGAGCTGCGCTGTCATGTCGAAGAACGGGTGCCGCCGTCCCGCCTCGACCTTGCCGCACCAAGCCAAGGTCAGGTGCGCGGATTTGCCGCGATCCGCGCGTTACGCCGAGTAACAGCGAGCAGGGCGGCCGGTGCCCAGACCTACCGAATGCAGCGCGTGGCTCTGCCCACGGCGGAATGTCTTGAATCCGGAGGCGACGGTCGGAGAGGCTCAGGGCGTGCCTGAGCTGATAGACATCACGGTCGGTGACCTGCACTTCTCACTGCGGGTATGGCAAGCCGTCGACAAGTACAAGACGCCCGCCGTGCTGCTCCATGCCACCGGAAAGACCGCAAGCGACTGGGACATGATCGCCTCGGGCCTGTGTACTGAGCGGACCGTGTACGCCGTCGACCTGCGCGGCCACGGTGCCAGTGACTGGCCCGGCACGTACAGCCTGAAACTGTTCGCGCAAGACGTCATCGGCATCCTAGACCAGCTGGACATCGGCGCGGTGGACCTGGTCGGCCATTCCCTCGGCGGTCTGGTGGCCTGCCGGGTGGCCGCCGAATGGCAGGGGCACGTCCACAAACTCGTGCTTGAGGACATCGGTTACCCGCACCCTCGACCGCCGGGGCTTCCCGACCGTCCGGCAGGGGATCTGCCCTTCGACTGGCACATGGTGGAGCAGGTCCGGCCCGAGATCGACGATCCGGATCCAGGATGGGCCGACATCGTCGCCCGGATCACGGCACCCACTCTGCTCATCGGCGGCGGAGCAGCGAGCCATGTCCCCCAGGAGCACGTTGCCGAACTAGCCGATCGTTTGGCCGACGCCCGGCTGACGACGATCGCGGCCGGCCATCTGGTGCACGAGACCGTTCCAGACGAGTACCTCAGGACCCTGATCGCATTCCTCACCGAGTGATCGACGCCCATCCGCTATTGCCGCCGATCGTGCGCATTGGGGCCCGCACACCGGTCACGCTGCGTCGGTCACCCTCGGTGCGGTTCCCTTGCGGACATGCCGATGAGCGCGCATCGGATCATCGTCGTTCCGGCATTGCGCGAATCGCGTGGGCCTTCTCAGTAGGCAGGTGTGCTCTGCTGGCGGCTGGAGAGCACCTGTCCCCTTGAGCGGCTCAGGCGAAGTCGGCCGCGTGGTCGGCCGCCCACTGGGCAAACGTACGGGCGGGGCGGCCCAGTACCGCCGCCACGTCACCGGTCACCTGCTCCGGCGTTTCCACCAGGGCAGCCCAGCCGGCCAATGCCGCATTCGCGAACGCGGGGCTGCCCATCGCCACGGCCAGCATCGGGCGTACAGCCTGGGCGGGCACGTCCTGCCAGTGCAGGTCGCGGCCGATCACCTCGCCGATGATGCGCACCTGCTCGGCCTGGGTGACCGTCTCCGGGCCGCTGAGCACGTAGGTCTGCTTGTCGTGCCGGTTGCTGGTCAGCGCCTCGACTGCGACCGCCGCGATGTCGTCCTCGTGGACCATCGAGCGGGCCGCCGCGCCGTACGGCCAGCGCACCAGGCCCTCGGCGCGGATTGCCGCAGCCCAGCCCAGCGTGTTTGTGGCGATTCCGGTGGGACGCAGCATCGTCCAAGGCAGGCCGGACGCGGTGACGGCGCGCTCCACCACGGCCCAGAACGAGTCCGGGTCGGCCTCGGCGGAGGCGGCCGACACGTACACGACCCGGGGCGATCCGGCACTGGCGAGCACGTCGGCGACGCGCGGAGCGAGCTGCACGGCCGCAGCCGGGTCGACGAACGGCCAGATCAGGAACACGGCCTGAACACCATCAAGGTGCGGGCGCAGGGTCTCCGGATCGGCCAGGTCAGCGGCCACTGGCTCCACGGCCGCCGGCAGATTCGCGCGGCTCGGGTTGCGGGTGATCGCGCGTACGCCGTGACCCGCGGCAACCAGCCGCGCCACCACACGCCGCCCGACGTTGCCCGTCGCACCTGTCACAAGGATCATGGTCTCCTCCAGGGAACTCTCGTGAATTCGATGAAGCCGACCGTAGAACCTCAACAATTGTTGAGGTCAATCTCGGGTACTCGGGGCGTGAAGCACGACACCTCTTTCGACTGGCACCAGCCGGGCCTGACCATCGGTCAGGTGGCGCACCGCAGCGGCATCGCCGCGTCAGCGATTCGGTTCTATGAGGCGCAGGGCCTCATCAGCAGCGACCGCACGGCTGGTAACCAGCGCCGTTACCACGGCGATGTGATGTGCCGCCTGGCGATGATCGAGGCGTGCCAGCGGGTCGGCCTCACCTTGGCCGAGGTGGGCCGAGCCCTCGCGGCGCTCCCGCCAGGGCAGGCGCCGACCCGGCAGGACTGGGAAGCACTCGCCGGGCGGCTACGCACCGAGGCCCAGTCCCGCATCGACCAGCTCAGCCAGGTGCTGCGCGAGCTTGCCCCACCCCTGAGCCTGGCCCGCACAGGTCGGATGGTTGACGACCGCGAGCGCACCCGGACGCTGGTTCATCGAGCCGGGAGGGCAACGCTACTTCGAGCAGAGCAAACCCCTGACTTGTCTACTGGAGTCAGATGCGCGGGTCTGCAGAACGACGGAATGTTACAGGTGGCCGCTGCTGGTCGAGACCTGGTGCTGACGCTGCCGGTCCACGCCCGGTGACTGACGTTCTATCCGGCAACTGCCGTCTTGGCAGGTTCTTTTGAGTCGGCCATGTGAGATCGTCTGGGCCAGGCCGATCGCCCAGCAGGTGGGGCAACCGCGCAAGGCCGCCAGTCCAGCCGGGAACAGGATCAGGCTGATCGGGCCGATGACCTTCATCAACGCCACCGAGCCGATGAGCAGGCCGAAGCCTAGGACGCCGCGGGCCAGGTGCGCAGGCACGGATCTACTGGTGAACGAGTGCTGCATCGCAGTTCCCTTCAGCGGTCTTGGCTGTCCAGTTCCGCGCGGACGGCAGCGCGGGCCCGGTGCAGCCGGGACTTCATCGCGGCGGTGCTCAGGCCCATCCGCTTGGCCACCACGCCGCCCGGCATGCCTTGGACATCGCGCATGACGAGTACATGGCGCTGGTCGGCGGGCAGCGCCGCGATCGCGGCGGCCACCCGTTCCGCCTCCAGCCGGCGCAGCACGTCCTCCTCGGCCGAGATCGTGGTCGGCTCGGCGGCCGGCTCAGCGCGCCGCATCGTCGCCCGCGCACGGCGGATGCACTCGTTACGGACAATCTGGAACATCCACGAGCTCAGCGCCGCCGTCGCCCGCAGCGTACCGATCTTGCCGAACAGGACGATGAGCGCCTCCTGCGCCGCGTCCTCCGCATCCTGATCGCTCGCACACAGGGCGTAGGCGAACCGTTGAACGTGCGGATGCGAGGCCGAGACGAGCGCCGTGATCGACGCCTCGTCACCGGCCTGCGCCGCGGCGACGACCTGTTCGCCCGGCCACGACGACCTAGCCACGCGACCGGGCACGACGCCGCAGCAACACCACACAACTGCACACCAGCAAGGCGACGGCCACACCAGCAACGATCCAGACAGTCACGAAAACCTCCCCCACGCCGGTCCGGCTGACCAGCACTCCCATAAGAGTGCTCAGCGAGCGAAAGGATTCACGAATCCTTTCCGGCTGCGGACCCTCTCAACTCCACAGCCTGGCAAACCTGTCGAAAAGCCACCGGCTGCGACATCGGCCCAGCTGCATCGCGCGAGCATCCGCTCCTGCCGCGATCCGCGCGCTACGCAGGGTTATGTGACGGCTCGCGGCTCGCGGTGCGGATCTGCCGGTGAGCGGGCACAATCGCCGCGATGGCGTGGCTGTCGCTTTACGGGTGATCGTTGGTTGCGGGGATCCGCCAGGCCCGAGGTCGACGCCGGGTGCGACACCTCGGTAGGTCACGGTGCTCCCGGCAGTCTCTCCCACGCATCACCCTCCGCAATGGTCGTTGGTGCCGCTACCGATGAGTTGGTCACCCAGCGCGGTGCGGCGGTAGAGCACCTGCCGGCCGCTGCGCGCGCGGGTGACCAGCCCGTTGGCGTACAACACCTGCAGCGTCTGCGACACGGCGCTGGGGCTGACTCTGAGCCGGCGGGCAATCTCGGCCGTGGGCAGCGGCTCGCCGAGCAGGCCGAGCAGCCGGGCCTTGGCCGGGCCGACCAGTGACGCGAGCGCGGCCTGGTTGGGGGCCGGCGGCGCCCAGAGGGTTGCCACGCCGCGGCTCGGGTAGGTCAGCGACGGCGGCATGTCCGCGGTGACAGGTCCGGCCGGTTTGTGAGCGAACACTGATGGCATGAGCAGCAATCCGCGGCCGGCCGACGCCACCCGGAAGTCGCTGATCATGCGGTCGATCGACAGCACCCCGTTGTGCCAGCGTACGTGCGGGTGCATGTCGGCGAACAGGAGCCGGGCGCCGCCGACGGCCAGCTGGCGGGCGCGGTAGGTCATGTCCGCTTCGAGGATCAGGCGGATCTGCGGCCAGGCCGGTTTGATCGCGATGGCCCAGTACCGGCGCAGCGCGGCACCGATGCGGTCGCGCAGCGCGGCGATGTCGCGGTCGTCGTCGGCGCGTAATGATGTCGGTGGCCGGCTCGGCGCGTACGCCGCGGCCATATCCCGACGGATGACGTCGACCGGTGCGGCGAGCAGGCCGGCGAGTTCGTCGTCGAAGGAGGGGTCGAAGGCGGCCGACCGCGGGGTGAGGAAGTCCGGGAGGGTCAGCCGTGGTCCGACCAGGAGTAGTAGCAGGCTGACGTCGGCGGGGTCGAGCTGCTCCAGGACGGTCCGGCGCCAGGGCAGGTGCAGCGCGTGTACGCCCGGGTCGCGTAGCACGCGGAGGCTGAGCACCGTCTCGTTGATGGGCGAGAAGGTGAAGCGACTGTCGGCGAGGTCTTCGACACCGAGCTCGTAACTGATCATTAAGGGAGAGCCTACATCGATTCCGCATCGGGTCGAGCTGGCATGGACTGCCAGCGTGACGACGAACAAGACCGGCCGGTTGGTCGGAATTCTCGCGGTGGCCTGCGGCGTGGCCGTTGGCACCGTCTACTTCCCGCAGGCGGTCAGCCCGCTGGTCGCCGCCGGGCTGGACGTCTCGGCCGGTGCCGCCGCTGGCGTGGTGACCGCGACGCAGGCCGGGTACGCCCTCGGAATCTTCCTGGTGGTGCCGCTGGGTGACCGGATTCCGCACCGGCCGCTGCTGGTGACCCTGCTCGCCGCGACCACCCTGGCGCTGCTGGGCGCCAGCCTGAGCCCCGGGCTGCCGGCGCTGGCCGGGGCCAGCCTGCTCGCCGGCACCGCCGCGGTCGCCGCCCCGATAAGCGGCCCGCTGGCGGCCCGTCTGGTGCCGGCGGGCCGGCGCGGTGTGGTCAGCGGAACGCTGCTGAGCGGGTCGACCGCCGGGATGCTGGTGTCACGGGCGTTCGGTGGCATGGTCGGCCAGTCGCTCGGCTGGCGGTCCCCGTATCTGATCGCGGCGGCGCTGACCTTGGCGATGGCGCTGATGCTGGCGTGGACGCTGCCCACGACCATTCCGACGTCGCGGCAGACGTATCGCGGTCTGGTCACCGAGCCACTGCGGCTGCTACGCAGCCAACCGATGCTACGACGGTCGTGCTGGTATCAGGCGGCGGCGTTCGCCGGGTTCTCCGCGGTGTGGACCTGCGTGGCGATGCTGGTGACCGGACCGGCGTACCGGCTCGATACCCGGGTGGTGGGCCTGCTGGCCCTGGTCAACGCGGCCACCATGGTATGTACGCCTATCGCCGGCCGGCTGGTGGACCGGTACGGTCCGGACGCGGTGAACCGGGTGACGCTGGCCGGGGTGGCCGGCTCGGCGATCGTGCTCGCCGTCGGCGGCAGCGGCGGCGCCGGTGGGCTGATCTGGCTGACAGCCGGGCTGTTGCTCCTGGACGTGGCGATGCAGTCCGGCATGGTCGCCAACGGCGTGCGGATCTATGCCATCAGCTCCGCTGCCGGTAGTCGCCTGTACTCCGCCTACATGACCTGCGCCTATCTGGCCGGCAGCGCGGGTTCCTTTCTGGGCGCCCGGTTGTATGCGCCGCTGGGCTGGCTCGGCCCCTGTCTCCTCGTCGCAGCACTCGCCGTGGCGGCGCTGGTGGGCCAGGCAGCAGACCGGAGATCGGGTCTCCGCCGGGCCGGGCGGACCGAGCGCCCAGTTTGCGCACCCGATTCGCCCCGCCGGGGTGGCACATGCATGCCGGCCAGTTGACCATGCGTCCATAGACCGACCGCGATCTGGCCCACCGGGGTAGTGGACGACCTGCGGCGACGCGGGAGCCGGCAAGCGCTACAGACGACCGGCCGCCGCGCGCTGCTACTGGTTCGCGGCGGTTCACCGGCGCGGCCGCTGGTCGGCAGGCCACCGCCCAGGTGGATGACGAGTTCGAGGTGCTGGAAGGTCCACCGCGACGGAGGTGGCGATGGGACCGACCCGCGGACCGACGAAGCGACCGGTCGTTGTTGACCACTCTCGGCCGCGAGCCGCAGGCGTTTCGGCGGTGCGGCTTGCGGAAAGAGTGGCGGGCATGAAGTGGGCCAGCCGCGCCGTACCCGTCATCTCCGCCGCCGTCGCCGCGCTCGCCGCCCGCGACCTCCTGCAGCGCGACCACGCGCTGCTGCGCAACTTCCCAGTGATCGGGCGGGCCCGATACCTGCTCGAGGCGATCGGGCCGGAGCTGCGGCAGTACATCGTGGCCGGCAACAACGAGGAGCGGCCGTTCACCCGGGACCAGCGGCGCTGGATCTACGCCTCGGCCAAGAAGGAGAACAACTACTTCGGCTTCGGCACCGATAACGACATCGAGTACACGCCGGGGTATCCGATCATCAAGCACCGCACGTTCGGACGAGCCGTGCCGCCGTCGTCGCCGACCGCCGGGCATGAGGTGGAGCTGCCCTGCGCCAAGGTGCTCGGCGCTGCCCGAGGACGGCCGCTGGCGTTCCGGCCCGGCTCGGTGGTCAACATCTCCGGGATGAGCTTCGGCTCGCTCTCCGGCCGGGCGGTGGAGGCGCTCAACCGGGGCGCCGCGCTGGCCGGTTGCCTGCACAACACCGGCGAGGGTGGGCTGTCGCCCTACCACCGAAACGGCGGTGAGCTGGTGTTCCAGATCGGCACCGCGTACTTCGGGTGCCGCGACGAGCGCGGGCGGTTCAGTCTGAAACGGCTGAAGGACCTGGCCGCCGGGGCGCCGGTACGGGCGCTGGAGATCAAGCTGAGCCAGGGCGCGAAACCAAGCCTCGGCGGTCTGCTGCCGGCGGCGAAGGTGTCGGCGGAGATCGCGGCGACCCGCGGCATCGCACCCGGTCAGGACTGCGTCAGCCCGTCCCGGCACGCCGAGTTCTCCGACTGCGACAGCCTGCTCGACTGGGTGGAACTGCTCGCCGCCGAGACCGGACTACCGGTCGGCATCAAATCCGCCGTCGGCGACCTCGGCTTCTGGGACGAGCTGACCACGCTGATGCGGGACACCGGGCGCGGCGTGGACTTCGTGAACATCGACGGTGGCGAAGGCGGCACCGGCGCCGCGCCGCTGATCTTCACCGACTCGGTGTCGCTGCCGTTCCAGCAGGGCTTCACCCGGGTCTACCGGACGTTCGCAGAGAAGAATCTGCACGAGCAGACGGTCTTCATCGGCGCCGGCAAGCTCGGCCTGCCGGACAACGCAGTCGTCGCGTTCGCGCTCGGCTGCGACATGGTCAACGTCGGCCGGGAGGCGATGCTGTCGATCGGCTGCATCCAGGCGCAGAAGTGCCACACCGACACGTGCCCCACCGGCGTCGCCACCCAGAACCCGTGGCTGGCTCGCGGCCTCGACCCGACCCTCAAGGCCGCGCGGGCCGCCAACTACATTCGCACGCTTCGGCGGGACCTGCTGAAGGTTGCCGAGGCGTGCGGGGTGGAACACCCAGGGCTGATCGACACCGACGCGGTGGAGATCCTCGACGGGCGGACCGCCTCCACCCCACTGCGCGAGGTGTACGGGTACCGGCCGGGGTGGGGTCTGCCGTCGGCGACGGACCGGGCCGAGATCGTCCGGCTGATGACGGCCGGGGCGCCGCAGGGCGGCAGCGCAACGCCTTCGCCCACCGCAGCCGGCTGAGCCTCACCCCTCGATCTCCCGCCCACCGTCCGCAGATGCTCGCGGAACGACGGTGGCCGGCGAATGCACAACCGCCCCGATCGCGGCGGTACCGGCCGGTCGGGGCGGCGCGTCTTCGGATTGACGTCGGCGAAGGTCCGGCTCGTGTTGGTGCCATGATCCGCTTTAGGAGCCGACGGCTGGTAGGCCGAGGTGGATCCACTCTCGCCGCTGAACCCGGCGCGCCTCGGCACGCTTGTCGCGCAGGAAGGTCAGGGTGAGGTCGATGTCCTCGATCTCGCCGAGCCAGCCGTATGAGAGTGAAACCGCACCACGATCAGATACGGCGTAGCACCATCGTCACGAAGCCCAGAACGTTGCGGTACCCGCGCAACCACTGATCGCGGTGCTCGCGGGCGACGGTGAGTGCCTCGGCAGCGTCAGGGTGGCCGGGATTGTCCAGCGCCCACTCGGTGAGCGAGCCGATCCACGACCATTCGTAGTCGTCCCACTCGGCGGCGTCGCTGACATGGGCGTACACCGACGTCCAGCCGGCCTGCTCGGCTGTGTCCACGAGGCCGGCGAGGTCGGTGAAGTCCTCAGGCTTCGCAGTGAGCGCTGCGAGCGCCTCCGGAGTCGGGGGGACTTGCCAGAATCCCTCCCCGACCATGAGGATGCCGCCGGCATTCACATGCCGACCGGCCAGTTCCAGCGTCTCGCCGAATCCGCCGAACGCGTGTGTCGACCCGACGCACAGCACCAGGTCGTAATCGCCGTCTGGCACGTACGTCCGGGCGTCGCGCTCATGCAGTGTGAGCCGGTCGGCGAGGCCGCGTTCAGCGGCGGCGCTGGCGGCGCGTTCGAGGGCGTACGGGCTGACATCCACGCCGTCCGCGTGCCCGTCGGGGTAGTGAGCGAGGGCCTGCAGCGCCCAGGCTCCCTCTCCGCAGCCGAGGTCGAGGACACGAGCCGCCGGATGGCGGTCTGCTCGGCGCAGGAGCCGGTTGAGGTTGACACCGGAGATCGGGGCCGCGATCGGGTGGTGCGAGTGCGCGATGCTGCTGAGCCGTTGACGATCCACCGGCAAAGTCAACACGAGTCCGGTCTACGTTTGCACTCGGGTTGTCGTGCGACGCGCGGTCGGCGGCGAGGTCCTCTCCCCCAGTCCGCTGTCCGACCCGTATCACGTCCGCCGTTTCCCTACGGGGGCGAAGGCGCTGGTTGCAGGGGTTAGGGGCGGGATCCGGTCGCTACCGTGGTCGCGGCTGCGGCCAGCAGATTCCGGAGCCGGGCATGCGGGAAATGCTCCTCGACCGGCGCCGGCGGTGTTACCCGTGTGCTGTAGAAGTCGACGTCGTGGTCGTCGTGTTGTTCGGCCCACAGGTTGCCTGTTTCGTCGCGGTGCCAGACCACTTTCTGGCCACGGAAGTCGGCGCGTTCGAGCCAGTCGGTGCCACTGGGCCAATAGCCGTCCCAGCCGCGGGGCCGCAGTGCGACGTATGCCGCGTCCACGGCGGCAGCGGCGGCGTCCACGTCGTCGTCGTCGAAGACCGCGGCGAACCGGCATAGCAAGGCCATCGGCGCCCCGGGGTGCGACAGCAGCGGATCCCGTACGGCGATTGCCCGGCAGATCAGGTCGAGTTCCGACCAGCGCAGCGCGTACGGGTGCCAGTGCGCCAGATCGTCCCAGCCCAGCCCAGTCCACTCGACGGAACCGGGCCCGGCGATCCCCAATTCGTACGAGCCGAGCCGCGTGTCGACGTCGAGCAGGATGCGATGGCCGCCGCCGACGTCGAGGGTGACGTGGACCGGGTTGTCCCGCTCGTCATCGTCATCGTCGTCCTCGTCGAGCAGCTCTTCGAGGGCGCCGAGCCGATCGGCGCCGGGGCCGTCCTCCGCGGCGAAGGTGTACCGCGCCCAGAACGCCGGGTCGTGCAGAGATTCGCGCAGGGATCCTGGAATACCCATCGCACGATCATCGCCTGCGGGCGCGGGCACTCCGTCGGCCGGGGTCGGCTGCCTTCGACTCGATCGCATCGCGCTGGGCACCCAGAACGCTGGAGCCGAGTCCTTCGGTGACCGGCCAGGAGCGCGGTGCTCTCCAGCCGTGTGATGTCGTCGCCTGCCACGAGGTTGATGGAGTTGGCCACCGTGGCGGATGCGCTGAAACTACTCTGGCGGGCAGTAGATGGCGGCGAGGCGCGGCAGGTGGGCGCGCATCTGCTCATCGTCGTCGAAGTCGAAGTTCTCGCCGGCCGGGCCGTGGGGTCCGGCTTCAGGACGGTCGCGACGGGCGGCGTCCAGGGCTTCCCAGAACGCCTCGTCGTCGCCGGTCATCGCGGCATAGGCATTGCTCCCGGCTGCGAGGACGTGCTCACACTCGACCGTGTCGTCGTCCGGGTCGACGCCGACGTCAGCGAGCGAGTCCGGGTCAGCGAGCGCCCGTTCCCAGACGGTTCGGCCCTGTGCGACCAGCCAGCCACGGAAATAGTCGAAGCCGTGGTCGGAGCATCCATCCCGCATGAGATAGGCCGCCGCCCACAGGTCCCATCGATACGCCTCCTGCTGAAGGGTGTCGTAGGCCTGCTGGAACTGGACTGCCGCCGACGGGCCCAGGGCGGTGAGCTGTGTGATCAACTGTCGCGCGACCGCCTCGGCCGCCCCGGCCGTGACGGTCTCACCCACGGCGGCGCGTGACCGCTCCACGACCTCCCAGAATGTTTCGCGATCCACAGCCAAGATCATAAGGGTCGTCCTTGCCCACTCGTTGCACATCCCAGGGTCATTGGTAGTCGGATTGCTCCTGGTCACGGTGTCGATGAGGTCGTTGGGTCGGCGGTTGGCGCGTCTGGTGGCTCTGGCGATGTTGGGTTCACCGTTGCTTGGTCGGCGGGTAGTGACACGACCATGTACGTCGTTTCGCGGCTGGTCTTGGCCTTGCCGGTGCTGGCTTTGACGGCGCGGGTTCCCCGCCGGTCGTGCCCGGTGTCGCGGTGACGGTGCCCGACCGGGCCCTTCGGCCCAGGGCAGTCCATTGAGGTGGGCGTGCAAGGTTGGCTGGTTCGCCTTCACGGTGACCATCAGGTGCGCGCCGCGGGCGGCGACATCGCGGGCGTGGGCGGTCTGGGCGTGCAACGCATCAGCGACGATCACCGCCCCGACCAGGTCACCGAGCTGAGCCTGACCCGGTCCAGCAGCGGTGTGAACGCGGGGATCTCGTTGGACTTCGCCGCGATCCGCACCTGTGCCTGGACCAGACCGGTGCTGGTGTCGTACGCGGACAGCAGGTGTACGTGTCCGCCATCGGGCAGCTGCGCCCGCGCAAGGCCTTGTCGTCGACGGCGATCACCAACCTCGACCGACGATCCTGCGCCGGCGTGACGGTGATCCGCGAGCGTAGCCAGCCGGTCAGCACCGTCGACAGCGCCTCGGCGTCGACCCGAACCAGCAGCCCGATTGAAACTACGAAGGGACGGGGAAGAGTGGTCCGAGGTCACCACGCCTGCAGCGCGGGGCCAGTGATCATCCGGTCGTCGAGACCTCTCCGCCGATTCCGGTCTCGTTGCCGTCGCTGTCGTGGAAAACGTACTTCCAGACCGAGTCGTGCTTCTCAACGTCGACGGGCTCCAGGCCCCGTCCGGAGATCCTCGCAACCTCGGCGACTGGGTCGTCGACCCAAATCATGCTGACAGCTCCGCCGGCCCGGTCGGGATCCTGGATGATGTACACGTACCGATCCTCGGCCAACTGCCAGACCGCTTCGATCTCGTTCGGGTAGAAGGCCGGTTCGGCACCGAGCAGCCGCTTGTACCACTCCAGGGCGCTGTCATAGTCGCGCACCGGGATGCCCGCAAACACTCCTACCGCCATGTCTGTCTCCTCAGTCGATGTCGAGCCCGACCGGTGCCGGGCCCTGAAGAACAGACCGGACCTGGCAGCGAAACCTAACGGGGTCGACCCGATCGCCTTCGGACGGGTCCCGCGCCCAGGTTACCCGTTGCAATGGTGGTGTGCGCGGTGCTGGCCGGCGCAGTCACGTTCGCCGCGATCGCGGACTGGACACGGGATCTGGACCGGACCATCGGATACCACCGCAGCAACGGTGAACCCCAGGAGCAATCCGACTACGCGATGCCCCTGTTGCACATCCGCCCGCAGGCCGCGGCGGATGCGAGCGTTCAACGGCATATTTCCGTCTTCGGCGGCTCGGGCAGACCCTGGGCCGCTTATCAAATCTTTGGCCCGTGGCCCGTGGGCGATGATCAAAGAGCCATTTCCAACCTGATGGTTCGGTTCAGTGGCGTGGTGAAAGTCGGTAGCCGGGTCAGGCGAGGCTCCCGGAAAGACAAGCGCCGACTCGACCCCGGCCGGCAGGCCCCTGCTCGGCCCTGGCCCGCCTGCGCAACGGCGACACCCTCACCCGCCTGGCCGCCGGATACCAGGCCCAGATTGCCACCGCCTGGCCCATATATTCGCGAGGCGATCACCTTGCTCGCCGTGACCGCCAACGACCTGCACCAGGCGATGACCAGGATCCGGCTGCTGGCCTACGTCATCCTCGACGGCACGCTGATCTCGAAAGACCGCGTGCACGATCAGAAGCCGTACTACTCCGGGAAGCACCGACGGCACGGGATGAAGGTTGCAGGTAATCGCCAATGCGGCCGGACGCCTCGCCTGGACGCCGGCGGCACTTCCCGCCTCGGCACACGACCTGCTGCTGCGCGAAATCATCGCCGCGTTGACCAACGCTGACGTGATGGCCTTCGCGGACAAGGCGTATCAACGCGCCGGCGGTTCCGTGCGTACCCGTTCAAGCGGCACCGCTACCGGCCGAAGCTGTCGAGCCGGCAGAAGGCCGTGAACAAGGCCCCTCGCCCGGCTCCGCTGCTGGGGCGAACGCGCCGTCGCCACCCTCAGGACCTGAAAATCCTGACCAAGTTGCGCTGCAGCGCCTCCCGGACGACCGCAATGGTGCCGGCCATCCTCGTTCTCCACCACGTCGAAAACCCGACCTGCCAAGGGTGACAAGCGCTCACTGGATCAGCCATGCCGACTGGGTGATGAGTAGTCGCGCCCGCACCCGTCACACCTACGACGGGACACGAGGAGACGGAAGGATGACGTGATGAGTGCGGACACGCGACTGGAGGAGCTGGGCGTGAGCGGTCTGGGCGAGGTCGACGAGTCGGCGTTCTCGGGGCTGGCGGAGCGGCACCGGCGGGAGCTGCACGTGCACTGCTACCGGATGCTCGGGTCGTTCGAGGACGCCGAGGACACCGTGCAGGAGACGTTCCTGCGTGCCTGGCGGCGGCGGGAGACCTTCGAGGGCCGGTCGACGTTCCGGGCCTGGCTGTACCGGATCGCGACCAACGCCTGCCTGGACCTGCTCGCCAAGTGCCGCCCGGAGCCTGCGACCGGCGGCGAGGTGCGGTGGCTGCAGCCCTATCCGGACCGGTTGCTCGACGAGCTGCCCGCGGGCGACGCGGATGAGCCGGAGACCGTCGCGGTCGCGCGGGAGACGATCGAGCTGGCGTACCTGGTGGCGGTCCAGCACCTCGCGCCGCGCCCGCGGGCCGTGCTGATCCTGCGGGACGTGCTCGGCTGGCCGGCGAAGGACGTCGCGGAGCTCCTCGGGGACTCCGTCAACTCCGTGAACAGCGCGCTGCAGCGGGCCCGCGCCGGCATGCGGGAGCACCTGCCCGCCGAGCGGCAGGACTGGACCGGCGGCGAGGAGGACGCCGCGACGCGGGAGCTGGTGCGCCGCTTCACCGACGCCAGCGTCGCCACGGACATCCCGGCGCTCACCTCGATGCTGCGCGACGACGTCCGCTGCTCGATGCCGCCCACGCCGGGCCTGTACGTCGGCCGCGACGTGGTCGTGAACAGCTGGATCGAGGACGGCTTCGAAGGCATGACGGGTCTGCGTGCCGTCCCCACCGCCGTGAACCGGCAGCCCGCCGTCGCCTTCTACCACTGGCGGAAGCGGGAGGGCGCATACCTGCCGCTGACGATCGACGTCCTGCGCGTCACCGGCGGAGCGATCACCGAGATCGTCATCTTCCACGACGACCAGTTCCCGCGGCTCGCGCTGCCGGAGCGCCTGCCGGCGGACGGCACGGAGTAGTCCCGGTGTGGACGCTCGCGCTGCGCGGTGGCGCGCGTGTCGCGGTGGTCGCCGCGGAGTGGGACGACGCGTTCGCCGTCGTCACCCGCGGGCGGGTGCAGCTTGAGCTGCGCGACGGCGAGCCGGGGCCGGTCCTCGGGCGCGGCGCCGGGTTCTGGTTCCGCGGCACCGGCGTCCGCGCCCTGCGCAACCCCGGCCGTCGCACGGCGACGGTACGCATCGTCACCCCGAGGGCCACGACGGTCACATTCCAGTCAACGCACCCCGTACGCCAGTTACCGAATGACGGAGGAACGACATGAACAGCATGAATGACACCGGGGTCGTCGCAGGCCCAGCATCGGGCCAGACCAGCCACACCCACCGACTCCGCGGGCTCGCCGGCACCGGCTTCATCGCCACGCTCGCAGCGATGGTGGCCACCACCCTCGCCGCTGCGCTCGCCCAGGCCGTTGGCGTCGACTTCGAGGTCCCCGATGGTGGCGAGACGATCCCGTTGCCCGGGTTCGCCGTGGTGACCGGCTTCTTCTCGGTCGTCGGCATCGTCATAGCCGTCGCTCTTCTTCGCTGGAGCGCTCGCCCCGCCGAGCGATTCGTGTGGACGGCGGTGTCGCTAACCGCGATCTCATTGATCCCGCCCCTCCTCTCCGGGGCAAACACCGCCGCCACCACCACCCTCCTCGGACTACACCTCGTCCCAGCGACGGTGATGATCCCCACCCTGGCACGCAGCCTCCGCACCCGGACCGATTGACGATCCCGCAACGGAACAACGCGCGGCGCAAGGGCGTGCGCGAACGCACTAACGTGGCCCCCGGTGCTGCCACCCTCCATTCCAGGTCCTTCTTCTGGTCAATTCGAAAGCTGGTGCGGCCGGCACGGTACCGTTCGGGTATGCGTCCGTCGTCGGAGCCTCGACGGACCCGCTCTCGACCGACCAGGCGATCGCACCCCAGTCGTTGACCGTCGCGCTGCGGACCGTTCGCAGGGTGGTGGCCACCACGGCGAAGTTGTCGTACTCCACGCGTCGGTGTCGGGCACCTCGAAGCCCAGCGACGCGGTGAAGTCCTCCTCGTTGCCGATCATCACGTCGACGTAGCGGGCGAGCCGCTGGTTGACCTCCCGAGCCCGCGCCTGCCCGCCGATCGCCTGCCACAGTCTGGGCCGGTAGTTCAGGTCGTACGAGATGATCGTGCCGTGCCGGCGGGCGGCCTGCGTCGCCGCCTCGATGGTGTCGGGGTTGGTGGCGGACAGCGCGGCGTAGATGTCCCCGGTGTGCAGCCAGCGCACCCCCAGGGTGCCGAAGAGTCGGTCCCAGTCGACGTCCTCGGGGTCGCAGCAGGCTCGCGGCGGTGTGCCCGCGGTCCGAGGTGCCGACGGCACCGCGTACACCGAAACTCCGCTCGGTGAAGTTGAGGCCGCTCCGCGCCCGGTGGGCACAAGTCAGTAGGCGGGTCCAGGCCGGCCCCAGGCGCGAAATCGCGTTCCGGTCCGCCGGTCGCCGGGCCGGTGCGAGACTGGCCGGGTGCCAGCCCCGCCGGCGCCCGGCGCCGGCCGACCCGAAGCGGCAGGTGGAGGACATGTCCGACGGCAATGAAATCCGATCGTTCCGGCTCGATGCGCCGGAGGAAGCGATTGCCGACCTGCGTCGCCGGATCGCGGCCACGCGCTGGCCCACGCGAGAGCTGGTCCCCGATCGTTCCCAGGGCGTGCAGCTGGCGACGGTCCAGGAGCTGGCCCGCTACTGGACGACCGATCACGACTGGCGCGCGTTCGAGGCGAAGCTGAACGCCCTGCCGCAGTACACGACCTACATCGACGGCGTCGAGATCCACTTCATCCACGTGCGGTCGCAGCACGAGAACGCCCTACCGTTGATCATGACGCACGGTTGGCCAGGCTCGGTCGTCGAGCTGCTCGGGGTCATCGGCCCGCTCACCGACCCGACCGCGCACGGCGGGCGGGCCGAGGACGCCTTCCACCTGGTGCTGCCCTCCTTGCCCGGCTATGGCTTCTCCGGCGAGCCGACCGAGCTCGGCTGGGAGAACGGCCGCATCGCTCGGGCGTGGGCGGAGCTGATGGACCGCCTCGGCTACACGCGCTACGTCGCCCAGGGCGGCGACGTGGGCGCCGCCGTCACGGACGCGATGGGCCGCCAAGGACCCGAGGGGTTGCTCGGCATCCACGTCAACTTTCTCGCCGGGGCGATCGGTATCAAGGACCAGCTGCCGGCGAAGTCCGAGCAGGAACACGCGGCGCACGACGCGCTCGACACGTTCACGAAGGACGGCTTCGGCTACTTCCTGGAGCAGTCCACCCGGCCGCAGACGATCGGCTACTCCCTGCTGGATTCACCCGTCGGGCTGGCGGCCTGGATGCTCGACCACGATACGGACAGCTACTACAAGATCGCGCGCGCGTTCGTCGACGGTGAGCCCGTGGGCGGCCTCACCCGGGACACTGTCGTCGACAACATCACGCTGTACTGGCTGACGGGCACCGGGGCCTCGGCCGCCCGGTGGTACTGGGAATTTGGACGGTTTTTGGCCGCAGCCCAAGCGGCTGGCCAGGCTCCTCCGCCGGTCTCGGTTCCGGTCGGCTTCACGACGTTCCCCGGCGAGCTGTGGGCTGCCCCGCGCAGCTGGGTCGAAACGGTCTACCCCAACCTCTCGTACTTCAACGAGGTCGGCAAGGGCGGCCACTTCGCCGCCTGGGAGGAGCCGGAGCTCTTCGCCACCGAGTTGCGGGCCACTTTCCGGCCGCTGCAGAAACCCTGAGCCCGCTTGACTGCACCACTGTGTATCGGGCTGGGAGGGGTGGCCTGAGCGATCGCGGAACGCTATGACGTGTCCTGGGCGACGGCGAAACGCCGGGTGGTGCGCTGTGCCGAGCTCGGGCCCGAAGGGATGGCCGATCGGTCCGCGGTGTTGGCCCGATGCCGGGTCGACCGGCTGTCGCACGTCGGCCGGCGCACCGGGGAACCCGCGCGCCGATGCGAGCATGATCAGCGCGATGCTGCACGTCGACCTCAAACGCTCGACCACATCCCCGACGGTGGCGGCTGGCGCTATGTCGGCCGTATCCAGGGCGAGCACAATCCGAGGCGACCGCCCGCCACACCGGCGCCCGTAACCGGTAGTACCTCGCCGCCGGGCTGCCCGACAAGCCGTAGCGGGCGTCGCCGCCGCGGCACCGACCGCCGCGCGTTCGCCGAACCACTTTGATCTTGCAGGTCTCAAGCCTCAACATCCCGATCTGCCGTTAGAGGGTGTGGGCAAGGCGGCGGTGAAGGACTGGCAGCAACCGCATCAGGATCAGCGCGCCCAGCACGCCTGTCAGCGCCGACGACCACCACAGCGCGGCCGGGCCGACCGAGGCGAACAGGGCCGTCGTCAGGGCCGGTCCGGCCAACCGGGCCAGGGATCCGGCCCACATCATCGCGCCCTGGTAGCGCCCCTGCGCGTGGGCCGGGGCGAGGTCCGCGGCGATGCCGCCGGCCACGACGCCTCCGGCCACCTCACCAACGGACCAGATGACTGCGCTGAGCGCGTACCCGATGGGGGTGTGAACGAGGCCGGTGGTCGCGATGCCGATGCCGACGACGGCCCAGGCCCCGGCGAGCACGTGCAGACGGCCAAACCGGGCCAGGCGCGGATAGAGGACCGGCTGCAGCACCACGACGAGGACCGCGTTGACGACGGCGACCGCGCCGAACACGGCCGGGCTGAGGTCGTCGAGGCGGATCGAGAGCGGGATGGCGTACTCGGTCAGACTGTAAACGACCTCTTGGGCGAAGCTGAGCATGATGAAGACGAGCATGAGCCGGTCGGCGAACAAGACGCGGTAGCCACCCCGCTCCTGGGAAACCCGCGCGCGAGGCACCCGTGGGATGCCCACGGCAGCAATGACCGCGAAGATCAGGCACGTCACCGCGTCGATCGCGAAGAGCAGTGCGTAGCCGCGGGCGGCGAGGAAGCCGGCCATCGCCGCCGCGCCCGCCGCACCGATGTTGAACGCCCAGTGCATCAGGCTGAACGCGCGGGTCCGGCGCTCGCCGGTGACCGACGCGGCGACCAGGGCGTTCGCGGCGGGCGGGTAGAGCTTGCCGGTGACCCCGACCAGAATCGCGCCGACCGTCATCAAGGCCATGGTCGGCGCGACATAGAGGGCGCCGAGCGCGGCCGGCGCGGCGGCCAGGCCCACGATGAGTGCCGTCCGCGGCCCGACACGGTCGGCAAGCCAGCCGCCCGCCACCGACCCGGCCGCGCCGCCCAGCCCGAGCGCCACGACGATCGTGCCGGTGGATGCGGCGGAGACACCCTTGGCGCCGAGGAAGAAGACCAGGAACGGCACGACCATGGTGCCGATCCGGTTGGCCAGGGTCCCAGCGGCGACGATCCAGAACGTGCGGGGAAGGCCGCCGAAGAGCGCGTTCTCGGCGCGGCTGGGGGCGAGGGCCGTGGTCGTTGTCATGCCGCTAGCCTCGGCCGACCCGATCTTGCGGAGTACTTTTTTAGCCCCAGCCGAATGTTGAGGGGGTAGCCGTGCTCACGCTGGAGTTCTCCACCGGGGATTTGGCCCGGATCCGCTTCGCCCTGTCCTGCCTGTGGGAGGTCGCGTCCAGCTACCACGTCCTGCAGGCCCCGGAGAACCATGTCGTCCAGCGTCCATGGGTCGACCGTGTGCTGCCCGAGGTTCGCGCGGCCGGTCTCGGCCCCGGCAGCCTACTCGCCGGTCTCATTCCGCCCGGCCCACGCTATATGCCCGACTTCCTCACCCCGCCCTCGGCCACGCTCAACCCGGTCTTGGCGGACGAGATGGAGGTCCTGCTCGCCACGCCCCACGATGTGGTACGCGCAGAGCTCGATCTGATCGAGGCGCCTCGGACCGCAGAGGTTCAGCGGCTGTATGACGACCCGGCCTCGGGGTTGCCCCGTCTCGCCACCGAGATTCGAACTTATTGGACGATCGCCCTCGCCGAGCACTGGCCTCGGATGAAGGCCCTGCTCGAGGCGGAGGTCTTCCACCGGGCGCGGCTGCTCGCCGAGGAAGGCGCCTTCGGGCTGCTCAACCGGCTGCACGACACCATTGGCTGGCAGGACGACACGTTGTCGATCGCCCACAGGATGTGCGGCGGTGAGGTCCCGCTCAGCGGCAACGGGCTGCTCATCGTCCCGGCCGTCTTCGTGTGGCCCGCCGTGCGTACCGTCACCTCGGCGGAGAACCCGCAGCTCGCGTATCCGGCGCGGGGGATCGCGACGCTGTGGGAGAGCGCTGCACCGGCTCCGGAGGCGCTCGCCGCGGTCATCGGCAAGAGCCGCGCTCAGCTGCTCGTCGAGCTGGCCGTACCACTGTCAACAACGAGCCTCGCCCGGCGTATGGGTATGTCGGCCGGCGGCGTCTCGCAACACCTGAGCGCGCTCCGGGCAGCCGGCCTCATCACCGCACACCGGTCGGGACACGCGGTGCTGAACATACGGACGCCCGCAGCCGACACGCTGCTAGCCGCGGGCGCCGCCTGATTGGCCGGGTACGGCCAGGCTTCGGGCCGCTACAGAGGCGTCGCACCATCGCCGAGCGCGACGCGAAACTGGCCCGCTACTGGGCGGTGTTCGAAGTCGGCGCAGACCCGGCCGTCACGTCGTACACGGTCCGGCCACGGCCGGGGAACGGCGTCCAGCGCGACGTCGTGGGAGAGGGCCTGGCGGTTGGTGACGGTGAGACTCTCCGTGGCCGTGCGATAGCCGTAGCCGACGCTGGTGACGGTGTACGTACCGGCCGACAGGAGCGGCCGAGGCATCGGTGGTCACGGTGCGCCGGCCGCTCTCGCCGGTCGCGGTGCTGGCGCTACCGGGATGCGGGCCAGTGCTCCGCCCTTTAGGGCGGGGGTGAAGGCCCGCGCGGGAGGGCCGGCTAGGCCCGAGCGTGCTCTAAGCCGGCCGGTTCTGCTGCTCGATGTACTGGCGCAGGACAGTCAAGGGTGCGCCGCCGACGGACCCGGCGAAGTAC
>NZ_JBVJJA010000065.1:0-29198 GCF_055586005.1 Micromonospora sp. NPDC051924
ACGACGAAACCGGGCCGCGGCTGGAACTTCTTCACTCGGCGTCCTCACCGGTCGCCACGGCCACGGCCCGGGCCGCACGGTTCTTCGCCGCCCGATGCCCGTACAGCCGGGCACACATCGAGGTCAGCACCTCGGTGATGTCCCGAACCAAGTCGCCGGTGCTCTCCTGTGAGTTCAGGACAACCACACGCCGCCCCGTCGCGGACAGCGCGGACTCCAGGTGTTCGACACCGAACCGGGCAAGCCGATCCCGGTGCTCGACCACGATCACCGCAGCGGTCGGGTCAGCCAGGACCCGGTGCAGCTCGCGCCGCTTCCCGTTGAGCCCGGAGCCGATCTCCTTGACGACCTCACCCACGGCGAGACCCTGCGCGTTGGCGCCCTCCACAACCCGTATGGCCTGACGGTCCAAGTTGTCCTTCTGATCGGCGCAGGAAACACGGCAGTACGCGACTACGCGACCTTCAGCCCTCGCGGGCTCGGCCACGATCCACGGTTCCAGAGGGCGCCTGGCGCACGGGGACGGGCATCTTGCCGTCCTTCACCCATCGCCAGGCGGTCTGATAGCTCACCCCCTGCCGGCGAGCCCACACCGAAAGCTTCACACGGCCACGATAGGCCACCACACATGACCACGTTTGACCATAAAATCGCCAACAGCCGTCAGCCCCGTCGCGAGGCCTAATACCACCCCGACAGCGGAACCGAACCGCGCAGCCGGCCCACGACGGGGCCGGGGGCGACCACTACCCAGGCTCTGTGACGAAGTCGATCAACCGTTCCATGGCGTTGATCAGCGGCGTCTCCACGTCCGCGAAGCTGTCCACCCTGGACAGGATGCGCCGCCACATGTCCGCCGGCTCGGCCACCCCGAGGGCCGCGCAGACGCCCTCCTTCCAGGGCCGCCCGGGCGGCACCACCGGCCAGGCCCGGATGCCCAGCGCCTGCGGCTTCACCGCCTGCCACACGTCCACGTACGGATGCCCGGTGACCAGCACGTGCGGCGAGGTCACCGCCGCCACGATCCGGCTCTCCTTGGAGCCCGGCACGAGGTGATCGACGAGCACGCCGAGCCGACGGCCCGGGCCGGGCGCGAAGGCGCGTACCTCGGCGGCGAGCTCGTCGATGCCGTCCAGGGGCTCGACCACCACGCCCTCGATCCGCAGGTCATCGCCCCAGATCCGCTCGACCAGCGCGGCGTCGTGCACGCCCTCCACCCAGATCCGGCTGGCCTTGGCCACCTGCGCCCGGACGTCGTCGACGGCGATCGAACCGGAGGCCGTGCGGCGCCGGGCCGCGGGCACCGGGGCGCGCGCCGGGCGACGCAGGGTCACCGGCCGGCCGTCGAGCAGGAACGCGGCGGGCAGCAGCGGGAAGTTGCGCCGCCGGCCGTGCCGGTCCTCCAGGACCACCGCGCCGGCCTCGAAGCCGACCACCGCGCCGCAGAACCCGGAGTCGGCGTCCTCGACGACCAGGTCCGGCTCGGCGTCCACCTCGGGGGTGACCTTCCGCCGCCGCCAGTCGCCCGCCAGCACGTCCCCGTCGTATCGCCCCGCCATGTCGATCACGCTAGCCAGCGCGCCGGCGCGTCGCTCGGCGACGCCCCGACCAGCCGGCCCAGCCGCGGCACAGAAAGGGGCGAAGGGGGTAGTCCGGGGCAGGTCACGCTGCCGGTGCGGCAGTCGAGACACGGGCCGTGGCGAGCACGTACCCTTTTCGGCATGTCCCTCCCCGCAACGGGCGCGGCCACACTGGCGCCGCGCCGGTCGAGCCGGTTCGTTGCCTGGGTGCGCGCCTGGCGCGCCGGCCTGGTGCCTTTCGACGAGGTCGCCGACGAAATCGCCGGCGACGAGGAGCACCTGGTCGCGGACGCCCCCGGCACCTGGACCGACGTCTCCCTGCGGGAGGCGCTGCCCAGTCTGGCCAAGCTTTCCCCGGACGAGATCCGGCTGGTGCTGCCCGCGCCCGGCGACCCGCGCGGGCTGCCCGGTCCGGGCGAGTTCGCGGGCGCGGCACTGCTGGCCGGGGAGGCGGTGGTGGCCAGCGGGCTCGGGCTGGTCCCGGAGGTCCGCACCCACACCTCGGGCTCGGGGATGACCTGGGAGACGGTGCTGTGGCGGGTGTATCCGCTACCGGTCGACGCGCCGAAGGCGTCGCTGGCGGTGCCGGGCGCGGCCGAGGCGGAGGCCGAACTGGCCGCCGCGCTCGCCGAGACGACCGCCGCGCTCACCCGGCTCGACGTGGCCCAGTGGCGGCCGGAACTGGCCGGGGCCCTCTCGGCGCTGCGCCGCCCCGACGGGGCCACCGACCTGCCGCCCGGCTTCGACCCGCGGGCCCGTCGGCTCTTCGCCCGCGCCGCCGTGCTGGACCGGGTGCTCGCCCTGGCCGGGGAGAGCGCGCCGGGCGGCGCGGTGAACACCTACGAGGCGCAGCAGCGGGACGCGGCGCTGCGGCCGCTCACCACCGCCTGCCGGCAGGCTCTGGTGGCCGCCTGCAACGCCCCGCTGCGCCCCTGAGCGGAGCCGGGCGCGCCGGCCTCAGACCTCGTCGATCAGGTCGGCCACCGAGTTGACGATCCGCGACGGCCGGTACGGGTAGCGCTCCGCCTCGGCGCGGGTGCTGATCCCGGTGAGCACCAGGATCGTCTCCAACCCCGCCTCCAGGCCGCAAAGGATGTCGGTGTCCATCCGGTCTCCGATCATCGCGGTGGTCTCCGAGTGGGCGTCGATGGTGTTCAGCGCCGAGCGCATCATCATCGGGTTGGGCTTGCCGACGAAGTACGGCTCCACCCCGGTCGCCTTGGAGATCATCGCGGCGACCGAGCCCGCGGCGGGCAGCGCGCCCTCCACCGACGGGCCGGTCGCGTCCGGGTTGGTGCAGATGAACCGGGCGCCGTCGTCGATCAGCCGGATCGCCTTGGTGATCGCCTCGAAGCTGTAGGTGCGGGTCTCCCCCAGCACCACGTAGTCCGGCGCGAAGTCGCTGAGTACGTACCCCACCGCGTGCAGGGCCGTGGTGAGGCCGGCCTCGCCGATCACGTACGCGGTGCCGCCCGGCCGCTGGTCGGCCAGGAACTGGGCGGTGGCCAGGGCGGACGACCAGATCGACTCCTCCGGCACGTCCAGCCCCATCCGGGCCAGCCGGGCCTGGAGGTCGCGCGGGGTGTAGATCGAATTGTTGGTCAGCACCAGGAAGGGCTTGCCGGAGGCGCGCAGCTTCTTGACGAACTCGGGTGCGCCGGGCACCGGCTGGCCCTCGTGCACCAGCACGCCGTCCATGTCGGTGAGCCAGCTCTGCACCGGCTTGCGGTCATGCATGTGTCGTCCCCAGGGGTGTCGGAGTTCGGTCGGGCTCAGGGCCGGCGGGCCGGGGGCACGCAGCACAGCGCCGGGCAGGTGTCCCAGGCCGGCAGCTCGCCGAGGCGGCGGCGCAGCCCCTCGCCGTCCGGGGCGGTGCGCTCGAGGACCAGCTCGCGGACCATCGCCACGAAACGCGGGTCGGTGCCCGGGGTGGCCGCCCGGACGAAGTCCAGGCCGAGCTGCTTGGCCGTGTCGAGCGCCTCGTTGTCCAGGTCCCAGACCACCTCGAGGTGGTCGGAGACGAACCCGATCGGGCTGACCACCACGCCGGTCACGCCCTGCTCGGCGAGAGCCGTCAGGTGGTGGTTGATGTCCGGCTCCAGCCACGGCACCTGCGGCGGGCCGGAACGGCTCTGCCAGACCAGGTCGTACGGCAGGTCCGGCGCGGCGGCGGCGTGCACCAGCCGGGCGGTCTCCTCGAGCTGGGCGGTGTACCGGCCGCCGTGCGGACCGGAGGTGGTGGCCGCCGACACCGGGATCGAGTGCGCGGTGAACACCAGCCGGGTGCTGTCCCGCCGGGCCGGGTCGAGCTGCGCGAGCGCCGCCCGCACCGCGTCGGCGTGCGGCTCGACGAAGCCGGGATGGTCCCAGAACTGGCGCAGCTTCTCGATCAGCGGGGCATCCGGGCCGACTGCGGCACGGGCGGCGGCGATGTCCTCCTGGTACTGCCGGCAGGAGGAGTAGCCGCCGTACGCGCTGGTGACGAAGGCGAGCGCCCGCTGGACCCCGTCGTCGCGCATCCGGGCCACGGTGTCGGCGAGCATCGGGTCCCAGTTCCGGTTGCCCCAGTAGACCGGCAGGTCGACGCCGTGGGCGGCGAAGTCCTCGCGGATCGCGGCGAGCAGCTCCCGGCACTGCTGGTTGATCGGGGACACCCCGCCGAAGTGCAGGTAGTGCTCGGCGACCTCGGCGAGCCGCTCCGGCGGCACGCCCCGCCCCCGGGTCACGTTCTGCAGGAAGGGCAGCACGTCCTCGGGCCGCTCCGGGCCGCCGAAGGAGACCAGCACCAACGCGTCGTACGCCATGTGCCCATTCTCCCCCGACGGCCGTGACGGTCCGGCGACCACCCCGGGGCGGCCCGGTTTCCGGCCGGTCTCAGGCGCCGATCGCGTGGTAGCCGCCGTCGACGTGGACGATCTCGCCGGTGGTGGCCGGGAACCAGTCCGACAGCAGCGCCAGGCAGGCCCGGGCGGCGGGCTCCTGGTCGGTGAGGTTCCAGCCGAGCGGGGCGCGCTCGGCCCAGGCGTCCTCGAACTGCTCGAAGCCGGGGATCGACTTGGCGGCGATGGTGCGCAGCGGACCGGCGGCGACCAGGTTGCTGCGGATGCCCCGCTTGCCCAGGTGCAGCGCCAGGTAGCGGGAGGCGGACTCCAGCCCGGCCTTGGCCACGCCCATCCAGTCGTACACCGGCCAGGCCTTGGTGGCGTCGAAGGTGAGGCCGACCACGGCGCCGCCCTCGGACATCAGCGGCAGTGCCGCCATCGCGAGCGACTTGTACGAGTACGTGGAGACCTGCAGCGCGGTGGCCACGTCCTCCCACGGCGCGTCGAGGAAGCCGCCGCCGAGGCAGCTCTGCGGGGCGAAGCCGATGGAGTGCACCACCCCGTCCAGCCCGTCGACGTGCTCGCGCACCTTGTCGGCGAGGCCGGCCAGGTGCTCGGCGTTGGTCACGTCCAGCTCGATGACCGGGGCCGGCTCGGGCAGCCGCTTGGCGATCCGCTCGACGAGGGAGAGCCGGCCGTAGCCGGTGAGCACGACCTGGGCGCCGTTCTCCTGGGCGAGCTTCGCCACCGAGAAGGCGATCGAGGCGTCGGTGATGACGCCGGTGACCAGCAGCCGCTTACCGGCCAGGAGTCCGGACATTGTGTGGTTTCCTCCGTACTTTCTCAGTGACCCATGCCGAGGCCGCCGTCGACCGGGATGACCGCGCCCGAGATGTACCCGGCCGCGTCCGAGGCGAGCCAGGTGACCACGCCGGCGACCTCCTCCGGCTGGGCGAAGCGGCCGGCCGGGATGTTCTTGCGGTACTCGGTCTGGCGCTCCTCGGGCAGCGCGGCGGTCATGTCGGTCTCGATGAAGCCGGGTGCCACCACGTTCGCGGTGATGTTGCGGCTGCCCAGCTCGCGGGTGATCGAGCGGGCCACGCCGACCAGGCCGGCCTTGCTGGCCGCGTAGTTGACCTGGCCGACGCCGCCGTAGAGGCCGACCACCGAGGAGATGAAGATCATCCGGCCCCATCTGGCCCGCAGCATCTTGGTCGAGGCCCGCTTGGCGCAGCGGAACGCGCCGGTCAGGTTGGTGTCGAGCACCCGGGTGAACTGCTCCTCCGACATCCGCATGAGGAGCGTGTCGTCGGTGATGCCGGCGTTGGCGACCAGCACCTCGACCGGGCCCAGCTCCGCCTCGATGGCGGCGAACGCGGCGTCCACCGACTCGGCGTCGGTGACGTCACACTTCACGCCGAACAGCCCCTCGGGAGCGTCGCCGCTGCGGTGGGTCACCGCCACCCGGTCGCCCTGCTTGGCGAAGGCCTGCGCGATGGCCAGGCCGATACCCCGGTTTCCGCCGGTCACCAGCACGGTACGGGCCACGGTTCCCCCTCTGCTCAGCTGATCTCTCGGTCGCTGGCGAGCCTAGGGGTTACCGATAGGTAACCGCTAACCGCCTGTCATACCGAGGTAGGGCCCGAAGGGTCACCCCACGGGGGCACGACGGGACCGCCGCGCCGAACTAGCCTGCGGGGGATGGACCACAGTCCCGTCCGTGACGGCCTGGCCGCGCTGCGTCGCCTCTGGGCCGGACCGGACTACCCGTCGATCCGGCCGTCGCTGCGCCGCTGGCCCCGGCTCGCCGCCGCCGGTCCGACCCTCGCGCTGTTGGCGCTGATCGGGTTCACGGTGCTCACCGCACAGTTCCTGCTCGACGAGCGGAAGCTGCCCACCGCCACCGCCTGGCTGCTCGCGGCGCTCACCGTCGCGCCGCTGCCGATCCTGCTGGCCCGACCGTTGTGGGCCTGGCGGGTCATGTTCCTCGGGCAGATACTCGGCACGTTGAACCGGCCGCCGACGGACTGGCCGTGGAGCCCCAGCCAGATCCTGGTCATTCTCGTCGTGCTGGCCGTGGTGGCCGCCCGGGTCGACCGGGCGGTGCTGGCGTGGCTCGGGTTGTTCAGCCTCCTCCCGGTCTGGATCTTCGTCCCCCGAGCCAACCAGGCCGGCGTGAGCCTGCTGTTCGTGGTGCTGCTCGTCCTCGGTGACCTGGTGCGGCGCAACGTGCTCGCCCGGCGGGCGCTGGCCGAGCAGGCCGAACGCAGCGAGCTGGAGCAGGCCAGACGCGCGGTGCTGGAGGAACGCACCCGGATCGCCCGCGAGATGCACGACGTCGTCGCACACCACATGTCGATGATCGCCGTACAGGCGGAGACCGCCCCGTACCGGGTGGGCGCGCTGCCCGACGCCGCGCGTACCGAGTTCCTCGACATCGCCGGCTCGGCCCGCGAGGCGCTGACCGAGATGCGCCGGCTGCTCGGCGTGCTGCGCAGCGACGCCGGCCCGGCGGCCACCGCGCCGCAGCCGGGCATGGCCGACGTGCCGGACCTGGTGGCGGCGGCCGAGCGCGCCGGGATGGCGGTCCGGCTGGAGGCCACACCGCCGCCGGACGTACCGGACGCGGTCGGGCTGGCCGCGTACCGGATCGTGCAGGAGGCGCTGGCGAACGCGGCGCGACACGCGCCGGGTGCGGCGGTGACCGTCGGGCTGCGGGAGCGCGACGGGATGCTCGCGATCGCGGTACGCGACGCGGGCGGACCGCCGGCCGCGGCGGGCGCGACGAGCGCGACGAGCGGGCACGGACTGACCGGCATGCGGGAACGGGCCCGGCTGCTGGGGGGTACCTTCAGCGCCGGACGGACCGCCGACGGGTTCGCCGTCGCCGCCGAACTGCCGCTGGGAACGGAGGATCCCGCACGATGATCCGGGTGCTGATCGCCGACGACCAGGCGATGGTCCGGCAGGGCTTCGGGGCGCTCCTGGCCGCCCAACCCGACCTGCTCGTCGTCGGGGACGCCCCGGACGGCGCGCAGGCCGTCGCCGCGAGCCGCCGCCTCGACCCGGACGTGGTGCTGATGGACGTCCGGATGCCGGTGCTCGACGGCCTCGCCGCCACCCGGCAGCTGCTCGGTGACCGGCCGGCGGAGCGGCCCCGCGTGCTGATCCTCACCACGTTCGACCTGGACGACTACGTGTACGAGGCGCTGCGGGCCGGGGCGAGCGGCTTCCTGCTCAAGGACGCCCCGGCCGCCGACCTGGTGCACGCCGTCCGGGTGGTGGCCGCCGGTGAGGCGCTGCTCGCGCCCGCGGTCACCCGACGGCTGATCGCCGAGTTCGCCGCCCGTCCCGAGCGGCGGCGTCCCCGCCCCACCGCGCTGGCCGGGCTGACGCCGCGGGAGACCGAGGTGCTGCGGCTGATCGCCCGGGGCCGCTCCAACAGCGAGATCGCCGCCGACCTGGTGGTCGCCGAGCAGACGGTCAAGACCCACGTCGGGCGGATCCTGGCCAAGCTGCAACTGCGTGACCGGGCGCAGGCCGTGGTCCTCGCGTACGAGACGGGTCTGGTGGCCGCGGGCGAATAGCCCTCTGGTGGCACGCCGGGAACCGGTCCACAGGGGGACGCTTCCCGGCCGGTCCGCGGCACACGCTTTCGCCGGAACGATTCCGGAGGGAGCACACGATGCACTGGACCCGACCCGCTCGGGCGGCGACGACCGCGTTGCTCGGGCTCGGTCTGCTGGTACCGGGCCGCCCCGCCCCGCTGGCGCCGGCAGCGTACGTCGAGGCGTACCCGGCGACGGCGGCGCGGCTGCGCGCGGCGGGCCCGCCGTACGACGGCTGGGCCGCGGACGGCAGGCACTTCCTGGTCTTCGATCCGCGCGGCGACGGCCTGGCCGTAGAGGTGCTGGGTGACCTGGCCACCGCCGACCGGATCGCGGTGCTGGTGCCCGGGGTCGGCAGCACGCTGCCGGACTTCGACCGCGGGCTCGGCGGGGTGGCCCGGCGGGCCCTGGCCGGACAGGCCCGGGAGCTGTACCGGGAGCTGCGGGCCCAGGGGCCGGGCGTCCGGGTCGCGGTGCTGGCCTGGCTGGGCTACGACCCGCCGGACGGGGTGCTCACCGCGGCCGGGACAGCCAGCGCCGACCGCGGCGCCGCCGCCCTGCTCGGCCTGCTGTGCACGCTGGCCGACCACCGGCCGACCGCGACGATCACCCTGATCGGGCACAGCTACGGGTCGCTCGTGGTGGCGCGCGCCGCCCGCCGAGCCCCGGCGCAGGTCGCCGACCTGGTGACCCTCGGTGGCGTGGGTGCCGGCGTGGGCCGGGCCGACCAGCTCGGCGGCGCCCGGGTCTGGGCGGCCGAGGCGCCGACCGACTGGATCCGTCGGGTCCCCGAGGTGCGGCTGGCCGACCTCGGACACGGAATACGCCCGGGGGACCCGACCTTCGGCGCCCGTGCGTTGCCGACCGACGGCGTCACCGGGCACGACGGCTACCTGGAGCCCGGCACGGCGACCCTGCCGGCGGTCGCCGCGGTGGTGCTCGGGGACGCCGCCCGGGCGGGGGCCGCGCGATGAGGGATCGCACGGTGGACGGGCTGCGCGCGTACGCCATCGCCGGGGTGGTGCTGGGGCACTGGCTGGTCACCGCCCTGGTGTTGGCACCCGACGGGACGCTGCACCAGGCCGGCCCGCTGGCCGCCATGCCGGCGCTGGCCCCGGCCAGTTGGCTGTTCCAGACGCTGGGCCTGTTCTTCTTCGCCGCCGGTCACGCCGCCGCCCGATCGCTGGCCCGCTTTCCCGGCAGTCCCCCGCGCTGGCTGCTGCGCCGGCTGGGACGCCTGGTCCCGCCCGCCGTGGCGCTGCTCGGCGTGGGCGCCGCCGTCCTGTTGGTCGCCATCGTGCTGGGCGTCCCGGACGACACCCTCGAAGTCGCGGTCACGCTGACCGTCAGTCCGATCTGGTTCCTGCTCCCCCTGGTCGCTCTCTCCGCGCTGACCGCGCCGCTGCTGGCCGCCGTACGGCGCTGGGGACCGGCGCGCTGCGTGGCGCCCGCGATCGCGGTGGTCGCGGGGACCGATCTCGCCGTACGCCTGCCGGTGGTGTCCCCCTGGCTGCTGCCGGTCGCCGTCGTCGCCGCGTGGTCGGTGCCCTACCTGATCGGGCTGGCGCACGCCGAGGGCCGGCTCGCAGGGCGTCGTCCGGCCCTGACGTTGGCCGTCGTCGGGGCCGTCGCGCTGGCCGCGCTGATCGCCCTCGGCTACCCGGTCAGCGCCGTCGGGGTGCCCGGCGCCGACCGGTCCAACCTCAGCCCGCCCTCGCTGTTCGCCATCGCCCTGGCCGCGCTCCAGATCGGTGTCGGGTTGTCGGCACGGCCGGTGCTCCTCCGGCTGCTGGACCGCCCGGGCGCGGCCGGGCTGGTGCGCCGGGTGAACCGGCACGCGATGCGCATCTACCTCTGCCACCAGCCGGTCCTCGTCGGCGTCAGCACGCTCGCCGCCCGGTTCGCCGGTCCGCTGCCCGGGCTGCACACCCCGCCCGGCGGCCCCGGCTGGGTGGCCGCCCGGCTCTGCTGGCTGCCGGTCCTCGCCCTGGTCCTGGCGGTGCTGGTGCGCTCCGGCCGGGGATCCGCCGAGGCGCCTCGGGGCGGGCTCGCCCGAGCGACGGGCGGGCGGCGACGCCGGCTCGGCCGGTCCGGCGCCGGGCCGCTGCCCGGCCCCCAGCCGGACGGCTCCGGCGCCGCGGCACGGTCCGAAACCGTCGCCGGAGCGGTCGACCGGACGGCCCGGGTGAGCCGGTCGGCCGAGTGCGTGCCCGGCGATGCGCGGGTGTACGATGATCCCGTTTGCGGGCCGGAGATCGCCCGCCGTTCGGACCCCGCCGACCGCAGGAGGTGATCGCTGTGCGAGATAGCGATCCTCCCAGTCGTGGCCGGGCCGACCGTCAGCCCCGCTGAGCCACGACTCAGTCGGCAGAGCTGACCCAGCTTCCCGCCCTCCGCACCGCCCGTCTCCTCGGCCATCGGCCGGGGCGAGCGTGCTGCGCGGCCCGATCGGGCCGCCCGCGGTGGGGCACCCCGGTCACGACTTCGTGTGCGCACGTCCTGATCCACCCCTGCGGTCCGGCCCCGCGCCGCCCGGACCGCCGTCGCCACGGAGCAGTCCCATGAGCCGTTACGTCGCCCCGCTGGGCTTCACCCTCGCCGCCGTCTGGGTGGCCGTCCTGTTCGTCCTGGCCGGCGGCGGTCACTGACCGCGCCGGCCGGGACCCCGGCCGCCGTCCCGCCTCAGATCAGTCGGGACGACCAGACCAGGCTCAGCGCACCCGCGCAGAGGGCGAACAGCAGCGCGATCCCCGCGTACCACTGGGTGATCTCCCGGGGCTCGGTCCGGAACCCGATCGAGCTGCCCATGTCCTGGTAGACCCGCTTCAGCTCGCTCACCGAGGCCGCCTCGTAGAAGTAGCCCTGAGTGGTCTCCGCGAGCTGCGACAGCGCCATCCGGTCCACCGGCACCCGCTGGAGCTGGCCGCCGATGTCGACCTGTCCCGAGTCGGTGCCGAACGCGATGGTGGAGACCGGCACGTTCGCCGCCTGCGCCGCCGCGGCCGCCTCCTCGACCGACCGCCCGGCGGTCCGGTAGCCGTCGGAGAGCAGCACGATCCGGGCCGGCGGGATCCCGGCCGCACCGTCGGCGGGCACCGACCGGATCGCCTCCAGGCAGGTGAAGACCGCCTCCCCGGTGGCCGTCGCCTCGGCCAGCACCAGTCCGTCGATGGCGCTGGTCACCGCACCCCGGTCCTTGGTCGGCGGCACCAGCACGTTCGCCGACTTCGCGAACGAGACCAGCCCGAGGTTGTAGCTCTCCGGCAGCTCCCCGACGAACTGCTTGGCCGCCTCCTGGGCGGCCTCCAGGCGGTTCGGCGCCACGTCGTCGGCCTGCATGGACAGCGACACGTCGATGGCCAGCATCACCGTGGCCCGTTCCAGCGGCTCCTTCGTGTCCACCGCCGGCCGGGCCAGCGCGGTGGCCAGCACCAGCAGGCAGAGCAGGAACGCGGTGGCCGCCACGTGCCGCCGCCAGCCCAGTCCCTTCGGGGCGAGGGTCCGCAGCAGGTCGACGTTGGTGAACCGCATCGCGTACGCGCGGCGGTGCAGCTGCCGCCAGACGTACGCGGCGGCCAGGGCGAGCACCGGCAGCACGGCCAGCAGCCACCACGGTTGCAGAAAACGGATCATCGCGTCGTCCCTCGGGTACGGGCGTGCCGCTGCGCGGCCACGAATCGCACCATGTCCAGCAGCCAGTCTCGGTCGGTACGCAGCCGCAGGTGGGTTGCGCCGGCGGCGCGCAGCTCCGCGGCGACCGCCGCGCGCTGGGCGGCCGCCGCTTCGGCGTACCGGTGACGCAGGCCCGGGTCGGCGGTCTGCACCTCGTGCAGCTCCCCCGTCTCCGGGTCGACCACCGGCAGCACCCCCACGTCGGGCAGCTCCAGCTCGCGCGGGTCGATTACCTCGATCGCCAGCACGTCGTGCCGGACCCGCAGCTTACGGATCGGCCGGCCCCACTGCTGCGGCGGCGCGAGGAAGTCGGAGATCACCACGGCCACGCCGCGCCGGCGGGGCGGTCGGTTCAGCATGTCGACCAGCGCGCCGAGGTCGCTGCGCCCGGGGCGGATCTCGGTGCCGGCGATGGCCCGCAGCAGGCCCTGCGCCTCCTTGCGCCCGGCCCGGGCCGGCAGCCGGACCAGGGTGCCGGGTCCGGGAACGGGGGGCGCGCCGCGCCACCGCCCGGTCCGCGCCGGCACCGGTCCGCCGGTGCCGACCACCGCGCCGATCCGGTTGCCGCCCCGGACGGTCAGGTGGACCAGGGCCGCCGCGGCGGCCACCACCACGTCCCGCTTGAGCCACTTCCCGGTGCCGAAGTCCAGGCTCGCCGACAGGTCCACCGCCAGCCAGGTCTCCAGCTCCCGGTCGGCCACCGTACGCCGCACATGCGGCATGGTGGTCCGCGCGGTCACCGGCCAGTCCATCCGGCGTACGTCGTCGCCGGGGCGGTACTCGCGGGACTCCCCCGCCTCGCTGCCCGGCCCGGGCAGCAGCCCGGCGTAGTCGCCCTGGAGCAGCCCGTCGAGCTTGCGGGTGACCAGCAGTTGCAACCGGGACAGCACGGCGCCGGACCGGTCGCCGCCGGCCGGCGGTGAGGTGGGTGGGCTCACGGCCGCTGCCCGGGCCAGCCGGCGGCGTTCGGCACGGCCGGTGGCGGTGGCGTGGCCTGCTGCCGGGGCGCGACCGCCGGCAGCGGGATGGTCGACATCACCCGATGCACGATGTGGTCGGCCGGTACGTCGTCGGCCAGCGCGTCGTAGCTGAGCACCAGCCGGTGGCGCAGGATGTCCGGGGCGATGTCCTGCACGTCCTGCGGCAGCGCGTAGTCCCGGCCGCGCAGCAGCGCCAGCGCCCGGGAGGCCCGGACCAGGCCGAGCGACGCGCGCGGGCTGGCCCCGTACTGGATGAGCTGCGCGACGTCGGGCATGCCGTGCTCGGCGGGAGCCCGGGTGGCGAGCACCAACCGGACCGCGTAGTCCACCAGCGCGTTGTGCACGAAGACCTGGTCGGCCTTGTGCTGGAGGGCGATCAGGTCGGCGGTGTCGAAGACCCGGGCCGGCTCGGGCGGGGCGACGCCCATCCGGTAGACGATCTCCCGCTCCTCGGCGTCGGTCGGATACCCGACCAGGATCTTCATCAGGAAGCGGTCCCGCTGCGCCTCCGGCAGCGGGTACACACCCTCCTGCTCGATCGGGTTCTGGGTGGCCATCACCAGGAACGGGTCGGGCACCCGGTGGGTCTCCCCGCCGATGGAGACCTGCCGCTCGCTCATCACCTCCAGCAACGCCGACTGCACCTTTGCCGGGGCCCGGTTGATCTCGTCGGCGAGCAGGAAGTTCACGAACACCGGGCCCAGCTCGACGTCGAACTTCTCGCTGGACTGCCGGTAGATCCGGGTGCCCATGATGTCGGCCGGGACCAGGTCCGGGGTGAACTGCACCCGGGCGAACGACCCGCCGACCACCTTGGCCAGGGTCTCCACGGCGAGGGTCTTGGCGACGCCGGGCACCCCCTCCAGCAGGCAGTGGCCCCGGGCGAGCAGGGCGACGAACATCCGCTCGACCATCCGGTCCTGGCCGACGATCACCCGCTTGATCTCGAACAACGCCCGCTCCAGCAGGCCGGCGTCCTGCGCCGGGGTGGTGGCGGCCAGGGCCGGCGCGTCCGGCACAGCCTCGGTCGGGGTCGGGGCGTCGGGCGTGGTCGGCTGGGCCACCGGTCCTCCACAGCTTGGTCGTCGTCGCGGTGTGGTGCGTATCAAGACTGTCATGCCTTCCTGGGAGCCGAGGCCGGGAGATGGACGATTTTTGCCACGCCGTCCCGGCGCCCGGAAAACGCTGAACACGGGTGGACAACAAGGGGTCCGGCGTGTGTACGATTCACCCCGTCGCCGGGCGGCTCCCCCCGTGGCCGCCCGGCGCTAAACTTCTCACCGCGCGGCCCCTAGACTCGCCCCGGTGACCATTCCCACTCCCGCCGACGAGCCGCTGATCTGCTCGGCGCGCGGGTGCCGCGCCCCCGCCGTCTGGGAGCTGCGCTGGAACAATCCCCGCCTGCACGAGCCCGACCGGCGCAAGACCTGGCTGGCGTGCGCCGACCATCGCGGATCCCTCGGCGACTTCCTCGACGCGCGCGGCTTCCTCCGCGAGGTGGTCCCGGTGCCTGGATCACCTACGCTCGAAACGTGAGCGAGCGGAGCGAGCGAGCCATTCAGCTCAGCAGCGTGGCGCCTCGCGCCGCCGGCGAGCGAAGCGAGGCGGCGGCGTGAGCGAGCGGAGCGAGCGAGCCATTCAGCTCAGCAGCGTGGCGCCTCGCGCCGCCGGCGAGCGAAGCGAGGCGGCGGCGTGAGCGAGCGGAGTGAGCGCAGCCCGGTGCACGGTGACGACCTCGCCGGCCGCCCGCCGGCCCCGCCCGGCCCCCTGGAGCCCTGGCCGGACACCGTCTCGTGGCAGCCGATCTCCCGTGACCTGATCTGGGTCGAGCTGATCCGGCTGGGTGTGCTGTTCGCCGTCGGGCTGGTGGTGCTCGGCATCGGCTGGGCGGTCAGCGGGCAGTGGCTCTTCGGCGCCGCGCTCGGCGTGGCCGTGCTGCTGGCCGGTTGGCGGGTGGTGACCATCGTCCGGGCGGTGCACGCCTGGGGGTACGCCGAACGGGAGAACGACCTGCTGGTCCGGCACGGGTTGCTGGTCCGGCGGCTGTCCATCGTCCCGTATTCGCGGATGCAGTTCGTCGACGTCACCGCGGGTCCGCTGGAGCGCGCCTTCGACCTGGCCACCGTGCAGCTGCACACCGCCGCCGCGGCGAGCGACGCCCGGGTGCCCGGCCTGCGGCCGGCGGAGGCGTCCCGGCTCCGGGACCGGCTCACCGCGCTGGGCGAGGACCGGGCGGAGGGGCTGTGAGCCACGGCCCGGCGGACGCCGAGCCCGGCACCCCGCCGGCCGGCGACGACCGGCCGGCCACCCCGCCGCCTCCCCCGGACAGCGCCGCGCCCGTCGCGAACGGCTCGCCCTGGCCGGCGCCGCCCGGGTACGGCCATCCGGCGCCGCCGCCGGGGCACCTCGGCCCCGGCCCGGTCGGGCCCGGTGCCTGGCCGGCGCCGCCCGGCACGGGCTGGCCGGGGTACCCGGCCCCCCTGCCGGCCGGCGAGGAGCCGCGACAGCGGCTGCACCCACTGAGCCCGGCGTTGCACGGGGCCAAGTCGCTGGTGGTGGTGATCGCCGGGCTCTCCTGGTCGACACTGTCCCGGGTCGGCTTCGGCTGGTTCGCCGCACTGGTCGCGATCTTCGTGCTCGGGGCCACCGTGCTGTCGGTGATCAGCTGGTGGAACACCGGCTACCACGTGGTGGGCCGGGAGCTGCGGGTGCACGAGGGGCTGCTCTGGCGGCGTACCCGGGCGATTCCGCTGGAACGGCTGCAGGCGGTGGAGGTGGTCCGGCCGCTGCTGGCACAGCTCACCGGCCTGGCCGAACTGCGGCTGGAGGTGGTCGGCGGGGGCAAGACGGAGGCGCCCCTGGCGTACCTGAGCGTGGCCGAGGCCACCGCGCTGCGGCAGCGGCTGCTCGCCGTCGCCGGCCACCCGGCCGCCCCGCCCGCCGCCGGCACGCCGCCCGCGCCGGTGCCGGAAGGGCGCCGGCTGCACACCGTACGCAACCAGGACCTGCTGGTCAGCCAACTGCTCACCCCGCAGGCGTTCCTGCTCCCGTTCGGCCTGGCGTTCGTGATCGCGCAGTTCGTCTCCGAGGACTCCTGGTCGTTCATCGCGGTGGCCAGCACGCTCACCGCGATGGCCGGGGTGCTGCTGCAACCGGTCCGCCGGGTGCTCGACGACTGGGGTTTCCGGCTCGACCGGGACGACGACCAGCTGCGGGTCCGCAACGGGCTGCTGGAGACCCGGATGCAGACCGTGCCGCTGCACCGGGTGCAGACCGTCGGGGTGACCTGGCCACTGCTCTGGCGGATGAAGGGCTGGCTCCGGCTGCGGCTGGAGGTGGCCGGCTTCTCGGCCGCCGAGCCGGACGACCGGAACCGCCCGGACCGGCTGCTCCCGGTCGGCGACGCGGCCACGGGCGCGCTGGTGGTGGCGGCGGTGCTGCCCGGCGTACGGCTGGACGCGCTGCCGACGACCCCACCGCCCCGGCGGGCCCGCTGGCTGCGCCCGCTGACCCGGTCGGCGGTCGGCGCAGGCCTCGACGCGGAGGTCTTCGTCGCCCGCTCCGGGCTGCTCACCCGGCAGCTGACCGTGGTGCCGTACGCCCGGATCCAGAGCGTCCGGGTGACCCAGGGTCCGGCGCAGCGGCGGCTGCGGCTGGCCACCGTGCACGCGGACACGGCCGGCGGGTCGGGCGCGGCCGCACCCGACCGGGACCTGGCCGATGCGTGGGAGCTGGCGGCCGAGCTGACCGCCCGCGCGGAGGCGGCCCGCCGGGCCGACCGCGCCCGCCGCCGCTGAACCCCCGCCGCACGGAGTGCGCTGTTTCACGGAAAGAGTGGTCATCCCGCGTGAGATGACCACTCTTTCCGTGAACGAGGCGAATCCAGGACGCGCGGTGGAGGTCCGACCGGCCGGTCAGCGGTCGGCGGGGACCGTGGCGGGATCGGTGTCGGCGGCGGTGTCGGCCCCGGTCGGCGGCGTACCGGCGTCGGACGGCGGCGGCGTACCGGCGTCGGACGCCGCGGGCAGCGCGGCCTCGGCGGGCGGCCCGACGCGGCGCGCCCGGTGGGCCGCCCACCAGCGCTCGGCCAGCCCGACGATCAGGAAGGTCAGCCCGACGTACGCCCAGCCGACCAGCACGTCGATCAGGTAGTGCTCGCCGCTGTAGATCAGCGTGAAGGTCATCGCCAGCGGATACGCGAGCAGCAGCGGCCACCAGCGCCGGCGCACCGAGCCCATGAAGAAGAGCACCACGAAGAGGGCGAACGCGGTGTGCAGGGAGGGCATCGCGGCGACCGGGTTGGAGGCGATCTGCCCGGCGTTGAGCAGGTTGCCCGCGCCGTGCATGCCGATCTCCCGCCAGCCCCGGGTGGAGATCCGCGCGACCTCGGTGATCAGCCCGTTCTGGGCGGCCCACCACGGCGGCGCGGCCGGGTAGAGGAAGTAGGTGGCCAGTCCGGCGGCGCAGAGGAAGCCCCAGCGACGCATGTACGCGCCCCAGCGCGCGCGGTCCCGCAGCCAGAGCACCGCGGCGGCGGCCAGCGTCGCCACGAAGTGCGAGAAGTAGACCCAGCTGACCAGCACGTCCCACCAGTGCACCTGGTCGGGCCGGTAGAGGTGCTGCTGGAGCCAGACGGTGGGCACCTCCCCGCCGGTGGCCCAGCCCACCATGAACCGGTCGGCGATGACCAACTCCAGGGCGTGCGGCGTCGCACCGTTGTCGGCGAACCCCCGGGAGAGGTTGTACGCGGCCAGCAGCAGCACGACCGGGATCCAGTCCCGGGCGAAACGCAGGTGGCTGCGCCACGGGCGGGCGGAGTTCCAGGCGACGGTGCCCGCCCAGATCCAGACGAAGGCGTACGCCGGGTCGGTGGGCAGGCCGATGGCGAACCAGGCGGCCACGAAGGCGGCGCCCCAGATCGTCATCGCCACCACGCGACGGCGCCCGCCGTCGGGCGAGCGTGTGGCACCGGTCCGGGCGGGGGGCTGGGGGTCTGTCACGACGGCCATCGCGGTCAAGGTTAACGGCGGGCGACGGATCGACGGACGGCGACCACCCGCAGGCCGGACGTCCGGGCCCGGGCTCGTCTAGGCTCGGGGCATGCAGGAGCAGCCGGAGACGCCCTTCGCGCCGGGCCTGTCCGCCCGGGTCGAGCTGACCGTCACCGACGCCGACACCGCGCAGGCCGTGGGCTCCGGCGACGTGCCGGTGCTCGGCACGCCCCGGGTACTCGCCCTGGTTGAGGCGGCGACCGTGACGGCCACCGCCACCCGGATGCCGGCCGGGTCGACGACCGTCGGGGTCCGGGTCGAGCTGGACCACCGCGCGGCCACCCCGGTCGGGCGCACGGTGGTCGCCCGGGCCCGGCTGACCAAGGTCGAGGGCCGGCGGCTGCTGTTCGAGGTGGCCGTGGTCGACGGCGACGACACGGTGGCCGAGGGACGGGTCGAGCGGCTGCTGGTCGACCGGCAGCGCTTCCTCGAGCGCGCCTCGCGGGCGTCATGACCGCCGGGTTCGTCGAGGTCGCCGACCGCGTCCACGTGCTGCGCGACCCGCTGCTGCAGGTGAACGTGACGCTGGTGGTCGGGGACGGCGCGGCCCTGCTGGTGGACACCCTCTCCACCGCCGGGCAGGCCCGGGAACTGGCCGAGGCGGCCCGCGCGGTCACCCCGCACCCGTGGACCGTCGTCAACACCCACCACCACTTCGACCACTGCTTCGGCAACGCCACGCTGGCCGCCGATCCACCCCGCCCGGTGTACGCGCACGAGCGCGCCGCGGCCGTGCTGCGCGACCACCCGGACGACCTGCGCCGGGCGGCGT
This sequence comes from Micromonospora sp. NPDC051924, assembly GCF_055586005.1. NCBI lineage: Bacteria > Bacillati > Actinomycetota > Actinomycetes > Micromonosporales > Micromonosporaceae > Micromonospora > Micromonospora sp. NPDC051924. The sequence goes on from NZ_JBVJJA010000065.1 coordinate 18,486, forward strand.
ACGAGGAGATGCGGGACGAGCAGCCGGCGCTCGCCGCGGAGTTGGCCCGTACCGAGCTGCTCGCGCCGACCCATGCCGTGGTCGCCGAGACCGTGCTGGACATCGGCGGCCGGCGGGTGGTGCTGCGCCATCCCGGGCACGGGCACACCGACGCCGACCTGGTGGTGCACGTGCCGGACGCGGACGTGCTGGTCGCCGGGGACCTGGTGGAGCAGAGCGGACCGCCGGCGTTCGAGGAGTCGTACCCGTTGCAGTGGCCGGACGCGGTGGCCGACCTGCTGCGGCTCACCACCCCGGGCACGGTGGTGGTGCCCGGCCACGGCGCGCCGGTCGACGTGGAGTTCGTCCGGGCCCAGCACGCCCAGCTGGTCCAGCAGGCCTGGCTGATCCGGGCCGGCCACACCGGCAGTGCCCCGCCCGAGCGGGTGGCCGCCGAGTCCCCGTTCGGCGCCCGCCCCGGCCTGATCGCCGCCCGTCGCGGCTACGCCGAACTCGACGGCACCGCCTAACCCCCACCCCACCCCACCCCCACCCCCACCCCCACCCCCGGCGATCTTGCATATGTGGTGGCGGCAAATGCTCCGTGAACGGGCAAAACACCAACCCAAAGTGCAAGATCAACGCCGCCGGGGTGGGCGGGTGGGGTCAGCGGGGGGTGCGGAGCTCGGCGAGGAGGCGGTCCAGGGCGGGGACGGCCGTCAGGATCGCGTCCCGGTCGGCCGGCGCGAGGGCGGCGAGGGCCTCGGTGAGCAGGGCGGCGCGGTGCGCCGCGTGCTCGGCCATCCGGGTCCGGGCCGCATCCGTCAGGTGCAGCCGGACCACGCGGCGGTCGGCCGGGTCACGCTCCCGGTGCACCAGGCCCGCGTCGGTGAGGTCGCGGACCAGGGTGCTGACCGTGTTCGGGGCGGTGCCGAGCCGGCGGGCCGCCTCCTTGCCGCTGATCCCGGGCTCGGCCCGGACCAGCAGCATCAACTCCACCTGGGCCTCGGGCAGGACGTCCCGGTTGGCCCGGCCGGCGGCGCTGCGCCGCAGCAGCCGGTGCAGCTCCCCCACCACGGCGCCGAGCCGCGCGGTGGCCTCCTCGGTCGGCACGGGGTCACCTACTTCACAGCGCAACAATTCTGGATACAGAGCTAAGGTTACCTGGAGATCATCGATCCTGGGGGGACCCTGCCGTGAGCCGTACCGCGCCGACGACCGTGCGCCCGCCCGTCGCCGCGCCGGCCCCGGCCGCCGGTGGTGTGACCCTGCTGGTGCTGCTCGGCACGCTCACCGCCATCGGCCCGCTCTCGCTGGACATGTACCTGCCGGCGTTCCCCGCGATGACCCACGACCTCGGTGCCGACCAGGCCCAGATCCAGCTCTCGCTGACCACCTGCCTGGTCGGCCTCGCCCTCGGCCAACTCGTCACCGGCCCGCTCAGCGACCGTTGGGGACGGCGCCGCCCGGTCCTGGTCGGGGTCACCGCGTACGCCCTGCTGGCGCTGGTCTGCGCGGCGGCGCCGAGCGCCCCGGCGCTGGCCGCGGCCCGCTTCGCGCAGGGCCTCGCCGGCGGCATGGGGGTGGTGGTCGCCCGCGCGGTGGTCCGCGACCTCTACTCGGGCCGGGCCGCGGCGAAGTACTTCTCCCGGCTGACCCTGGTCTTCGGCGTGGCGCCGGTCGCCGCGCCGAGCGTGGGCAGCCTGGTGCTCCGGTTCGGCTCCTGGCGGGCGGTCTTCCTCACCCTGGCGGTGATCGGGCTACTGCTCGCGGCCGCGGTCGCCCTGCGCCTGCCGGAGACGCTGCCCGCCGAGCGGCGCAGCACCGGCGGCCTGGCCGCCACCGCGCGGACCATGCGGTCGCTGGCCGCCGACCGGACCTACCTCGGGTACGCGCTGACCCAGGGCTTCGCGTTCGCCGGGCTCTTCGCGTACATCTCGGGGTCGTCGTTCGTGTTCCAGGACGTCTTCGGGGTGTCCGGGACGGCGTTCAGCCTGATCTTCGGGCTCAACGCGCTCGCCCTGGTGGCGGCGGGCCAGGCCAACGCCCGACTGCTGGACCGCGCCGACCCACGCCGGCTGCTGGTCACCGCGCTGCTGGTCAACGCGGTGGCCGCGGTCGGCGTGCTGACCGGGGCGCTCGCCGGCAGCCTCGCCCTGGTGGCGGTGGCGCTCTTCCTCTTCGTCGGCTCGCTCGGCATGGTCACGCCGAACAGCACCGCGCTGGCGCTGGACGCGCACCCCCGGCACGCCGGCACCGCCGCCGCGCTGATGGGCGGCCTCCAGTCGGTCGTCGGCGCGCTCGCCGCGCCCCTGGTCGGCCTGGGCGGCGAGGGCAGCGGCGTGCCGATGGCCGTGGTCCTCACCGGTGCCGCCGCCCTCTCCCTCGCCTGCGTCCACACCCTCACCCGCCTCCGCTGACCCACCCCCTCCCCCGCCCCGGGAACCGCGCTGATTCACGGAAGGAGTGGCCATCGCCCGCGGAATGGCCACTCCTTCCGTGCATGAGGGCCCTCGCGCTCCCGGCGCACCGGCTCTGGGTGGGCGGAAGAATGCGTGGTCAGTGGCGGAAGCGAGCAGCGACGGCGGCGCGGGTGGGCATGGCGGTGGCACCGCCGGGGGACTCGCAGACCAGGCCGGCGACCCGGAGGGCGAAGGCGACCCGCTCGTGCCAGCCCGTCGGGTCCGTCGGCTCGCCGGCGGCGAGCAGCTCGGCGATGAGCGCGCCCATCACCGAGTCACCCGCGCCGGTGGCGTCCGCGGCGGCGACCTTCGGCGCGGGGATGCGGACCACGTCCTCCGCGGCGGCGACCAGGGCGCCGTCCGCGCCGAGGGTGACCACCACGGTGCCCGCGCCCAGCTCCCGCAGGTACGCGGCGACCCCCTCGACGGGCTCGTCCGGATAGAGCAGCCGCGCGTCGGCGCTGCTCAGCTTCACCAGGTGGGCGCTCGCGGCGAACTCGGCGACCACCTCGCGCAGCCCGTCCATCGCCTCCGGCCCATCGAGCAGGCGGGGCCGCACGTTCGGGTCGAACACCCGCAGCGCCCCGGCGATCGACCAGGCCCGCCGCGCCGCGGCCAGCACCGGCGGGTCGAGCAGCACGATCGAGCCGCAGTAGAGCACGTCCGCCCCCTCGACCAGGGCCACGTCCAGGTCCTCGGGGCCGAGCAGGGCGTACGAGCGGGGCTCGCCGTAGAAGCGGAAGTCCGGTTCCGCGCCGGCGAAGGTGGCCACGGCCAGGGCCGTCGGGGCGGGTACGGTCACCGCCCCGGCCAGCCCGACGCCGGCGTCGGTCAGGAAGGCGCGGATCCGCTCCGCGAGGGCGTCGTCGCCGAGCGACCCGACGAACTGGACGTCGGCGCCGAGCCGGGCGACCGCCACGGCCACGTTCAGCGGCCCACCGCCGACCGCCTGCCGGTAGACGGGCTGCCCGTCGTACTCGGCGTCGAGGAGGTCGACCAGCGCCTCGCCGAGCACCACCGCGTACCCCATCCTGGCTGCTTCCTACTAGTTGCTCGTTGTTGAGCGGTTCGGATGTTTCGCTCTCCGTCCGGCGGTGACCGGGCCGGAGTCCTGGACCGGCAGTCTGGTCCGGTGGCGATCGGTCCGGTCCTGCAGGATCTGCTTCACCCGCTGATGTGGGGTGTGCAGGGCGATGTCGGGGTCGCCTGCTCGCTGCAGGGTGTTGATCGCGGCGTTCACGTCGGCCTGCCACACCACCCCGCACCAGGTGCAGTGAAACCGGTCCCCACCACGTCGGCCGAACCGTCCGCAGCGGTGACAGGTTTGTGAGGTGTAGGCAGCGTTGACGTGCACGAGCGCAGAACCTCTGCGCTCCGACACGTTCGCTAGCGCCTCGGCGGTGACCCCTTTGGTCCACGCGGCGAGGCGGCGGTTGAGATTCTTGCCGAGCGCCTTGCGCCCGGCGAACCTTCGGCTGAGGTCTTCGGCGACCACCGTGGCGGCCTTGTCGACGACCCGGTGCACGGCGGTGAAGATTTCCGTACGCACCCGGGCGCGGTGACGGACGGCCTGCCGGTCCCACTTGACAGTGCCGAGGTTGTTGGTCTTGATCCGGTGCGCTTTCGCGTGGTCACCGTGCAGGGCGGCGGTGTTGGCGATCGAGCGCAGCTTCGCGCGGTGCCGGTTGCGTTCCTTCAATCGGTCCGACTCGCTGGTCAGCAGTTGGCCGAGGCGGGTGCTGTGGTGGTCGCCGTCGGAGTCGGTCAGGGCTTCGGTGTAGCCCTTGTCCACGCCGACCGTCGCAATGCCGCAGGGCCGCTGCGACGACCGCATCTGCGAGGCGTCGATCGGATAGTGCACCTCGACCCGGCCGCCGCGCAGGATCAGCCGCAGCGTTCCCGTCGGCGCGACCGTCGTCGACAGCGGAATACGGATCATCCTGCGGCGTTCGAGGCCGGGGACCGCCAGCCACAACCGGCCGCGCCCGTCGACGACGCTATTGTGCTGGTCGGCGCGCACCACGATCTGATCGTACGTGCGATTGCGGCCACGCTTCCAATGCTTGCGCATCTGCCGAGGCAGGAACGGGTCCCCAGCCCACCGGTCCGCCTTTAACGCGCCCAGCATCCGCTTGCGCTCGACCGGATCGCTCGTACGCCGGAAGACCGCCCGACGCACTTCCACCTTCGCTGCCGCCAGATTGGCTCCGATGTGGGCCATCGCGTCGCGGACAGTTTCCTTCCACGCATTCGCCAGCACCCCGAAGCGCACGTGCGCGCCGTCGGCCAACCACCGATCCCGCACCTGCCGGTCCCTCAACCCCGAACCGACACCGTCGATCGATCCGTAACGCTGCCACACCTCGCTACGAACCCGGCCCAACCGGACGGCCTGCTCCCGCAACGCCGCATACTTACCCGCGTTCAGCCGTGCCGAATAGGCGATCCGCGTGACCTTCACCGACCACCCTCCACGGTCAGACTCGCCTGCTTGACTTCCTCTCGTAGCGTCGCACCCCGACAGCACGTCGGAGTCGTTAATGCCGCTGCCAACAACAGGCAACCATAGACCGACATGCGGAGGAAATCGACAAATAGTCACTCCTCCTTCCGTTCCCACCCCCGATCCTGGCGCATCCCGGGGCGGCACGCGACGCTCATCGACGGTCAGCTATTGCATGCGATGCGGCGGCCATGGTCGGATTGCGCTTGCCGGAGTGGCGCGGGGGCTGCCGCGCCGCCGGCAGCCGGGTCGAGCCGACGCGAGGGCACACCGGTCCGTGGCACGGACCGCTGGCGGCGCACGTCCCCGGCCGCACTCCGACCGCCGGGCGTGGCGCCGCGATCAGTCGCATCCGCTCGTCGCAGCGGGGCGGGCCGCAGCGGGTCGCGCCCCGCGAGTCAGGAGAACCCGTGCACCGATCCCGTACGGCCGCGCTGCTCACCGCGGCCGCCACCCTGGCCCTGGGCGCCTTCGCCCTGGCCTCGAACTCCGACCCGGCCGCCGCCCACGGCGCGGCGATGACCCCGGGCGCCCGGACCTACCTGTGCTGGAAGGACGGGCTCACCGCGACCGGGGAGATCAAGCCGAACAACCCCGCCTGCGCGGCGGCGGTCGCCGAGAGCGGGCCGAACTCGCTCTACAACTGGTTCAGCGTGCTGCGCTCCGACGCCGGCGGGCGGACCGTCGGCTTCATCCCCGACGGCAAGCTGTGCAGCGGCGGCAACCCGAACTTCACCGGCTACGACGCGGCCCGCACCGACTGGCCGCTCACCCACCTGACGGCCGGCCGGACGATGGAGTTCCGGTACAGCAACTGGGCCCACCACCCGGGCACCTTCTACTTCTACGTCACCAGGGACAGCTGGAGCCCGACCCGGCCGCTGGCCTGGAGCGACCTGGAGGAGCAGCCGTTCCTGACGGTGACCAACCCGCCGTCGGTCGGTTCGCCGGGCACCAACGACGGGCACTACTACTTCAACGGCACGCTGCCGGCGAACAAGAGCGGCCGGCACATCATCTACTCGCGCTGGGTCCGTTCGGACAGCCAGGAGAACTTCTTCGGCTGCTCGGACGTGACCTTCGACGGCGGCAACGGCGAGGTGACCGGGATCGGCCCGGGCGGCACCCCGTCGCCCACCACCCCGGCCCCCACCCCCACCAGCCCGACGCCGTCGCCCACCAGTCCGACGCCCACGCCGACCTCGCCGAGCCCGACCCCGACCATGCCGCCGCCGGGCAGCGGCGACTGCATGGCCGTCTACAAGGTGGTCAACGCCTGGAGCGGGGGGTTCCAGGGCGAGGTCCAGATCATGAACCACAGCAGCCGGACGTGGGCCGGCTGGACCGCGAACTGGACCTGGCCCAGCGGTCAGACGCTCACCCAGGTCTGGAGCGGCAGGGCGAGCACCAGCGGGTCGTCGGTGACCGTCACCAACGAGTCCTGGAACGGCACCCTCGCCCCGGAGGGCAGCACGATCTTCGGCTTCCTGGCCAACAGCTCCGGCACCAACACCATGCCCACGGTCACCTGCACCGGCAGGTGAGCGGGCAGTGAAACGGGCCCCCGGCGGCGCCGGGGGCCCGTTTCCAGATCCGCGTCAGCGGACCATGCTGCCGACGACCGGCTTGGTGAGCAGGGCGGACTGGTTGCGCTGGATGCCCGGGTCGAGGGTCTTCGCCACGAAGATGGCGTGCCAGATGCAGAAGATCAGCACGGTCCACACCTTGCGGGAGTGGTCCGCCTCCTCCCGCTTGTGCTCGTCCAGCAGGCGCATCGCGTACGACAGGTCGATCAGGTCGCCCGCGCCCGAGGTGGCCAGCACGTGCCGGGCCCACTCGTACATCTCGCCACGCAGCCAGACCCGGGTCGGGGTCGGGAAACCCAGCTTCTTGCGGTTCACGATGGCCGGCGGAACGACGCCCTGCAACGCCTGGCGCATCGCGTACTTGGTGGCCTCGGAGCGGGGCGGCAGCTTCAGGTCGACCGGGATGCCGGCGGCGACGTTGAACACCTCCCGGTCCAGGAACGGCACCCGCACCTCCAGCGAGTGCGCCATGGAGATCCGGTCGGCCTTGACCAGGATGTCGCCGCGCAGCCAGGTGTAGAGGTCGACGTACTGCATCTTGGTGACGTCGTCCAGCTCGGTCGCCTCGGCGTAGATCGGCGCGGTGACGTCGGTGTACCGGACCGAGGGGTCGTACCGGCGCAGCAGGTGCTGCTTCTCCTCCTCGGTGAACATCCGGGCGTTGCCGTAGTAGCGCTGCTCGATCGGGGTGGTGCCGCGCTCCAGGAAGCTCTTGCCCTTCACGCCCTGCGGGATGGCCTTGGAGACCGCCCGCAGGCCCTTCTGCACCCCGCCGGGCAGGCCGTTGACGCCGCTCAGCGAGAGCGGCTCCCGGTAGATCGTGTACCCGCCGAAGAACTCGTCCGCGCCCTCGCCGGAGAGCACCACGGTGACGTGCTCGGCGGCCTTCTTCGCCACGAAGTAGAGCGGGACCAGCGCCGGGTCGGCCACCGGGTCGTCCAGGTGCCAGACGATCTTCGGCAGCGCCTCCATCATGTCCTGCGGCCCGATCTTGGTCGGGATGGTGGTCACGTCGAGGTGCCGGGCCGACTCCTGGGCCACGTCGATCTCGGAGTAGCCGGGCACGTCGTACCCGACGGTGAAGGTCAGGATGTTCGGGTTGAACTCCCGGGCCAGGGCGACCACCGCGGTGGAGTCGATGCCGCTGGAGAGGAACGAGCCGACCGGCACGTCCGAGCGCATGTGCATCCGGACGCTTTCCCGCAGCGTCTCCCGGATCTCGTGGTAGAGCTTCTGCTCGTCGGCCACCGGGGCCGGGTGGAACACCGGCCGGTACCAGCGGCGCACCTCGATCCGGCCGCCCGGGCTCCAGGTCAGGTACTCCCCCGACCCGATCCGGCTGATCCCCTTGTGCAGGGTGCCGGGCTCCGGCACGTACTGGAGGGTCAGGTAGTGGCTCAGGTTGGCGGTGTCGATCCCGGCGTCGCCCTGGTAGGCCGAGTGGGCGAACGGCAGCAGCGCCTTCTTCTCCGAGGCGAGGTAGAGGCCGTCCTGCGTCTCCAGGTAGTGCAGCGGCTTGATGCCGAAGTAGTCCCGGGCGCCGAAGGCCCGCCGCTCCTGCCGGTCCCAGATCACGAAGGCGAACATGCCGCGCAGCTTCGTGAGCACCTGCTCGCCCCAGTAGTGGTAGCCGGCGACGATCACCTCACCGTCGCCGTTGGTGGCGAACTGGGCGCCGTAGTCCCGGATCAGCTCGTCCCGCAGCTCGATGTAGTTGTAGATCTCACCGTTGAAGGTGAGCAGGTAGCGACCGTTCGCGTACGGCAGCGGCTCGTGGCTGAGCGCCACGTCGATGATCGCCAGGCGCTTGTGGGCGAACACCCCGTCCGCGTACCGGCCGGAGGCGTCGCCGACCACCTCGACCCCGGTCTCGTCCGGGCCGCGGTGGTGCAGGCACTCCAGTGCGCCGGCGATGTGGTCGCGGTGGGCGGCGGCGTCGCCGCGCGCGCTGAAGAAGGCCAGGAGTCCGCACATGGTGGTCATCTTTTCACGCGGGTCGTGCGGACGTCGCGGCACCGCAGGGTCCTCCCGCTCCCGTGCGCGCGATACCGTCTGGACCAGCGACGAGGCTCGAGGAGGACGGATCATGGCCGAGGAGCGGACGCAGCAGGGCAAGCCGGCGGATGGCACGGAGTCGCACGACCCGGACTTCCCGGAGGCGTTCCTGGCGTTCATGCGGCAGGGCTGGCGGGACACCGAACTGCCGGTCGGCCCCCGCCCGGAGGTGCCCAACCACGCCAAGCGGCGGGCCGCGCTCGCCGCGGCCTTCCCCGGGGAGACGCTGGTCATCCCGACCGGCAACGAGAAGGTACGGGCCAACGACACCGACCACCGGTTCCGGCCGGGCAGCGACTTCGCTTACCTGACCGGCGACCTCGAACCGGACAGCGTGCTGGTGCTGCGCCCGAACGGGGACGCCACGCTGTTCATGCGGCCCCGGTCCTCCCGCAAGACCGACGAGTTCTTCCGCAGCCGGCACGGCGAGCTGTGGGTGGGTCGCCGGCCCACGCTGAAGGAGAAGTCGACCGAGCTGGGGCTGCCCACCGCCGACCTGACCGAGCTGGACGCGGCCCTGGCCGAGCTGGCGCCGGGGCGTACCCGGGTGTTGCGCGGCTTCGACGCCGGGGTGGACGCGGCGGTGCGGCCGTACGACGGGGCCCGGGCCGACGGGCAGCCGGGCCGGGACCGCGAGCTGGCCATCGCGATCTCCGAGCTGAAGCTGGTCAAGGACGAGTGGGAGGTCGCCCAGCTCCAGGAGGCCTGCGACGCGACCGTCCGCGGCTTCGAGGACGTGGCCCGGGCGCTGCCGGCGGACCGGGCGGCCTCCGAGCGGCTGCTGGAGGGGATCTTCGCGCTGCGGGCCCGGTACGACGGCAACGACGTCGGGTACGGCTCGATCGTCGGCGCCGGCGAGCACGCCACGATCCTGCACTGGGTGCACAACCACGGCGTCACCCGTCCGGGTGAGCTGCTGCTGATGGACATGGGCGTGGAGAACCGCAACCTCTACACCGCGGACGTGACCCGGGTGCTGCCGGTCGACGGCCGGTTCACCCCGCTGCAGCGGCAGGTGTACGACGCCGTCTACGCCGCCCAGCAGGCCGGCATCGAGATGTGCAAGCCAGGGGTGGCGTTCCGTGACGTGCACCTGGCCTCGATGCGGGTACTCGCCGAGGCGCTGAAGGACCTCGGGCTGCTGCCGGTCAGCGTGGACGAGGCGATGGACCCGGCCTCCACGGTCTACCGCCGCTGGACCCTGCACGGCACCAGCCACATGCTGGGCATCGATGTGCACGACTGCGCCAACGCCCGCAAGGAGATGTACCGGGACGGGCCGCTCGGCGAGGGTTACGTGCTCACGGTGGAGCCGGGCCTGTACTTCCAGCCGGAGGACGAGCTGGTCCCCGAGGAGCTGCGCGGCATCGGCGTCCGGATCGAGGACGACATCCTGGTCACCGCCGACGGTCCGGTGAACCTCTCGGCCGGGCTGCCGCGCCGCTCCGACGAGGTGGAGACCTGGCTGGCCGAGCAGCGCGAGGCCGGTCCCCGCCTGCCGGGCTGACCGGGAGGCACGACCCGCGACGGGCCCGCCCGCCGGCGTCTGCGACGTTTCGTCGTCGTCCGACGCCGCCGGGCGGGCCCGTCGCGTTTGCGCGCCCTGCTGCCCTGCCGGGCGGTCGCGCCCCTGCTCGCACCACCCGATCGGGTATGGGCGTAATGCGCAATTTTTTCTTATACGTCCGCGTCGCGAGGATCCTTCTCATACGGTGTCGATCAGAGGCTACAACCGGTTTGTAGCTGGTCGACCCACCTCGGGTGGTGCGACCCCTTTGGTAGAAACCGAAAGGGCGGAAGGCTCTGATGTCCAACGACGTAACGACTTCCGACGGCGGGGCTCGGATGACCCCGCCGACGAGCAGGCGGCGGGCGCTCTGGGTCGCCACCGGCGTGGCCGGGCTGACCGGCGTCGTCGGTCTGGCGGCGCTCGGTGGCCTCGCTGCTCGGGACAACAAGTCCGATGACGCGCAGCGCGTGTCGGAGAACCGCGCAGCCGCGCCGCAGAATGCGAGCGACGCCGGCAAGGACCGGGACCAGGACAAGGACCGGGACAAGGACCGGGACAAGGACAAGGACAAGGGCGAGGCCGGTGCGGTGCGGGAGGTGGCCTGTGACGACGATGATC
>NZ_JBVJJA010000066.1:0-27563 GCF_055586005.1 Micromonospora sp. NPDC051924
CCCTCCCTCCCCCCCCCCCCCCCCCCCCCCCCCCCCCCCCCCCCCCCCCCCCCCTCGCCCCCCCCCCCCCCCCCCCCCCCCCGCGGCTCAGCCGGCGTTGATGCCGGCGCCGGCCTCGTCGATCGCGCCGTCGACCCGCTGGGCCAGGTCCACGTCCAGCGCCGACACCCCGTCGACCTGCTGGGTCCGGACGGTGATCACCGCGCTGTCCTGGTCCGGGCGGCCGATCTGCGGTGCGCGCCCGGTCTCCACCCGGAGCTGGTCGAGCCGGTCGAGCACCCGGTCCAGGTTCCCGGCGGGCAACTCGATCGTGCGCACCAGCGACTGCCGGTCACTGGACCAGTACGGCAGCCCGGCCAGCGCGTCGCGCAACTCCTGTTCGGTCAGCGGCGCGGTGGCAGACGTCGGGCCCACCAGGCCGCCGCCCGGTTCCGGCGGGGCGAGCAGGTCCCGCAACCCGTCCGGTACGCGCAGCGACTCCACCAGGTCACCGTCCGCGTCGGCCAACGCGGCGAGCGTCGCCTCGGCCTGGTACCGCGCCTGCTCCGGGGTGAGGCGGCTGCGCCGGCCCACCTCGGCCAGGAAGCCGGGCAGGTCCCGGCGGCGCTCGATGCCGTCCACCGGTACCACGTCGTGCAGCTTCACCGGCACCGCCTCGAGCAGCCGTTCGCGCTCGGCCTCGTCGAGCGCCCAGGCCAGCGCGAGCACGGTCGCCTCCGCCGCGACCTTCGCGGTGGAGAAGTCGACCCCGGACCGGCGGCTGACGTCGTCGACCAGATCGCGGTAGCCCAGCGTGGCCACCCGTCCGCGGCTCCCGTCGGGCACCGGGCGCGGCCGTTCCGGCACCCCCGCCGGGGGTGGCGCGGGACCGCCGCGCGTGGTGTCCGGCTTGTGCCGGCCGGCCGGTGCCGGGCCGGACCGTTCCCGCTGGTCCAGCGAGGTGACCTGCTTGGACGCGCTCAGGCTGGCGCCGGTCTCGCTCGGCCGACGGCCGCGTTCCCGGGCCTCGCGGGCCAGCGTCCGGCGGCGCTGGTTGTCGCCCTCCATCTGCTTGCGCATCGTCCCACCTCGTTCCTCGTCGGGTTGCGCCTTGCGCCGGTCGCGTTCCCGGCGCTCCGGGGAAGGAAACGGTGCCGCCGGCGGGCGACGAGCTTCATTCGCTGGGGGTGAGGGGCGCTCACCCGGCGGCGCTCCACTATCGGAGTGGACCCGGAGACTTCCGATGCACGCGGAAGGGAAGGTCGTCATGAAGAGGATCGTCGAGATCGTCCCCGCTCGCCCCGGCTGGTACGCGCGGTGGCAGGTCGAACCCGAGACCACCCGTTCCTACGCCGTGACGCTGTGGGCGCTGGTCGAGGAGGCCGACGGCACCGGCCGCGAGGTGGTCGGCGTCGACTGTGTGGGGCAGTGGCCCGGAGCGGACGACAACGAGGCGGGTGGGCAGTTCGTCCGGTATCTCTTCCAGACGCCCGATTCCGGCGCCCCTGAGGACGCTGAACCGCCGACGGTGGGGGAGCTGCGGGACTTCGGACCGCGGCTGCAACCGGTGCCCGCCGCCTGAGCCACCCCTCCCCGGCCCCCGGCCCCTGGTCCCAGGGTCGGGGGCCACCCCCTGCCCGGAGACCGGGAAACGCCTCAACCGACGTCGCGGGACTCGTCGGTCACGGCGCGCGGCGGCAGGGCGAGCAACTCGCCCAGCCCGGTGCGGTCGAGCAGTTGCCGGACCTGCGCGTTCATCCCGCTGAGCTGGACCGCACCGGCGCCCGCGCGGTGGATCACCACCAGCGCACTCAGCCCGGAGGAGTCGCACAGAGCCACCCCGCCGAAGTCGAGCAGCAGCTCCTGGTAGCCGTCCCGGCGCAGCTCAGCGGCCGTCTCAATGAGGTCGGGGGCGGTGTCGAAGTCCACCTCGCCGGTCAGCCGAAGCCGGGCGCGCCCGGCTTCGAGCCGGTCCACCTCGATGGTCAACAGCTGGGAGGGCATGGGTACATGTTCCCAGTCGCGGGCGATCGGGAAACCCCGGGGTGGTCAGGCGGAGGCGAAACCGCCCGCGACGGGCCGTTCGGCGCCGACGTAGGGCTGCGGTCGGGCCAGCAGACCGGTCACGCCGGTCATGTCCAGGATCGTGGCCAGGAAGCGCGGGGTGTCCCGCAGTGCGATCGCCGTGCCGCCCTGCTGCCCCTCCCGCCAGGCGTGCACGATCACCGACAGGCCGGTGCTGTCGATGAACAGCAGGTCGGCGAAGTCCAGGACGAGCGTCCCGGGGCCTTCGGCGAGCAGCCGGTCCACCTCGCTACGCAGCGGCGTGGCCGTGGTGAAGGCCAGGTCACCGCTGATCCTGATGACCGGTGCCGAGAGCTCGGAGCGGTCCACGGAGATGCTCAGCGGGGTTGCCTCGGACCTTCTCCGTTGGGGTACCACCATCACGCCTTTCCGCGGGCTGCCGGGTCGGGCAGGGGACGTGCGGATCGTAACAACCCCCGGACCGACCCGCTCGGTGCCGCCGGGAGGCTCCGCAGGCCGGGCGGGTGGCGGTCCCGGCATACCGGCGTAGGGTGGGGCGAAGGGATTTGACCACACGCGCCGTTTCCGGTGGGCCGAGGGTATCGACAAGGAGTGGGGCTTAGCTGGTGACTGCTGCCGACGTCAGGGATTCCGACCCGGGCGACGGACGGATCTCCACGCCGAGTACCGCACGGGCTCCGGCGTGGTCCGCCGCCGCTTCGACGCCGGCCGTCCTGCCGCCCCTGGCGCCGGACCGCGGTCTCGCCAACCCCGAATGGTCCGAGGTGGTGGAACATTTCCGCGAGGGCCTGATCGTCTGCGACGTCGACGGCGTGGTGCGGCACCTCAGCCCGGTGGCCGAGCGGCTGCTCCCCGAGGTGGCGCCCGGCGAGGTGCTCGCCGTCGCCGGCGTCGACGCCCTCCTCGGCGCGGAACCGGCCGAGTTCACCCACCACGAGCGGCGGCTGCGGGTGCGGCAGGTGCCGCTGTCGGCGGGCCGCCGCTGCTGGTACGTCGAGGACGTCACGGAGAGCGTCAGCCGCGCCGACGCGCTGCTCGCCGAGCGGGCCCGGTCGGCGTTCCTGGCCGTGGTCGGGGAGAAGCTCGGCAACCCGCTGCACCCCGACCGGGCCGCCGCCGCGGTGGTCCGGCTCGCCGTACCCACCCTGGCCGACGTGGCCGTGCTGGTGCTGGCCCCCCGCTCCGGCCGGGCCCGCTGGTGGCGGGCCGCCCGCGCCGACGACGAGGCGCCCACGGTGGACAGTGGCATGCTCGCCGCCCCGGCCCTGCCCGGCGCGATCGAGGAGGGCCTCGCCGGCAGCGAGCCGCACGCCCTGGACTGGCTGGTCGAGCAGGCCGTCGAGGCCGGCTGGCTGCCCGGCCTGGCGGCGGCCGAGGCGACCGCCCGGGTGGTGCCGCTACCCGGCCGGGACGCCCCGGCCGGCGTGCTGCTGGTCGCCCGCCGCTCCTCCCGCTGGTACGACGAGGCGGACCTCGACCTGGTCCGGGCCTTCGCGGCCCGGGGCGGCGCGGCGCTGACCACCGCGATGCTCTACCGCGACCAGGCCGAGGTCGCCGACACCCTCCAGGCCAGCCTGCTGCCGGTCGAGCCGGCGGCAGCCACCGGCGTGCAGTGGGGCACGGCGTACCGGCCGGCGCAGGCGGGGCTGCGGATCGGTGGCGACTTCTACGGCTCACACCGGCTCGCCGACGGCGGCTCGGTCTTCTTTCTCGGCGACGTGTCCGGCAAGGGCGTGGAGGCGGCCGTCTTCACCGGCCAGCTCCGCCAGTGCCTGCACGCGCTGCACCGGGTCGAGTCGCAGCCCGGGCGGTTGCTCAAGCTGCTCAACGACGCCCTGCTGGAGACCACCCAGGCGCACGGGCAGGGCCGGTTCGCCACCATGGTGCTCGGCGTGGTCCGCCCGCACCGCGACGGCAGCCTCACCCTGACCATGGCCGGCGGTGGGCACCTTCCGCCGCTGGTGCTGCGCGAGTCCGGCGAGGTCGAGGTGGTGCCGCTGAGCGGCATGCTGATCGGCGTCGTGCCGGATCCCCGGATCGGCGAGGTCACCGTACGGCTGGCGCCCGGCGAGACCTGCCTGCTCTACAGCGACGGGGTGACCGAGGCCCGGGGCGGCCGGCGCGGCGTCGAGCAGTTCGGCGCCGACCGCCTGCTCAACGTGGTCAGCGGCTGCCACCGGATGCCGGCCGCGGCCCTGGCCGAGCGGGTCGAGCAGGTGACCTGTGACTGGCTGGCCCACGGCGACCACGACGACATCGCCGTGCTCGCGCTGCGGGCTGCCGGCGCGGGCGTCCGGCCGGCCCGCCACCTGCACGCGGTGCCGGCGCCGGCTCGCGCCGACCATGATGCGAGAGGAGCCCGCGCGTGACCGCGACGACCACGGAGGCCGACCCGGCCGCCGCGTACCCGGGCTACCTGGAGTGCCTGGCGGAGGCCGACGAGTACGCCGCCGTCGAGGTCGCCACCGGGCTGCTGGAGGCCGGCGTGCCGGCCGAGCGGGTACTGCTCGACCTGGTCGCCCCGGCTCAGGCCGAGGTGGGAGAGCGGTGGGCGCGCAACGAGTGGAGCGTGGCCCAGGAGCACGCGGCCACGCACATCAGCGAGCGGGTGGTGGCGGCGGTCGCCGCGTACGTCAATCCTCGCCCGACCCGCGGGCGCATCGTGGTCGCCTGCATGGACGGCGAGTGGCACGCGCTGCCGGCGCGCCTGGTGGCCGAGGTGCTGCGGCTGCGCGGCTGGCAGGTGATCTTCCTCGGGGCCAGCGTCCCCGCCGCCCACCTGGTGTCCTACCTGCACCGGTACGACGCGCACGCGGTCGCGCTGGCCTGCGCTCTACCGATGCGGCTGCCGTACGCGCACCGGATGATCGAAGCGTGCCGCCGGTCCGACGTGCCGGTCGTGGTCGGCGGGCGCGGCTTCGGCGACGCCGGCCGGTGGGCCGAGGTGCTCGGGGTGCCGTGGGCGCCGGACGCGCCGGACGCGGCCGAGCTCGTCGCCGACGAGCGGGCGCTGCGGACGGTGCCGCCGGCCAAGCTGGACCACCTCGCCGACGACGAGTACACCAGCCTGGCCAAGCGGCGGGGCGAGTTGATCGACAGCGCGCTGGCCGACCTGCGCGAGCGGGTGCCGTCGGTGCGGGACTACACCCCGGCGCAGCTCGACTCGACGATCAGCGACCTCGGCTACATCGTGGACTTCCTGGCAGCCGCGCTCTACGTCGACGACGAGACGCTGTTCACCGAGTTCGTCGGCTGGCTGGTGGCCATCCTGAGCAGCCGGCACGTGCCGGCGAGCGCGGTCAGGCTGACCCTCGACCACTATGGACAGCAGCTGCGCGACTTCCCCCGCGCCGCGCGGTTCCTGGACCGGGCCCGGGCGCTGGTCGGCACGCCGCCGGACGCGCCGGGCCACTGAACGCCTCGTTCCGACGCCGACGGGTAACCCGCGTATACTTGCTGAACTGCAAGCGTCTCTGCTTGCGTCGGGAGCGAGAGGGGCCGCGGTGACGTTCACCCTCACGTATGCCGACTGGAATGGGGGCGACGCCTGCCTCCGGCTCGCCGGCGAGCTCGACATGAGCACCGCTCCGGAGCTCAACGACGCCGTCGACCGGCTGGCCGCGGAGGGCCGGCGGCGGTTCCTGATCGACCTCACCGATCTGACCTTCTGCGACTCCACCGGCATCGCAGCCTTCGTCCGAGGGGACAACCGGGTCGCCGCCGACGGTGGCTGGCTCCGGGTCACCGGGGCGACCGGCCGGGTGGCCCGGGTGCTCCAGGTCACCGGCCTCGCCGACGTCCTGCGATACGACGCGGACACGCCCAACCCGGCCTCGCCGTCCGCCCTCTGATCGGCTAGATTTCCCCGCCAGCGGCTGATCGTTCCCTCCTTCCCTCCGCCCTCCCCGACCCGAAGCAGGTATCCCATGGGCCCCCGCACGCCGAGCCCCGTTCGCATCCTCGTGGTGGACGACGACCCGGGTGACGTTCTCATGATCGAGGAGGCCCTCGAGGACTCCGACGTCGAGAAGGTCATCGACGTGGTCAACGACGGTCAGGAGGCGATGGAGTTCCTCCGGCGGGAGGGCCGGCACACCGAGGCCAAGCGTCCCGACGTCATCCTGCTCGACCTGAACATGCCGCGGATGGACGGGCGTCAGGTGCTCGGCGAGGTCAAGCAGGACGAAGACCTGCGAACCATCCCGATCGTCGTGCTGACCACCTCCAACGCCGACACCGACATCGTCGGCAGCTACACGCTGCAGGCCAACGCGTACGTGACGAAGCCGATCGACCTCGATGACTTCAACGACGTGGTGCACCGCATCGACGAGTTCTTCGGCCGCGTGGTGGTGCTCCCCAAGCACCCCTGAGCGGGAGGCGCCGGAAGTCCGAGCCCTCGGATACTGAACATTTTGTGGGAACCGCCGCGGTCGCGGCCGGCACCACCCAGGATCGGCAGGTGGGGAAGTAACACCAGCTGCCTGGGGGGCGACAGTATGAGGTTCTCCGTCGTTGAGACCGGCTACGACCAGCGGCAGGTGGATTCCTGCCTGGACGAGCTGGGAATCCGGTTGGTCCGGCTCGCGGCGCGGGCGGAGAGCGCCGCCGGTGCCGGCCGTGAGTTCGACCAGATCCGGCAGGAGGCGACCCACCTCTGCGACTTCCTGCGCCGCCGGACCGCGCCGGCCGAGGGCGACGTGGCCGCCGTCCTGGCCGGGGCGACGGTCGTCGAGCGGGAGGCCGCCGAGTTGCTGGCCCAGGCCCGCAGCGAGCTGGAGGCCGCCCGGGAGGAGGCCCGCCAGGTGCGCGAGCAGGCGTACGCCGAGGCGGTCCGGGCCCGCCGCGACTTCGAGGCGGCGCTGCTGGCCCGCCGCCGGCGCGAGGCGCGGGTGGAGGAGATCCTGGCCGGGGGGCGCGCGGAGGCCGTTCCGGCGGACACCCCGACGGCCGCCGCCGGGGTGCCGGCGACCCGGGTCGCGGCGGGTGCGGGCGGCGACCCCGGGCCGGGGCCGGCCGAACGCAGCGCCGCCTGAGTTCCGGCTCAGACGAGCGCCGCCACCACCGTGGTCGCCCGGTCCTCGTGCTGCGCGTACGCGTCGGGGTAGGCGGAGACCTGCACGGCCTGGGCGGCCCCGGTGATGCTCATGTCCGCCCAGCCGGGCACCTCGTTCAACGCGGAGAAGAAGGCCCGGGCCGCGTACGCCGGGTTCATGATCTGGGCCACGGTGCCCCAGCCGCTGCTGGGCCGCTGCTGGAAGAGGCCGATCGAGTCGTGGTCGGAGCCGCTGCCCTGGTGCGGGTAGTCGAAGGACTCCGGCAGCACGTCGCTGGCCAGGTTGTAGAGGTTGCTCTCCTGCATGGCGGTCGCGATGGCCACGACGAGGGCCCGGCGCGGCATCTTCATGGCCCGCCCGACGTCGACGATCACCTTGGCGTTGTCCATCTGGCGCTGGTCCAGGCCGGCGACGGGGCGGGGGTGCGCCGGCCGGACCGGTTTCTTCTTCGCGGCCTTCTTCGTGGGCGCCGGGCTCGGGGTGGCAGCCGGGATCGGGGTGACCGGCACGGTGACCGGGGGCGCGGAGCGCTGGTAGTCCCGGGAGGCCCGGTCGATCGCGGCGTCGGCCGCCCGGTCGGCCATCATCTCGCGGACGGGCTCGTGGCGCTGGCCGGGCTGCTCCGCCCAGGCGAACCCGATGAGCCCGAGACAGCAGGTCACGCCGGTGGCGACCACGATCCGGCCCGGGCTGGAGGCGAGCACCCGGCGGCGGGGTGGCTCGAGGGCCCGGTGACGGCCGATCCTCCTTTCGGCTGATGCGGGGTCGATCGTACGGCGAGCGGGGCGCTTCTCGGTCGGCTGCTGCTCGGGGGAGTCGTCGGGATGCACCCGCCGAGGCTAGAAAGCGTTCGGGTTCTTGCCATCGGGGTAGTTGGTGGCATGCGCCACAATTTGCCATGATCCGCACCGGCATTACGCTCGGTGAATCATGAAACCGGCGCTCCTTGCCTTTCGCATTTATCGGAAATAAAAGAAAGGCCCGGTCGAACCGGGCGGATGATCACCTTAGCGGCGCGTCGGTCACGCCTCCTCCGTTCGGCCCATGCGTACCCCCGCCACCTGGGACAGCCTCCCTGCCGCTCGGTTGATGTCCCCACCTCCGCGAAGAGGGCGGCAGGGTGGATCGGGTGTGCCGGGATCATGGCCGCCGCGCCGGGCGGGGCTCGATACGATACGGACGGTGACGGGGCAGATGGTCGACGAACGGGCCGCCGGCGAGCCGAGCGGTCGCCCGGACCGGCGGGGACTGCTGATCGCCGGCCTGGCCGTGCTGCTCGCCGTGCTCATCGCCGGACATCGGGCGGTGCCCAACGTGCACGGCCTCGGCAGCCTGCTGGACAGCGCCACCCCGCTGCTCGGTCTGGGCGTACCCCCGCTCGTGCTCGCGGCCCTGCTGCGCCGGTCCCGGCGGGCGCTGCTCGCCGTGGCGCTCCCCGCGGTGGCCTGGCTGGCGCTCTACGGCGGCGCCTGGCTGCCCCCGGCGGCCGGCGCCGAACCCGCCTCCGTCCGCGTCGCCAGCCAGAACCTCCGCTCCGGGAACCCCGACCCGGCCGCCACCGCCGACGCGGTCGCCGGCGCGGGGGCGGATCTGATCGGTCTCCAGGAGGTCGACGACGACGCCCGGGTCGGGACGGCGCTGGACCGGCGCTACCCGCACCGGGCCGCGGTGTCGACCGTGGCGCTGTGGAGCCGGTGGCCGATCCAGGAGTCGCACGGCGTGGACACCGGCCTCGGCTGGGACCGGGCGCTGCGGGCGGTGGTGGCCGCGCCCGGAGGGGACCTGGTCGTGTACGTGGTCCACCTCGGTTCCGCCCGGGCCGGGCACACCGCCACCCGGGACGAGACCCTCGCCGCCCTCGCCGCGACCGTACGGGCCGATCCGGCGCCCCGGCTGGTGGTGCTGGGCGACCTCAACACCGCCAGCACCGACCGGGTCTTCGTCCCGCTCACCCGGCTGCTGCGCGACGCGCAGGCCGACGCCGGGCAGGGGTTCGGCTTCACCTGGCCGGCGGAACTCCCGGTGACCCGCCCGGACCACGTGCTCTACCGTGGGCTCACCCCCACCGCGGCCGGGGTGCTGCACACCCCGGACAGCGACCACCGGGCGGTGACCGCCGGGTTCCGTTGGTGAACGGTCAGTGCCGCCCGTTCTCCGCCGGCGTCACGGTCAGCCGGTGCCGACTGCTGTCGTCGCTGGAGAACGGCCAGAGCCGATCGGCGTACGCGACCAGGTCGGCCAGTTGCTTCCGGGTCAGCCCCGCCGACGAGATCTCCGCGTGCACGTCGGCCCGGTAGCGGCCGTCGTCGTCACGCCCGAGCTTCGCCTCCGCGGTGACCTCGACGGTGTGCGCCTCGTCGGTGATCTCACCGGCCGCCTCCACCGCCGCGTGGTGCAGGCAGGAGGCGAACGCGGCGGCCAGCAACTGCTCGGGCGTCAGGCCGGTGCAGTGCGGCGCCAGCGGGGACGCCAGGGCGGAGGAGAGCCCGCCGTCGTCGGTGCGTACGTGGCCGCCCGCAGCGGTCGCCGTGGCCGTCTCGGGCAGCCAGGAACTCGGATCCGGCATCGCGTTCCTCCCGTCACTCACCCGCCCGGCTACCCGGCCGCCGCCCGGCGAAACCGCCCCTGAGCAGGCCGGAGGTGTCGGGCGGAGGTCAGGAAAGCGTCCACTCCGGGGTCGGCACGGCCATCGCCTCGGTCGCCTCGGACGCCGCCCGGTCGGTCCACGGCGACACCGGCGCGGTCCGCTGGCGGGGCATCGTCGCCAGCATCGGCACGTACACCCGGGCGTCCACCACCTCGGCGAGCAGCAGCGCCGCCATCAGGCTGGTTGGTCGGGCGGCCGGGTCGTCGGCGAGGCACCGCCGGCACAGGTCGGCGATCTCGGGCGGCAGCCCCTCGATCTCGGGCAGCGGCTCCGGCGGCTGGCGGCGCCGCGCGCCCAGCAGCTGGGTGGTGCTGCCGGCGGCGTACGGGAGGCGGCCGGTCAGGCTGTAGTAGAGCAGCACGCCGAGGGCGTACATGTCGGCGGCGGGGGTGGCCGGCTGCCGGTCCAGCTGCTCCGGCGCGAGGTACGCGGGGGTCCCCACCACCATGCCGTCCGGTGTGTGGTCGACCGCCCCGGGCGAGGTGGCGATGCCGAAGTCGAGCACCTTCACCCCGGCCGGGGTGAGGATCACGTTCGCCGGCTTCACGTCCCGGTGCACGATGCCGTGCGCGTGCGCCGCGGCCAGTGCGGCGCTCACCTCGGCGCAGACCCGGACCGCGATCCGCCAGTCCAGCGCGCCTGCGCGCAGGTGCGCCGCGAGCGTCTCCCCCTCGGCCAGCTCCATCACGATGTACGGCAGCTCGTGGCCGTCCGCCGCGGTGGCGGTGCCGAAGTCGTGCACACTGGCCACGTTTGGGTGCACCAGCCGGGCTGCGGAGCGCGCCTCGTCCCGGATCCGCTCCGCCGACGTGTCCTCGCCATCCAGGCCGGAGGAGATCAGCTTCACCGCGACGGTCCGGTCCAGCACCAGGTCGTGGGCCCGCCAGACCTCCGACATGCCGCCGATGCCCACGCGCTGTTCGAGCTCGTACCGCCCGCCCAGCGTCCTCATCGACCACTCCTCATCCTCGTTCCGGCTGCTCTGGGTCGCGGTACCCGGGCGTTGAGCAGGGCAAACCGCCGGGGGTTTCCCGGCCGGCGGAGGCGGCGCGGGGTAGCTTGTGGTGACGTTCGGTGCCGGCGACGGGACGGAGGGTGCGGAGTGGCTCAGGTGCGCGTACGGTTCGTCGGCGGACCCGCCCACGACCTGGTCCGGGAGCTGCCGGCCGAGCCGGGCGGCGAGCCGCCGCACCGCTGGATCATGCGCCACCCCCAGGGGGCGGCGGCCCCGGGCGGCGGCGAGGCCGACCATCTCTACGAACGCGACCGGCGCGACGGCTACGGCACCTGGACCATGCGGTACGTGCGTACCGAGCCGTTCGGCGCCACCGAGTGAACCGGCTCAGGCCGCCCGGATGGTGTCGAGGATGACCGAGACGACCAGGTCCGGGTCGTCGTGCATGGGCACGTGCCCGCAGCCGGTGAGATCGAGGTGCCGGGCCGCCGGCAGCCGCGTCCGGGCCAGCGCGGCCTGCCGGTAGGGCAGGATCCGGTCCCGGGTGCCCCAGGCCACGGTCACCGGCACGGTGGGCGCGCCGGCGAACGCATACCCCCGGCCCGCGCGGGCCACCGCGCGGAAGGCGCGCGCCCCGCGCAGCGCCCGGGCGTCGGCCAGCGCCGCGTCCAGGGCCATCCGGTTCGGCCGGGCCAGGATCATGCCCATGGCGAGGGCACGCAGCGCCGGTGAGCCGAACAGCGATCGCAGCACCGGATCGGGTAGCCGGGCGGCGGAGCGGTGCAGCGCCAGCACGGTCAGCGCCCAGCGCAGCTCTCGGGGCGTGCAGAACCCGGCGGGGGAGAGCGCGGTGGCCGAGGCGACCGCCCCGGCGGCGGCCAGTTCCAGGGCGATCGCCCCGCCGAGGCTGTTGCCGGCCACGTGCGGACGGTCGAGGCCGAGTGCGGCGAAGAACTCGATCATGCCGGCCACCAGCCCGGCCATGTTCTTCGGCAGGCCGGCGATGGGCACCGGGGAGCGGCCGAACCCGGGCAGGTCCACCGCGATCACGTCGTGCGCCTCGGCCAGCCGGTCCAGCACCGGCAGCCAGGCGCCCCAGTGGTGGCCGATGCCGTGCAGCAGCACCAGCGGCGACCCGGAGCCGCGCCGTTCGAAGACCACCTCCACCGGGGCGCTCACCGCCGCACCTCCGGCGGGGTGCTCACCCCGAACCCGCGGCCCAGCGCCCGGGACTGCTCCTCGACCAGCGGCACCATCGTCCGCGCGGTACGCCCGATCAGCCGGTCGGCGACCGGGCTGACCAGCAGCGACCGCACCGCCTGCACGGCGCCGACGGCGCGCGGCACGTACACCCTGCGCCGCCGGCGCTCGATCGCCCGGACGAACGCGGTGGCGCACTCCTGCACGGACGTGGTCCGCCGCATCGGCCAGGGCAGCCGGCCCAGCGCCGCCTCGAACGCCGGCAGGTCGGCGCGCGCCTCGCGGACCAGGTCGGTGTCGACCCAGGACGGGTGGGCCGTGCCCACCGCTACCCCGCGGTGCGCCAACTCCAGCCGGATCGCGGTGCCGAAGTGCTCCACGCCGGCCTTCGACGCGCAGTACGCCGCCATCCCGGGCAGTGCCGCGAACGCGGCGGCGGAGGAGACGATCAGCAGGTAGCCCCGGCGGGCGGTGAGTGCCGGCACGGTCGCCGCCGCCGTGCGCATCACCCCGACCAGGTTCACCTCGACCGTGCGGACCAGCGCCTCGACGTCACCGACGGCGATCGTGCCCCGGTTGGCCACCCCGGCGTTCGCTACCACCGCGTCGATGCCACCCAGTGCCGCGACCGTGCCCTCGACGGCCGCGTCCAGGGCGGCCTGGTCGGTGACGTCGGCGGAGAACCAGACGTGGCCGGGGCCCAGCTCGGCGGCGAGCGCGGCCAGCCGGTCGCCCTCCAGGCCGACCAGGGCCAGCTTCGCGCCCCGGGCGGCGGCGAGCCGGGCGGTGTGCTCGCCGATGCCACGCGCCGCCCCGGTCACCAGCACCACCTTGCCGGCCAGCCGGCCGGGCGGACGACCGTCGATGGACATGCCGGCAAGTTACCACCGGGTAGCCGGCTGCGGAAGGGTCGTCGGGCGCGTCCGGGCCCAGGCCCGCACGCCCTGCCCGGCCAGCCATTCCGGGCCGTCCGCGCCGCGCGCCAACCCGGCCACCGCCAGCATCGCGGCCCGCGCCGCATCCGGGGCGGCGACCGTCACCGCCGCCCACGGCGAGGCCGGTGCCCCACCGGTACGCGGATCGCGTACCCCGCCGCCGTCCGGGCGCAGCACGTCGGCGGTGACCAGCGCGCCGCCGGTCAGCGTCGGTGGGCCCTGCGCCACCCGCCAACCACCGACCGGCGCCGGGCCGGCCACCGCGAGCCGGGACCCCACCGCCACCAGCACCCCGGTCCCGTGCCGGGCCGCCACCTGCTCCGCGCAGCGCTGCACCAGATACGCGGTGGCCGTCGCGCCCAGGTCCAGCCAGCGCGGGGGCGGCACCGCCAGCCGGTCGCCGCGCAACGACACCGCCCGCCAGTCCGCGGCGCGATCGATCCGCCCCCAGCCGGAGCCGCAGCTCGGCACCGGTCCCACCGTCCGGCGCAGCCGCGCCGCGCCGACCGTCGGGTCCACCGCCCCGCCGCTCGCCCCGGCCGCCCCGAGCGCCACCGACACCAGCTCACGCAGCAGCGGCCCGACCGGGACCGGCCGGCCGGCGGCCCGGTGCGCCCGGGCCAGCTCCAGGTCGACGGCGCGCAGCCCGGCCAGCCGGCGGGCCACCGCACGCCGGGCCGCGGGCAGCGCGGTACGGTCGGACACCGCCACCCGTACCGGCCGGTCCCGCCACCACCAGCGGACCTCGAAGGTCCCGTCCACGCTCATGACGGCAGCGTGCCCGGCCCGGCTGGAGGTGAGGTGGGCCGTACCTGTGGTCCGGCTGTGTGGTCCGCGGTCCGGGCGCGGCGGCCCCGGCCGGCGTTCGCGGGCCCGGCCGCGGTCGAACCCGGCCGGCCGCGCGCGGCGCGCCCGTAATCGCCCCGTCGGCCCGCACAGCTGGTACACAGGATCGGGACAGGCCCGGCACAGCGGGGCCGCCCACGATGGGGGCATGGTCATGGAAGGGCGGGCCGCGCAGGGCCGGATCGAGCTGCGCCGACCGGACGGTGAGCCGGTACGGGTGCTGGTGGTGGACGACGAGCCGACGCTCACCGACCTGCTCTCGATGGCGCTGCGCTACGAGGGCTGGCAGGTCTCCACCGCCGGCAACGGGATGGCCGCGATCAGCACCGCCCGGCAGTTCAAGCCGGACGCCGTCGTGCTCGACGTGATGCTGCCCGACCTCGACGGCTTCCAGGTGCTGCGCCGGCTGCGCGAGGAGAGTCCCACCGTGCCGGTGCTCTTCCTGACCGCGCGGGACGCCGTGGAGGAGCGGATCGCCGGGCTCACCGTCGGCGGCGACGACTACGTCACCAAGCCGTTCAGCCTGGAGGAGGTCATCGCCCGGCTGCGCGCCCTGCTGCGCCGCTCCGGGTTCGCGGTCGCCACCCGCGAGGACGCCGTGCTCACCGTCGGCGACCTGAGCCTCGACGAGGACAGCCACGAGGTACGCCGCGGCGGCGACCTGATCACCCTCACCGCCACCGAGTTCGAGCTGCTGCGCTACCTGATGCGCAACCCGCGCCGGGTGCTGAGCAAGGCGCAGATCCTCGACCGGGTCTGGAACTACGACTTCGGCGGCCAGGCCAACGTCGTCGAGCTGTACATCTCGTACCTGCGCAAGAAGATCGACGCGGGCCGCGAGCCGATGATCCACACGCTGCGGGGCGCCGGCTATGTCCTCAGACCGGCGGAGTGACCTCGCGGGGCGGCTGCGTCGCCGGCTCGGCGGCTGGTCGCTGCGCCGCCGGCTGGTGCTCTCCGTGGTGGGCCTGCTCGCCCTGGTCAGCATCGGCATCGGCGGGCTGACCACGGTCGCCCTGCGGCACTTCCTGATCGGCCAGGTCGACAACCAGCTCACCGCCGGTGACCGCCGGCGCGAGGAGGTGCCGCCCTTCTTCCGGGATCAGTCCTCCTTTCCCCGCTCCGGCGACGACGAGTCACACGCCCTGGAACCGCCGCCCGGCTTTCCGCCCGACTCGGTGGCGGTCAAGATGATCGACGGCCAGGTCTTCTCGAGCACGATCCGGACCACCGCCGGCACCGTCGAGCCGCTGCAGTCCGGCGAGATCGCTCCGCTCACCCGGCAGCCCACCGACGGGCAGCCCCGGACCGTCGAGCTGGGCGACCACGGTGAGTACCGGGCCGTCGCGCGCCAGGTCAGCGACGGTGACGTCCTGATCTTCGCCTACCCGCTCTCCTCGGTACAGGAGACGGTGATGTGGATGGTGGTCGCGCAGGCCGGGGTGATCACCGCCGGGCTGATCATCGCCGGCAGTCTCGGCCTGCTGATCGTCCGGGCCACGCTGCGCCCGCTGAACCGGGTCGCGGCCACCGCGGCGCGGGTCACCGAGCTGCCGCTGGACCGGGGCGAGGTGGCGCTGTCGGTCCGGGTGCCCGCGTCCGACACCGACCCGCGTACCGAGGTGGGACAGGTGGGCGGCGCGCTCAACCGGATGCTCGGGCATGTCGCCGCCGCGCTCGCCGCCCGGCAGGCCAGCGAGACGCGGGTACGCCAGTTCGTCGCCGACGCCAGCCACGAGCTGCGTACGCCCCTGGCGGCGATCCGCGGCTACGCCGAGGTGGCCCGGCGCGGCCGGGACGAGGTGCCGCCGGACGTCGCGCATGCGCTGCGCCGGGTCGAGTCGGAGAGCACCCGGATGACCAGCCTCGTCGACGACCTGCTGCTGCTCGCCCGGCTCGACTCCGGCCGGCCCCTCGCCACCGAGCCGGTCGACCTCACCGCGCTGGTGGTGAACGCGGTCAGCGACGCCCACGTGGCCGGCCCCGAGCACCGCTGGCAGCTCGACCTGCCCGACGAGCCGGTCACCGTCACCGGCGACGCCCACCGGCTGCACCAGGTGGTGGCGAACCTGCTCGCCAACGCGCGGGTGCACACCCCGCCCGGCACCACCGTCACCACTCGGCTCGCCCCCGTCCCCGACGGCGTCGAGGTCAGCGTGGCCGACGACGGCCCGGGCATCCCCGCCGACCTCCAGCCGGAGGTCTTCGAGCGCTTCGCCCGCGGGGACAGCTCGCGCTCCCGCGCCCACGGCAGCACCGGCCTCGGCCTGGCCATCGTGGCCGCGGTGGTGGAGGCGCACCACGGCCGGGTCGAGGTGACCAGCCGCCCCGGCCGGACCGTTTTCACGGTACGGCTGCCGGGATCCACAGCCGACGCATAGGTCGTTCATGGGGGTGCGCCAGCGGGCTGCCCGAGGCTTGCCGGCATGGACAGAACAGAGAGCCTGCTGACCGCGCCCACGGCCGGGTCGCCCGCAACCGACCCGGCCCCCGTGCCCGCCCCGGAACCGGTTCGGACGGAGACGGCCCGCCCGCCCGCCGAACCGCCACGCCGTGACCCGCGCTGGGCGAGACCGGCCCTGGCCGGCCTGCTGCTGGCCACCGCACTGCTCTACCTGTGGGGCCTGGGCGCCTCGGGCTGGGGCAACGCGTTCTACTCCGCGGCGGTGCAGGCCGGCTCGGAGAGCTGGAAGGCGTTCTTCTACGGCTCCTCCGACGCGGCCAACTCGATCACCGTCGACAAGACCCCCGCCTCGCTCTGGCTGATGGCGCTCTCCGTCCGGGTGTTCGGGCTGAGCAGCTGGTCGATCCTGGTCCCGCAGGCGCTGCTCGGCGTCGCCTCGGTCGGCGTCCTGTACGCGGCCGTCCGCCGCTGGTACGGCCCGACCGCCGGCCTGGTCGCCGGTGCGGTGCTTGCGGTCACCCCGGTGGCCACCCTGATGTTCCGGTTCAACAACCCCGACGCCCTGCTGGTCTTCCTGCTGGTCACGGCCGCGTACGCGACGGTGCGCGCGGTGGAGACGGCCAGCACCCGGTGGATCATGCTGACCGGCGCGCTGGTCGGCCTGGGCTTCCTCACCAAGATGCTCCAGGCGTTCCTGGTGATCCCGGTCTTCGCCGGGGTCTACCTGCTGGCCGCGCCGACCGGCTTCTGGCGGCGGATCCGGCAGCTGCTGCTCTCCGGGCTGGCCGTGGTCGTCGCCGCCGGCTGGTGGGTGGCGATCGTGGAACTCGTGCCGGCGAGCGCCCGCCCGTACATCGGCGGCTCGCAGCACAACAGCATCCTGGAACTCACCCTCGGCTACAACGGCCTGGGCCGGATCACCGGCGACGAGGAGGGCAGCGTCGGCGGCGCCGGCCGGATGGGCGGCGGTGGCGGGGGACCGTTCTCCGGCCAGTCCGGCCTGCTGCGGATGTTCGACAGCGAGGTCGGCGGGCAGATCTCCTGGCTGCTGCCGGCCGCGTTGATCCTGCTGGTGGCCGGGCTGGTGCTGGCCGGCCGGGCGGCGCGGACCGACCGGACCCGGGCCGGGCTGCTGCTCTGGGGCGGCTGGCTGGTGGTCACCGGGCTGATCTTCAGCTTCATGTCCGGCATCTTCCACCCGTACTACACGGTGGCACTGGCCCCCGCGATCGGCGCGCTGGTGGGCATCGGCGGGACCATGCTGTGGCGGGCCCGCTCCGCCCCGCAGCCCCGTCCCACCGCCGCCGGCTACGCCCCGGCCGTCGCGTCCGGCCCGATTGCGCCGGTGGGCGCCACGTCCGGCCCGGTGCCGCCGCCGGCCGCGTCTCCCGTTCCCCCGGCCGGCGGTCCGGCGGGGAACCGGCGGCGCGCCCTCGCCGCCACCGCCACGCTCGCGGTCACCCTGGCGGTCACCGCCTGGTGGTCGTGGCACCTGCTCGGCCGCAGCGCCGACTGGCACCCGTGGCTGCGGGCCGCCGTGCTGGTGGTCGGCCTGGCCGCCGCAGCGCTGCTGCTGCTGCTCGCCGACCGGCTGCCCCGCCGGATCGCCCCGGTGGTGCTGGCGCTCGGCGCCGCGGCCGCCCTCGCCGGCCCGGTCGCCTACTCGCTGCAGACGGCGTCGACCCCGCACACCGGCTCGATCCCCAGCGCCGGACCGTTCGCCCAGGGCGCCTTCGGCCCCGGCTTCCCCGGCGGCTTCCCCGGCGGCGGCTTCCCGGGCGGCCGGGACGGTGGCAACGGCCAGTTCCCCGGCCGCAACGGCGCCGGTCAGAACGGCGGCACCGGTCAGAACGGCCAGTTCCCGGGCTTCCCGGGCGGCGCGACCGGCCAGTTCCCCGGCTTCCCGGGTGGCCAGAACGGCACCGGCCAGAACGGCACCGGCACGGGTCAGAACGGCGGCACGGGCCAGAACGGCGGGACGGCCCAGAACGGGCAGTTCCCCGGCTTCCCCGGCGGCGGCCAGTTCCCGGGCGGCGGGAGCCGGTCGGAGGGCGGCGGCATGGGCGGACTGCTCGACGCCCGCGAGCCGAGCGCGGAGATGACGGCGCTGCTGGCGGCGGACGCCGACGACTACACCTGGATCGCCGCGACCATCGGGTCGAACAACGCCTCCGGCTACCAGCTCGCCACCCGTGAGCCGGTGATGCCGATCGGCGGCTTCAACGGCAGCGACCCGTCGCCGACGCTCGCCCAGTTCCAGCAGTACGTCGCCGCTGGGAAGATCCACTACTTCATCGGTGGCGGCGGGTTCCGGGCCAACGGCGGCAGCAGCGCGTCCCAGGAGATCGCCAGCTGGGTCGCGGAGCATTTCACCGCGAAGACCGTGGACGGCGTCACCGTGTACGACCTGAGCAGCGGAAAGCAGGGCTGACCATGACGAGCACGAGCGAACCCCGGGCGGCGGTACGGGCCCGGCCGGTGACGCCCGCGGCGGTGCTGGACGTGGTGGTCCCGGTCCACAACGAGGAGACCGACCTGGGACCCTGCGTACGGCGGCTGCACGCGCACCTGACCGAGCACTTCCCGTACCCGTTCCGGATCACGGTGGCGGACAACGCCAGTGTGGACGGCACGCTCGCGGCGGCCGAGGCGCTGGCCGCGGAGCTGCCCGAGGTGGGCGTGCTGCACCTGGACGCCAAGGGTCGGGGCCGCGCGCTGCGAGCGGCCTGGTCCGCCTCCCCGGCGCCGGTGCTGGCGTACATGGACGTGGACCTCTCCACCGACCTGGCGGCGCTGCTGCCGCTGGTGGCACCGCTCATCTCCGGCCACTCCGACCTGGCCATCGGCACCCGGCTGGCGCGGACCAGCCGGGTGGTCCGGGGCGCCAAGCGGGAGGTGATCTCCCGGGGCTACAACCTGCTGCTGCGCGGCACCCTCGCGGTGCGGTTCTCCGACGCGCAGTGCGGGTTCAAGGCGATCCGCGCCGACGTGGCGGCCGGGTTGCTGCCGCTGGTCCAGGACACCGGCTGGTTCTTCGACACCGAGCTGCTGGTCCTCGCCCAGCGGGCCGGGCTGCGGATCCACGAGGTGCCGGTGGACTGGGTGGACGACCCGGACAGCCGGGTGGACATCGTGGCCACCGCCCTGGCCGACCTGCGCGGCATCGGGCGGCTGGGCCGGGGACTGCTGACCGGGGCGCTGCCCCTGGCGGAGCTGCGCCAGCAGGTCGGCCGGGCGCCCCTGACCCCGCCACCGGCCCAGGTCCCGGTGGGGCTGCCGCGGCAGCTCGTCCGGTTCGCCGCGGTCGGCGTGGCCAGCACGCTCGCGTACCTGGTGCTGTTCGTGCTGGCCCGGGGACCGCTCGGGGCGCAGGCGGCGAACCTGCTGGCGCTGCTGGTCACGGCGGTGGCCAACACCGCCGCCAACCGGCGGCTCACCTTCGGCGTCACCGGGCGCCGGCACGCCGGCCGGCACCACCTCCAGGGGCTGCTCGCGTTCGCCCTCGGCCTGGCCCTGACCAGCGGATCACTGGCGGTGCTGCACTCCGCCGCGGGAACGCCCCCGCGCGTGGTGGAGCTGACCGTCCTGGTCGCCGCCAACCTGGCGGCCACCGCGCTCCGCTTCGTCCTGCTCCGCCTCGCCATGCACCACCGCCGGCCCTGACCACCCCCCCCGTCGATCATGAAGTTGTCGTCGTGACACGCCGGTGTGCGCGACGACAACTTCATGATCACCGGCGGTTGGTGGGAGGGTGGGGGGATGTACCGGGAGCGGAGGGCGGCCGGGATCGCGGGGGCGGTGGTGTGGGAGAGCATCGCCGCCGGTGCGGGGCCGACGCGCGTGCTGCCGGACGGCTGCCTCGATCTGCTCTGGTCCAGCCGGGCCGGGTTGCTGATCGCCGGTCCGGACCGCACCGCCCACCTGTCGCTCAGCGAGCCGGGGGAGCGCTGGGTCGGGCTGCGACTCCCGCCGGGCGTCGGACCGGCGGTCTTCGGGGTGCCCGCCCACGAGCTGCGCGACCGGCGGCTACCCCTGGCCGACCTGTGGGGCCGAACGACCGACGAGCTGGCCGACCGGATCGACGCCCCCGGCCGGCCGGTCGCCGCGCTGCTGGAGACGGTCGCGCTGGCGCGGTTGCGGGCGGCCGGCGGACCGGACCCGCTCGGCGGCCACGTCGCCGCCCGGCTGGCGGCGGGCGCGAGCGTCGCCGCCACCGCCGCCGAGGTCGGCCTCGGCGCCCGCGCCCTGCACCGGCGCAGCCAGCTCCTGTTCGGGTACGGCCCGAAGACCCTCGCCCGGATCCTGCGGATGCGCCGGGCCCTCGACCTCGCCCGCGCCGGCACCCCGCTCGCCGAGGCCGCCGCGATCGCCGGGTACGCCGACCAGGCCCACCTGACCCGCGACGTGACCGAGCTGGCCGGCGTCCCCCCGACCCGCCTGCTGCCCCGGCAGCGCCGGTGACCGGCTCCCGGAGATCTCGGCCGGGGAGCCCGGTCAGTCGGTCTTGAGCGGGGCGAACAGATCGACGCCGTTGCCGTCCGGGTCGTGCACCACCGCGTACCGCTGCCCCCAGAAGGCGTCCCAGGGCGGCAGGTGACCGTGGTGGCCGGCGCCGGTCAGTTCGGCGTACCAGCGGTCGACCTCGGCGGGGTCGGCGCAGCGGAAGGCCAGGCTCACCCGGGGACTGCCGGTGGCCGGCGTGTAGCCGGGGTCGAAGGTGCGGACCATGTCGACCGCGTCCCAGGCCAGCCGGACGCCGTTGGCCAGGGTGATCTCCACGTGCGGTTCGGACTCGGCGCCGGGCGGGATCGCCAGCCCCAGGCGGCGGTAGAAGTCGAGCGTGCGGGCCATGTCGGTGACGGCCATGCCGATCACGTCGAAGTGCGGTGTCATGCCCGCGACGGTAGGGGCCGTCGGGGCCATCGGTCTTGAACGGAACGGACGGGTGGGAGTGGCCGGTGTGGGCTCCACGACCGGTCGCGGCGGCGTACGGTGAGGGACAAGTCCGGCTTAGAGGGCAAAAGCCCGCATATACGCCTGGACTCCGACAACGGGCGAGGGAAGGGAGCAGCCGTGACGCACCTGGCCTACCTGGACGCGGGATCCGGCAGCCTCATCGTGCAGGCGGTGGTCGGTGGGGTGGCCGGAGCCGCGGTCGCCGCCAAGGTCTACTGGCGCCGCCTGGTCGCCCGCTTCCGTCGCCAGCCCACCGACCAGGGCTGACCGCGTGGCCGTGCCCGACACCGGCGTCCGCCTCGAACCCGGCTCCTTCCGCGATCCGGGCAACCGGGTCTTCCACCGGCACGGTGAGGTGCTGCGTGGCCTGGACGAGCGGTCCGCCCGCGACTGGCGGGCCCTCGCGGTCAGCGACTTCTTCCGCGACCTGCTCGCCGCCGGCAAGGTGTGCGGGACCGAGGAGCTGATCCCCACTCCGGTCGACGCGCCCTGGGCGGCGGTGCTGCGCCACGAGCGCATCCCCGTCGTGTCCCACCCGTACGAGTGGTCCTACGGGATGCTGCGCGACGCCGCCCTGCTGCACCTGGAGATCCTCGCGAAGGCGCTGGCCGCCGGGTTCACCACCAAGGACGGCTCGGCGTACAACCTCCAGTGGCGGGGCGCCACGCCGGTCTTCATCGACGTCGGCTCGTTCGAGCCGGCGCGCGACGGCGAGCCCTGGGCCGGGTACCGGCAGTTCTGCCAGACCCTGCTCTATCCGCTGCTGCTCCAGGCCCACCTCGGGCTGGACTTCCAGCCCTGGCTGCGGGCCCGGATCGACGGCATCGAGCCGGACCAGGCGCGCCGGCTCTTCGGTGGCGCCCGGCGGCTGCGGGCCGGCGTGCTCACCCACGTCCACCTGCACGGGGCGATGCAGGCCCGCAACGCCGGCGCGAGCACCACCGACGTCCGCGCCCAGCTGCGGGCCGCCGGCTACTCCCGCGAGTTGGCCCTGGCGACCGTGCGCGGCCTGACGAAGCTGGTCCGCCGGCTGGAGCACCGGCCGAGGGAGAGCCACTGGGCGGACTACCAGCGCACCTGCGCGTACTCGGTGCCGGACCGGCAGGCCAAGGAGGCCTTCGTCGACCGGGCGGTGGCCGCCACCGGTTCCGGCCTGGTGCTCGACCTGGGCGCCAACGACGGCCGGTACGCCCGGATCGCCGCCCGGCACGCCGACTACGTGGTCGCGGTCGAGCAGGATCCGGCGGTGGTCGACGATCTCTACCGGGCCCTGCGGGACGCGGGGGAGCGGCGGATCCTGCCGTTGGTGATGGACCTCGCCGACCCGTCGCCGGGCGGCGGCTGGCGGGGGGTCGAGCGGGCCGCGTTCGCCGACCGGGCGCGGGCCGACGTGGTCCTTGCCCTGGCCGTCGTGCACCACCTGGCGATCGGGCGCAACGTGCCGCTCGCCGAGGTGCTGGACCAGTTCGTCGGGCTCGGTACGGCCGGCGGCACGCTGGTGGTGGAGTTCGTCCACCCCGAGGACCCGATGGCCCGTCGGCTGCTGGCCAACAAGCCGGACGGGCTCTTCCCCGACTACCGGCGGGAGACGTTCGAACGGCTGCTCGCCGCGCGCGGTCGAATCGTCCACCGCCTCGAACTGCCGTCCGGCACCCGGACCCTCTACCAGGCGGTGGTGGGTGGCTGACACGCTCGCGCCGTCACGGCCCCGGCCGGAGGCCCCGACGGCACCCCGTCGCCGCGGGTGGCGGCGGGAGGCGGGCCGGCTGCTCGAAGTGGTGGCGCTGGTCGGGCTGGTGGTCACCCAGCCGCTGCTGGACGTGCTCGGCCGCAGCCCCGACTTCTTCCTGTTCCACCGCGCCTCCCGGGCCGACGTGCTGCTGCTGGTGGCCCTGGTCGCGATCGTGCCGACGGTGCCGTTCGCGCTGCTCGGCGCGGCCAGCCTGATCGCCGGGCGGGTCGCCCGGGCGCGTGTGCACACCCTCCTGGTGGGGCTGCTGCTGGCCGCGCTCGCCGTCCAGGTGGGGCGACACGGCACGCCGCTGCGGGGCGTACCGCTGCTGCTGGTCGCGGGGGTGGTCGGCGCGGCCGGGGCGGCCGCCCACCGGCGCTGGCGGCCGCCGGGCCGGGTGCTCCGGGTGGCGGCGGCCGGGCCGCTGGTCTTCGTCGGCCTGTTCCTGTTCGCCTCGCCGGCCTCCGCGGTGGTGCTTCCCCGGGGCCACGGCGGCGCGGCCGGGGTGGCCGGCGCGGGCGCCCACCCGCCGGTCGTCATGATCGTCCTGGACGAGCTGCCGCTGGTCTCGCTGTTGGGGTCGGACGGCAGGATCGACGCCACCCGGTACCCGCACTTCGCCGAGCTGGCCGCCGGCTCGACCTGGTACCGCGACGCCACCGGGGTCAGCGGCTGGACGCCGTACGCGCTGCCGGCCATGCTGACCGGCCGCTACCCGGCCGAGCCGTACGCCCCGCACTACTCGCAGTACCCGGACAACCTCTTCACCGCCCTCGGCGGCCTGTACGAGATCAAGGCCGAGGAGAGCATCACCCGGCTCTGCCCGCCCAGCCGATGCGACCAGCCGGTCAGCCCGGAGCAGGGCCTAGGGGTGCTGGTCCGGGAGAGCGGCAAGCTGCTGCGCCAGGTCACCGCGCCGGTCGACAGCCGGGTCGACCCGGAGGACTCCTACCGGGAGCTGACCCGGGCGGAGGCGGGGCTGGACGCCGCCGAGCCGGTGCCGGACGACCCGAAGTTCCGTTGGGACACCCTGGACGACAACCAGCCGGCCCGGTTCACCAGCTTCCTCGCCGGGCTGCGCCCGTCGTCCCGGCCCACCCTGCACTTCCTGCACCTGCTGATGCCCCACTCGCCGTGGGCGTACCTGCCGTCGGGGGCGCACTACGCGGCGCCGGAGGATCTGCCCAACGACGGCGCGGGCTGGGTCGACCTGGCCCGGCAGCGGCACCTGGCCCAGCTCGGCTACACCGACCGGCTGATCGGCGAGACGCTGCGCACCCTGCGCGCCACCGGCCTGTACGACAAGGCGCTGATCCTGGTCACGGCCGACCACGGGGTGAGCTTCCGCAAGGACTGGCAGGGCCGGGGGATGGACGCCATCAACCACGCCGCCGACCAGGTCGCCTGGGTGCCGATGTTCGTCAAGGAACCCGGCCAGCGCGCCGGCCGGGTCGACGACCGCAACTGGCAGCACGTGGATCTGCTCCCCACCATCCTCGACGAGACCCACATGCGGGTCCCCTGGCGGATGGACGGCCGCTCGGCGAAGCAGGTCCCGCGCGGCGGGGCCGACAAGCTCTTCTACGACCGGCCCGGGCAACCCGTCACCATCACCGGCGGCGTGCCGTCGCCGCCCGCCACGCCGCCCCCCGACCCGCTGATCGGCACCACGGTCGGCGACCGGCCCGCCGGCGGTACGGCCACCGTGGCCAACCTCGCCGCGTTCCACGCCGTCGACCCCGCCCACGGCGAGCTGCCGGCGCTGATCTGGGGCACCGTACCGGCGTCGGTGCCGGACGGGACGCAGCTCGCGGTGGCGGTCAACGGCACCGTCGGCGCGGTCGTCCCGGTGGTCCCGCCCGACAAGGGTGGGCGGCGGTTCGCCGCCTTCCTCCCCGACGACCGGCTCTTCGCCGCCGGGGCCAACCGCCTGGACATCTACCGGATCGGCGCCGACCGGAGCCTGCGCCGGCTGGCCCTGTCCTGACCGCCCGCTCGGCCGGCCGGCCGGTAGCCCTTCCGACCGCCCCCGGCCGGGCGCCGGGTGCGGTCGCGCTCCCACCGGTTTCCGAGCCGGCAAGTCGGGAATCGGGTGATGCACACCTCACCCCCGAACCATGACGAGCGGTGTCCTCCCGACCGTAAGTACGGTAAAAGCGAAGGCAATTCAACGAAGATCTTGCCGGCGAAGCGAGGAACACATGACGGAAGTCAAGCTCGACCACCCCGGTGGGCAGCTGTCGATGCCGGTGCAGTCCGCGGTCGAGGGCCCCGCCGGCGTCAAGGTGGGCAACCTGCTCAAAGAAACCGGGATGACCACCTACGACCCCGGTTTCGTCAACACGGCGTCCTGCTCCTCCGCGATCACCTACATCGACGGTGACGCGGGCATCCTGCGGTACCGGGGCTACCCGATCGAGCAGCTGGCCGAGAAGTCCTCCTTCCTGGAGGTCTCCTACCTGCTGATCTACGGCGAGCTGCCGACCCAGACGCAGCTGACCGAGTTCAGCGAGCGGATCCGGCGGCACTCGCTGCTGCACGAGGAGATGCGTCGCTTCTTTGACGGTTTCCCGCGCGACGCGCACCCGATGGCCGTGCTCTCCTCCGCGGTGAGCGCCATCTCCACCTTCTACCAGGACAGCTTGGACCCGTTCGACTCCGAGCACGTGGAGATGTCCACGGTGCGGCTGATGGCGAAGGTCCCCACCATCGCCTCGTACGCGTACAAGAAGTCGATCGGGCAGCCGCTGCTGTACCCGGACAACTCGCTCGGCTACGTCGAGAACTTCCTCCGGATGACCTTCGGCGTGCCGGCCGAGCCGTACGAGGTCGACCCGGTGATGGCCCGGGTGCTGGACATGCTGTTCATCCTGCACGCCGACCACGAGCAGAACTGCTCCACCTCGACCGTGCGCCTGGTCGGCTCCAGCAACGCCAACCTCTTCGCCTCGGTGTCGGCCGGCGTCAACGCGCTCTTCGGCCCGCTGCACGGCGGCGCCAACCAGGCCGTGCTGGAGATGCTCCAGAAGATCCAGGCCGACGGCGGTGACGTCCGCTCCTTCGTGCAGAAGGTGAAGGACAAGCAGGACGGCGTGAAGCTGATGGGCTTCGGCCACCGGGTCTACAAGAACTACGACCCGCGCGCCGCGATCGTCAAGAAGGCCGCCCAGGACGTGCTCGGCCGGATGGCCAAGCCGGACCCGCTGCTGGACCTCGCCGTGCAGCTGGAGGAGATCGCGCTCGCCGACGACTTCTTCGTGTCCCGGCGCCTCTACCCGAACGTGGACTTCTACACCGGCCTGATCTACAAGGCCATGGGTTTCCCGACCAAGATGTTCACGGTGCTCTTCGCCCTGGGCCGGCTGCCCGGCTGGATCGCCCAGTGGCGCGAGATGATCAACGACCCGGAGACCAAGATCGGCCGCCCGCGGCAGATCTACACCGGCTACGCCGAGCGGGACTACGCCCCCGCCGATCAGCGCTGACCTTCGGTCGACCATCGACAGGCCGCCGCCCCACCCCCGGGGGTCGGCGGCCTGTCGCCGGTCAACCGATGCATGACCGATTTGTGATCTTGCATATACCGTTCTCCTTTGCGTAGCCTCCTGCATGCCGTTCATCAAGATCGAACGGCGCATCACGGGAGGAAGCAAATGCGGGGAATGAAGGCATCTGTCGCCCTGGCTCAGGCGGCGCTCACCGTCGTCGCGGCGGCTGGCTGGGTGGCGGACGCCTACCTCCACGACCCGTACGACGGGAACGGCGCGGTGTGCTGACCCCGGTCTGACGAGGAAGGCCGCCGACCCGAGGGTCGGCGGCCTTCTCACGTACCAGGCGCTGATCAACTCCGGATTCCACAGGTCGCGGTAACCGAGACGCTCGGATACCGCGACCTGGCGCAGCTGGAGTCGGGCTCAGCGGAGACCGGCGGCGGCGAGCAGGTTGCCCTCTGGCAGCGACGGGAGCGCCCGGCCGAGAGCCATCCGCTCCTGCGCCCGCTCGGTGGTGAACGCCTGGTCACCCGCGATGGCGGCGGCGTACGTGGCGGCGGTGCGGGAGGCGATCGCGGACCAGCCGTACTGGTCGTGGACCATGGCGCGGGCGCGGCGGGCGAGGGCCTGGGCACGGTCCCGGTCGGACAGCAGCGCGTGCACCGCCTCGGTGAGCCCGTCCGGGTCCTGGGGGGCGAAGGTCATCCCGGTGACCCCGGGCTCGACGATCTCGGCCAGCCCGCCGGTCCGGGACACGGCCAGGGGCGCGCCGGCCGCCGCCCCCTCCAGGGCGACCATGCCGAACGGCTCGTAGATGCTCGGCACCGCGAAGCAGTCGGAGGCGGCCATCACGGCGGGCAGGTCGGTGCCGCCGAGGAAGCCCGGCATGCTGACCGTGCCGCCCAGCCCGAGCCGGTGCACCTCGGCCTCCAACGTCGCCTTGTACGGCCCGTCGCCGACCACCACCGCGCGCAGCCCGGGGTGCCGCTCCCGCAGCCGGGGGAGCCCGGCGAGCAGGTGCTGCACGCCCTTCTCGTAGACCAGCCGGCCGGCGAAGGTGACCAGCGGGCCGTCGCCGGCGAAGCGGGCCCGGGCGGCGGCCACCGCGGTCGCCGGCACCCGCCAGCGCTGCGGCTCGACCCCGTTGGGCACCACGTCGACCCGCGTGCCGGGCACGCCGAACAGCGCGCTCACCTCATCGCGCATGTAGCCGGAGCAGACGATCACCCGGCCGGACTCCGCGGCCAGCCAGTGCTCGACGCCGTGGATGGTCCGGTTCATCTCCTCCGGCAGCCAGCCCTGGTGCCGGCCCGCC
>NZ_JBVJJA010000067.1:0-18574 GCF_055586005.1 Micromonospora sp. NPDC051924
ACCAACATCGCCCGAGCCACCCGCCAAGCCAACCGCCACTCACACGACCTGATCATCGCCGTGACCAGCAGTTACCCGAGAACGCAATGACCCTGGATACCGACAAGGCGTGGGACGCGATCCACCGCAGCCTGACGGACGGCCTCCTGGGTTACGACAACGGCGTCTACCCGCTTAACGCCGTCATCCTCGGCGGTCGCCAACTGTACGAGGGCGAGGAATACATCGTCAGTCTCCTCACACCGGAGCAGGTATGCGACGCAGCTAACGCCCTCACCGCGATGTCGCGCGAGAGGCTCCGCACGGGATACGAGGCGATCGACGTCGCCGACTACGGACCCGAGTTCGGCGATGAAGACTTCGAATACACGTGGGAGAACTTCACCGGCGTCATAGCCTTCTTCGAACGCGCCGCCCAAGCCGGCCGACACGTCGTCTTCACCGTCGATCAGTAGACGGTGCCTGTGGCGGCCAGCGGGTTCCTAGACTCCGCTCTGACAGCGCCATGACAGTGCGTCGCGAGAATGAATCGCACGCGGGCTGATGCCGCGTCTACCCTGGCCGGGCAGGGCATGCCGGAAGGTGCGTAGGGGAGGTCATGGTGCCGGTGCGCAAGGGTGACGTATCGCTGGCCGGCGACCGTCTGGAAGCGCATCTTCAGACCCTTGCCAAGTGTCTCGACGTACCACCACCCGAGGACGCTAGCGACGAGCATCAGCGGTGGTCGCTCTATCAGAGGGCGATTTGCTGTGAGGCGTGCCATCCGCAGTTGCTCGCCGCAGTCTTCCGCGACCCGGACGATGTGCTGGTCGCGGCCGTGGTAACCCAGATGATGGAGTGGGTGGATGCGCCTCGCCGCGAGCAGTGGATCGAATTGGCACGCAACGAATGCGACCGGCGGTATGCCTCCCGGCGCGCACGAGAGGTCGACATCCTGCGGATCCAGGGCGCCCTCCCGGAACTCACCCAGGAGACGCTGTCGGCCTGGACCGACTGGCTTCAGATTAGGCTTGCAGAGACTTCCACGGTGGTGCGCACCCTCGATCACCTGGCGCGGTACGGCAGAACGAAAAGGATCCGTCGAACGGCTGCGAAACGGCTGACCACCACCAGCGGACGGCAGGAGACGACACAGGGCAGCAGACCCCTCATGCTCTGAAACGTCGGACGACACCAGATGTCATCCGACGACATCCCGTACCCACGTTCACACCGAAGTGGTCACTGGTTCGATCCCAGTATCGCCCACCAAAGAACTTGATCACGCTATTTAGCTGTGCGTTTGTGGTTCGATTGGTCATGGACGCGCCGCCGCCGGGAGCAGCTGATTGAGAGCTGAACCGTCGAGGTCCAGCTCTTGTCCGTACCTGAGGATGGGAGGCCCGAAGGCTGGGCTGGAGGGTACTTTCCTATGCTTGGCGGGTGCCCCACGACACGGTCTTCGCCGAGCATCGTTCACTTCTTACCGCCGTCGCCTACCGTGTGCTTGGCCGCTGGAGCGACGCCGAGGATGTGGTGCAGGACGCGTGGCTGCGGTGGAGCGCTGTCGACATCGGGCAGGTTAAGGACCCGGAGGGTTACCTGGTCCGGGTGACCACCCGCCTGGCGATCGATCGCCTGCGCAGCGCTGCGACCCGGCGCGAGACCTATGTCGGGCCGTGGCTGCCCGAGCCCATTCTGACCACGCCCGATGTCGCCGACGACGTGGCCCGCTCGGAGTCGGTGTCGCTGGCCATGCTGCTAGTCCTGGAGTCGTTGTCTCCCTTGGAGCGGGCGGTCTTCGTGCTGCACGAGGCGTTCGGCTACTCCCACGGCGAGATCGCCGACATTGTCGAGCGCAGCCCGGAATCGGTACGTCAGACGGCGTCGCGCGCGCGTGAGCATGTGAGCCGCAAGCGGCGCCGCTACGACACCGATCAGGCGACCCGGCGCAAGGTGACGGAGTCGTTCATGTCGGCGAGCGCTGGTGGCGATCTTGCTTCCCTGATGGAGGTGCTGGCGCCGGACGTCAGGTTGGTGTGCGACGGTGGCGGGCTGGCACCGTCGCCGCGTAAGGCGATCGACGGAATCGATCTTGTGGCGCGGGCGCTTGTCACCTTCGCCGGTCGCATGCCAGAGGCGCCGCGCGTGGTCGTGACCGAGGTCAACGGCGGCCCCGGCATCGTCATCTACTCCGGTGACACCCCGGCGGCGGTCATCGTGCTGCACCTTATCGATGGGCATGCCCGGGAGATTCACCTGATCAGCAACCCGGAGAAGCTCACGGCCGTCGCCGGTTTGTGACGCCGGTCACAGCACCTCACGGTTCACAACGGCTGTCTCGTCCGTGGGGCATGACTGACACCAACCAGGTAGTTGTTATCGGCGCCGGATACACCGGCATGCTTGCGGCCCTTGGCGCGGCGAAGCGAGCCAAGGGACGGGTGCACGTGACCCTCGTCAACCCGTGGGAGAGGTTCACCGAGCGGCTGCGGATGCACCAGATCGCCACCGGCCAACAGCTCGCCGAGCACCTCATCCCGGACCTGGTGACCGGCACCGGCATCGACTTCGTGCAGGGCTGGGCGACCGGGATCGACACCGTCGCACGTACCGTCACTATGTCCACCGTGGACGGCGGCCGGGTCTCGCTCGGCTACGACACACTGGTCTATTCGATCGGCAGCACCACCGACACCGGCCTCGTCCCCGGGGCGGCCGAGCACGCCTTCACCCTCAATAGCCCGCAGAGCGCACAGGACATGGCCGCGCACCTCGCGCGCCAGGGCAAGAGCGAATTCCTTGTCTGCGGCGCCGGCCTGACCGGGATCGAAGCCGCGACCGAGATCGCCGAGTCCCACCCGAACATCCGGGTCACCCTGCTGACCCGGGGCGAGCCCGCCGCGATGATGGGCACCAAGGCCCGCGCCTACCTGATGGCGGCACTTGATCGGCTGGGCGTGACCGTCCGGGCAGGCGTCAGCGTGGCCAAGGTGCTGCCGGACGGGGTGGAACTGGAAGGAGGCGAGTTCGTCGCCGGCGACGGCTGCTTGTGGACTACCGGCGTGCGCGTGGCCCCGCTGGCCACCGAGGCCGGGATCGCCACCGACGAACACGGGCGCATCATCACCGATGCCACGCTACGGTCGGTGTCACACCCGGAGATCTACGCCATCGGTGACGCCGCCGCCATCCGCCAGGCTTACGGTGTCATCCACGGCACCTGCCAGAGCGGCTTGCCGACCGCGGCGCACACCGCCGAGAACATCGCTCGCCAGTTGCAGGGAAAGCAACTCAAGCCGTTCCGCTTCGGCTACATCCACCAGCCGGTGAGCCTCGGACGCAAGGACGCGGTTATCCAGTTCACCTACGGCGACGACACCCCCCGGCGCTGGTACATCACCGGCCGCGCGGCCATCTTCTACAAGGAGACGGTCAGCAGCAGCCCGATCAAGACCTACGGGCTGGCGAAGCGGTTGGCCATCTCGTCGCGGATGCTCGCCTCGACCGGCGGCAAGAGCAACAAGCCAATCATGCATGGATGACGAGCGTGCGCATGTTGGGCTCGGCGGCAAGCGGGTGGGCTCGCCCACCAGAGCCCGCCCGCACGGCAGGACACCTACGGGAACCGTCGACGCACGGGTGCAACCGTCACAATCGGCCCGTGAGCTGCCGGAATGCGGTTCGGATTCCGCCACGTATGGTCCAACGTAGATGTGTGCAGGTTAGAAGTCCGTTACCGGAATCACCGGTAACGGGCGCTTCTCCGCTGTTGCCCCGTAAATTCGGGGCAGATTGGGAGCAGAGCCGTCGGGGCCTAAGGCGAGCGACCCGTGCCGATTGAGGCGGCGCGGTAACCACCCGAGACCGGCCGTGGCTCATGGCGTCAGCGTGGAGCGCCAGGCTGCGACCAACTCCGCCACGTCGGCGTATCGGTGTGCGGGTCGCGCGGGTCGCTGTGTTGTTTTGGCCGGGGGATCCCCGCCAACTGGTGGGGGAGTCCAGCAGGTGCCGGATCGTGCGGCCGATGGTGTACACGGTGGTGCGTGGGTCGATGACGGCGCCGCGGACAAACTCTTCCGGGGCCGTATAGCGGCGGGAGCCGGGGACACGGTCGGCGTCGAGCATGAACGGTTCGGGCCGGTACTCGCCCAGGTCGATCAGCCTCATCTACCGGGCGGTGGAGTCGAACAGGAAGCCGCTTCCTTGAAGCCATGTTGTCCCTCCGGCATCAATGTTGGCAGATGGGACTGACATTGAAGTGCGGGTAGGTCGCCGCCCGGGCGAGGCGGGCAGCCAGGAGGCAGCGAAAGCCGTAGCAACAACTAGCGACGGAAGGCACGAGACGGCGAAGCGGTCATAATCGACAGCACAGAACGATGTTCGACGACATGCGACGAGGCTCACCAGCGTTCACACCGAAGAGGTCACTGGTTCGATCCCAGCATCGCCCACTCTGAATATTGGCGGGTAGGAATCCCGTTGCCGGAACTACCGGTAACGGGCTTCTCCGCTGTTGCCCCTTAAACTGGGAGCAGATTGGGAGCAGTGGCAACTGGCTCGCGATCCTCACCTGGGGAAACGTGACATTCCTCCGTGACCCAGCGACATTCCCGTCGATCGGTCGCCAACAAGGTGCCGCAACCGGTCGACCACGAGAAGAACGGGCGAGTGCCCGCTCCGCACGACGTAGCAGAGAACCTTGTTGGTGATTACCTTCTCGGGCATGCCACCTTCCTCCTCTCATTTCCCGGGTCTGGCAGGTGCGGATCGGGTGGGCCGAAGATGGCTTCCTGGGCCGCTTGGGCGAGGGTGGCCTGGGTGGTGGCGGGTAGTCCGAGCCTGTTCCAGTGGAAGATCACGTGCAAGGCGATTACTGCCCGTAGGCCACGGGTGAGGCTGCCCCTTTCCCGTTGGCGATGTAGGGCTGCGCCGGCTTTCTCGAATGCGGCGTGCCAGTCGCCGGTGGTGTGGGGCGCGCCGATCAGGATGCGCCGAACGTCTCCCGTGAACCTCTCCCACGTGGGGGCGTTGGCTGCGGGTGCCTGGTTGAGGTGTGCTGCGCGGTGGTCGAGGACTTGTGCCCATACGTCGCCTTGCTCGTTGAGGTCCAGCGCTGCTGCGCGCATCAGGGCCGTGCACAAGATGAGGGACTGTTCGCGCCGGGTAGTGGGGTGCTGGTGGAGGTAGGTGAGGAGGTGGCGGCTGTCGTGGTGGAACAGCGTGTGCGCGGTGGTCATGGCGGCGTGGCCGCCGAACGCGTGGGTCTCGTGTTCGTAGATGTCGCCGGTCCAGTTGACCCCTTCGGTGAGTAGCCAGCGGGCGTGGTCTCCGCTGTCTGGGCTGTCTGTGGGTAGGTAGCGGATGCGCCAGGCGCCTTTGCGGATGAACCACCAGGCGGTGATCAGGCCGGCGTTCTGGGCGGCGGGAAGCACTTGACTGAGGTGGGCGACCGCGTGTTGCTCGCGCTCCTGGGCGGTCTGGCCGGGGTAGGTGATGTTGATCTGATGCCAGGGGCTGTGGTCCACGTCGGCTCTTTCGTCAGGTGAGGAGGAGGCAGGCGTCCCACGGGGTCGTGGTGACGGCGGTGACGAGGTCGGCTCCTGCCTTGCCCTCGAGGAGTCCCTCGGGCTCATCGGTGGTGGGGGTGGCCTGCCGGTGGAGATCTTCGACGGTGTCGAGGGGTATGGGGCTGAGGGCGTCGAACGCGACGCGGCGGGCGGTGGCCAACAGTCCGGCGGTGCCGTGGCACAGGCTGCGGTCGGTGAGCCGGCGGAGTTGTCCGGGGTCGGTGACGCAGGTGGTGAACGCGGTCTCGGCGAGGTGCTGGCGGGCGGTGTCATGCAGGGCTTGTGCGGCGAGTTGCTGGGCGCGGGCGATGCCGGGGGTGCCGTAGCACCAGGATGGCTGCAGCGAGGTTTGTTGGGCCGGTGTTTCGCGGCGTAGGTCGGTGAGGGTGATGGTTTGCGGCCACCAGATCGTGCCGTCGGTGTCCTGTTGCCAGGTGTCCAGCCATTGGCTGATGCGGTTGATCGCCGTGGTGTGTCCGGCGACGGTGATGCCGTCGCGGAGGGTGAGGGCGAGCAGTGCCAGTGGGCCGGTGATGCCGTGGGCCATGCCGAAGTTGGCGTGACCGCCGACGGGCGGTGGCTGGCGGCGTTGGGGTCCG
Organism: Micromonospora sp. NPDC051924; assembly: GCF_055586005.1. Taxonomy (NCBI): domain Bacteria; kingdom Bacillati; phylum Actinomycetota; class Actinomycetes; order Micromonosporales; family Micromonosporaceae; genus Micromonospora; species Micromonospora sp. NPDC051924. Next base: position 6,149 of record NZ_JBVJJA010000067.1, read on the forward strand.
TTCCAGCACCACCAGCCGGGCAGTTCGCGTCGCGGTTCGGTGAGCCGGACGAGGTAGTCCAGGATCTGACGGAGCAAGTCGCGATTGCCGAGCCGGCGTAGAACGACGCCGAGCCCGGTCAGTCCGCGGATGAGGTCGTACTCGGCGTAGTGCGGCTGCTGGTGTTGGTCGATGCGGCGGTGGGCGGCGTCGAGCCGTCGGCGGGTCACCGTGGCGGCGCCGTCGGCGGTGGTCGCTCGTGCCGGGGTGAGCCCCGGGTGGTCGGTGGTGGCGAGGACGTATGCGAGGGCGGGAGCGCCGTAGAAGAGGCTGGCCCCATCGGCGATGCTCACGCCACCGGCGGTGGCGTGGCGCAGTGCGCCGTACGCTGCGGGCCGGTTGCCGGTTTCCAGGTGCAGCAGGGCGATGCCGGCCGCGCCGTCGGCGAGGGACTGTCCCGCGGTCACGGTCTACGCCCGGCGAAGATGGTGGTGAGGGCGATGGTTCGGGCCAGCCGCAGGCAGTGCCGTTCGGAGCCGGGGTCGACGCCGATCATGCGGGCGTGGTGCAGGTGCAGCAGCTCACCCAGCACCTCGTCGGGGTCGAGCCCGTCATCGACGATCAACGACCGGTAGGCGGCCAGCGCTGCCGCGAGTCGCTCGTCATGCACTCGGCGTCGAGCATGTTCGAGCTGGGCGGGTTCGAGGCGGAGACCGGTCCGGTGGGCGACGTGCGTGGCGAGCCAGCGCGGCCCGTCGCCGGTGAAGCCGTCAGCGATGGCGATCATCCCTGCGGCGGTGGCGGCTTGTCGGTCGCCGGTGAGCCTGTGTAGGGCGGCACGGGAGTCAGCGGCGAACACCTGCTCGGCGGCGGCGAGGGTCGCTGCGATGCCATGGCGGGTTTCCGGGCGGTACGGGTGCAGGCTGTAGTCGTGTAAGACGGCGTCATCGTGCAGGTGCTGCACCCAGCTAGCGAGATGGCGAGCGGTGTCGGCGAACCGGCCGATGTCCGGAAGCGGGATGCGTAGCCGCAGGTGCGGCTCGGGGTCAGGATACCGAAGGAACCACCAGCCGGCCGGTAGGTAGTCGGCGGGGCGGCCAGTGAGGTCGGCCAGGATGTCATCGAGCCGACCGTGTAGGTGTGCCTCCAGCCACCGTGACCGCCCGGGCCAGTGCTGAGCAGTGGTGGCGGTCCGGACGGTTCGGGCGGTTCGGGCGGGTTGGGCAGCCGGTGCGGGGCAGGTGAGGGTGAGCAGGAGTTCGGCGGGGCGGTCATCAATCCACCCCGCTGGCCCTGGAGCCTCAGTGAGCACGGTGCGGGGAGACCGGTCGAGGTGGTCGCGTAGGACCGCCAGGTGGGCGTGGTCATCCAGGTCAAGGCGGAGGCGGATGTCGTCGTCGCCGACCAGGACCTGTTGCGGCATGTGCCGCTGGTGGCGGTGTCGCTGCCAGGCGGTGCGCCACTGCTCCCATGCGGTGCCCTGAGCGGGAAGCGCGGTGTGGTCGATGATCCAGCGAGCGGGGTGCACGATGGTGCGTCCTCTCCTCAGGCGGGGTAGGAACGGCAGACCGCTGGCGTGTCCCCAGTCGAACCGGCTACACGGTGCCGTCCATGCGGTCCAGATCTCGGTCAAGAACCGCATCAGCGGCTGCTGCAGCGTGGGCAGCAGCACGCTGTTGAACAGCAGCGGTTCGACAGGCTGACCGGTGGCCAGCGATACCAGCCACAACCGGCGTCCGTCGCCGGTCACCGCCAGGTCCTCGATCGTGTACGGCGGTGCCGGGTGGAAGTCGCCGAGAGGAAGGACGGGCAGCAGCTCGGGCGTCCGGGCCACTGCGGTAAGGCGAGCGTCCAGCGGGGGTCCGGACAGCTGCACCGCGGTCGCGCCAGGAAGGGCGGTCGGCAGATGCCGGTAGACCTGCTGGAATCCGGCGACTTCGGCGGGGGTGAGTAGATGCAGGAACCGGGCTGCGGCGACGCCGGCGTGGCGGGACCCGCTGAGCACCGTCAGGGTGAACGCGCCGCGGTCCAGGTCGTGCGGGGTGTCGGCGGCGAGGGTGAACCGCAGTTCGGTGTGCGGGATCGGCGGTCGGTCGTCATTCCCGCGTAGCTGGACGACCAGCGCGTCGTCGAGCACCACTTCGGCGCAGCCGTCGAGTGCGGCTTGCTGCGCGAGCTGTCCGAGCAGCCGGTCGCGGGCGGTGAACGGCGCTGGGGCGCGGCGAGTGGATCCCCGGTAGCCAGCCGGAAACCCGAGCACGTTCAGCACCTCACGGATGGGAACAGCCGCTCCTGGACCCCACCGCTCGATGAACGCGTTGTGGTACTCGGCCCACCCGGCCGCGGGAGGCGGCGCTACCGCCACGAGCGTCGACGCGGCCCATTCTGCCTCGTTCAGCACCGGCGGGGGCAGCGTCACCGCGATGTCGGCGCGTAGATCGACGGCGGTCCGGCTGCCCGGCTCCGGAATGGTGTAGTGGCGGGCGACGTGTGCGGCCGGGTCGGTGGCGGTCATAGGTGGGCGTAGGGCCGACAGCAGCACCCCGTTGTGGACCAGTTCGGCCAGCAGCCGCTCGGCACTGCCGATACTGGGGAGTCCGGCGATCGCTGCGGCGAGTTCGGCGAACCTGACCGGGGACCGCGCCGCCTGGATCGCAGCCCGGATCGGGCCGGTCAGGCGGACCTCAACGTCCCACCGTCGATCGGCGCTGGCGTGGGCGCAGGGCAGAACCCACCTGTCGCCGCGTCGGTATCCCAATGAGTTCGTCACCACGACGACCGTGCGCAGGGTAGCGAGATCCTGTTCGGCACGCGCGGTGTGCTCGGCGATGAACTGGCCGCCGGGGCGGGAGACCGTCTGATGTGCCTCGCCCAGACGAACCGCCGCGCGAACGCCCAACTGAACCGGGGCCACGCCGGCAAACATGCCGAACGGGGTCGCACGGGTGGTCCAGCGCAGCAGGTATCGGACCACTGACTGCACCAGCCGCCGCAGCCGCCGCGGTGACAGAGGCTCGCCGGCCACAGCGCGGTGAAGCTGCTCGGCCAGCTGCGGTGCCGCGCAGGCGACAGCCGCCGCGAACCCGGGCAGCTTCCACGTCTTGTCCAGCCACTCGCGCCACTGCTCTGGTTGACCGTGGGCATCGTCGGGCCAGGGAGGCAGAACGAGGCCCTTGGGGTAGGCGGCGATTCTGATCAGCGCCGCACCAGCTGCGGGAATCATGTTGCACCACCGAATCGACGGGCCCGGCGCGCTCGACGCCGGGCCCGACCGTGTGAGAGGAGCGGATGGGTCAGTTGCCGCCGTCGCACCTGGTCGTGCAGGCGTTGGAACCGGTGTTGCCCGAGCCGCACCCGTCGTCGGTGGCGGTGGCGTAGCCGCCCGCGGTGGGGCCGGCGTCGACCAGGGTGACGTCCAGGGTGAACTCCGAGGCGTCCGTTTCGTTCACGTGCGTTCCCTTCTATGCGGGGGTGAAGGTGAGGACGAAGCGGCTGTGCCGCTTGTCCAGCACCGTCCCGGCCGGCAGGTCGCCGTCGGGAGTACCAGCGGGCAGGACGTGCAGCACCGGCGAAGGGCTGCCCGCGTCCAGCCATGCGCGCATGTGTCCGACCATCCGAGCGGCCGCCGCCGCGGCATCGGGCCCATGCGCACGTGTGCCCAGGTCGAACATGTCGCCGTCGTTCCAGCGCAGCGTCGAGCGGTAGCAGAACGCGCCGCTACCGAGAGCGGCGGGCGTGCCAAAGCGCCACGCCGGGGCAACGACGCCCGCATCGACGGCCTCCTGCTGAGCCGTGAGAACAACGAACTGCTGTCCCGCATCGGTGATGCGGGTCGCCAGCCACACGTCGAGGTCCGCCAGGACGGTGCGAGGCCGCAGGCCCACCCCGGCCCATGCCCGCGCCGGTGGCTGCGCCAACAGCCCACCTACGACGTGCCAGTTGAACTGCTGGTCCTCGTCCAGCCGAAGGTGCACCCCGTCGGCGACGTCGACGTACCGCACCTCACGCGCCCCGGCGCCCTGCATCGACACGAACCCGCACAACCGCTGGCTGTGGCTGACCAGCCGGTCCCCCTTCCGGCGCATCGCCCACGAGCGCGTCATCCCGAACGTCCGCAGCGGTACGACCAGCGTTCCGTTCTCGGCGAGCTGTCCCGTCCAGGCCGGGGGAATGTCCCACGCCCCGACCGTGACGATGACCAAGTCGTAGGAGCGACCCGGGTCGATCGGCTGCTCGGCGTCCGCGCACACCACGGCCACGTCGTCGTAGCCAGCCGCCGCCAGGCACGCCACGGCCCGCTCGGTCACCTCGGGGTCGATGTCCACGGTCTTGACCGAACCCGACGGACCTACCAGCTCGCGTAGCAGCGACGCGTTATAGCCACCCGATCCGATCTCCAACACGTGGCGGCCGGCCAAGCCGCCGTCGACGGCGTCGGCTGCCTGACCGAGCATCTCCGCGATCAGCGACGGCGCCGACACCGAGCTGATCGCCTCGTCGCCGCGCCGCTTGGTGACCACGGCCTGGTCGGCGTGGTACGCCTCCTCAAGCGAAGCATCCGGCGTGAACAGGTGGCGTGGGACTGCGCGCAGCGCCGCCTCAACCTCGGGCCGCATCACCAGCCCCTTGGCCTCATGATCGACGATCAGTTGGTCGACCATCGCATTACGCAGGCCCTCGCTGCCCATCGTGCCGACACTCATTTAGGCGTCACTCTCCTTAACCGTCACGGCCGCCCCATCCGAACGACGCGCTCTCTCCGCTATCCGCCCAAGGACGAACACAGCCTCGGACAACACACCCACTACCAACCTGCGAAGGCTCCAGCGTTGGCGAGACCAAACGCCCGCGGCGCATCACCGCGGATCGTCGCCGTTGTCCTCCACAACGTTCAGAGGGCTGTAGAGCGGTCCGCTCCCGCCGGACCTTCACCTAGTACGCCTCACACGATCACTCCTGAGTGCACGATGGGGGAATGCCGACTTGCGGTCCGACTTTGCTGCCACCCCTGTGTCGCCTCCTGATTTGCATACGAGGTGTCTGATCTAGACAGCCGGTGGCATAGTCGGCAGGGCTGGCATGTGGGCTGAGGGGAGAGACGGTGCCTCGCCATCCGGATACGATGATCAGGCCAAACACCATGCTAAGAAGAGCCCGAAGGCGCTTACCCTCACCTGTACGACCTGGTCAGTGCATGTCCCGTAGTGAACTGGCCGATGCGGTCAATGCGGCCCTCGAGCGAATCTACGCAGGCCGCGACGTCGCTGCCCACTACGTCGACTTCCGGTGGGTTGGCAAGCTGGAGCGTGGCGAGCATCGGTGGCCCAGCGAGGCGCGTCGGGCAGCTCTGCGCCACGTACTCGGTGCCATCGCCGATGCGGACCTCGACCTCTACAGCCCTCGACGTACTGATGCGAAATACGTCGCCGAAGAAGCGGCCGAGCCTCGCCCAGGCAGTTGGGACGAGACGTTCCACTTGCTGCGCGATCAGTGGCATCTTCTGGTCCAGAACGACAAGATGTTCGGCCCCGAGTACGCCCTGATGGGCGTCGCAAGGCAACTGACAGCGATTGATGACCTTCTGTGTGAAGTGCCACAAGCGCTCCGACCCTCCCTCGTCCGCCTCGCCGCCCAGTACGCCGAATCCGCGGCCTGGCTAAACCAGTCGCTCAACGACCACCCGGCGGGCCATCACTGGACACAACAAGCACTCACCTGGGCAGCTCAGATTGATGATCCGACCATGACCGCCTGGGCCACCTACCGCAGCAGCCAGCAGTGGTTGACGAGCGGATACCCCGCCCAGGCCGTCGAGCAGGCCGAAGCGGCGTTGCTCTACGACCAGAAGCTGCCCGGACCGATGCGGGCGGCGCTGCGTGTCCAGCACGCACACGCTCTCGCCGTAACGGGCGAGCACAACACGGCTATGCGCCTGCTGGACGACGCGCATCGCTGGGCAGCGGACCGCCATCCAGGAAAGCCGGAGGGCGAGCACGGCACTTACTGCACCAGCGGCTACATCGAGGTACACCGTGGGGCATGCCTTCGGCTGGCGCAGCGACCAGAGGAGGCAATCACCGTGCTGGACGAGGCTCTTCCCAGGATTCCGCCGGGGCATCGCCAGGACTTCGCCTCTGCCCTGCTGAACAAGGCCACCGCCCACGCGGCGGCGAGCCAACCCGACGTGGCTGCGGCGACGGCACACCACGCACTGCCGATCGCGCGCCGGGCGGGGTCCCGACGTATCCTGCACCAACTCACGCAGCTGGGCGCTTTGGTGAGCGGACACCAGCAACTACCGGACGTCCGCGCCTTCCTCGACGATCTCAAGGAGGCAATCTGATGGCATCCGACACGGAACTGGCCGCGATGCGACAGGCAATCATGCTGTCATCGTTCGGGCTGGGCACCACGAGCCCGAACCCACCCGTCGGCTGCGTCATCCTCGATCGCCACGGTGAGGCTGTGGGTGCCGGTTACCACCGGCGAAAGGGAGAAGCGCACGCCGAGGTGAACGCTCTGAGCGCAGCTGGCGCTGCAGCGCGCGGCGGCACCGCCGTCGTCACACTCGAACCCTGCAATCACATCGGCGTCACCCCGGCCTGCCGCCAAGAACTCATCAACGCCGGCATCGTCCGCGTCGTCATCAGCGTCATTGACCCCACATCCCGAGGCGACGGAGGCGCCGCCGTGCTCACCGCCCACGGCATCGACGTCGAAACCAACGTGATTCCCGACGAGACACTCACCGTCCTCGGCCCCTGGCTCGCAGCCACCCGCCGCCGTCGCCCCCACCTCACCTGGGCCTATGCCCTCGGCGACAAGAGCAGCCATGACGTCGACGAGCGACTGACTGCTGACCTGCGCACCAGGGTAGACCTCGTGCTCGGTGGCAAGGCAATCGAGGAGGGCATCTCCGGTGGTCATGCCCCTGAACACTTCACACTGCCCGGCGACCCGATCAGCGACATCCGGCAGTGGCTCTCGACCTGCTATGCGGCAGGCTCGCGGACCATCCTGGCCGTAGGCACCCAGCATTTCGGCGCATTCCATGACAACCTCGATTGCGTCGACGAGATCGTGATCGCCATGGAGAGAACCTCACCATCGGGTGAACTTGCGGCGGTCGCCGCGGACTTCACGCCCGCGGGCTTTGAGTTGACTGAGAGTTCCCCGGATGTAACCGGCGTGCGTGTTCGCCTTCGCCGCCCCCTGCACCGCGGGCCGCTAAACGACGTGTCGTAAGTCAATGAAGCGTTACCCCCGCCGGGTTGGCGCTTGCCGGCGAAGGTGATGTTGTCGAGCGCCGACGGTTATTGCTTCTTCCCGCGCTCCAGCGTATTGACCCACTCGAAGTCAACGTAGAGAACCGGAAGATCTGCCGTATCGCCTGGGGCAATACATGTCTCGATGCGAACTGGCCGACCAGCCCGCGCTGCTCTCGACGAGCATTAGCGGGTCGCGGATGCGTGGTCTTTGCGAGCGCTGCTCAGCACGGTGCGCGGCTCGATTATCGAGGGTTGGTGACGAGCCACCATTTCCATGAGCCACGCTGGACGCACCCGACCGACTAGATGCAGCTTCTTCACCTCTGCAATCCGCACGGAGGACCACCGCCCGACCGGTTCAAGCTGCCATTTTCGCAGGTCAAACGACGTTGGACCACAGGTCAGACACGAGGTCGGACCGTAGGTCGGGATTCCCGCCGCTGCTGCCGTAGGCGATTGTGAATGGCGTGGGTCGGCGCACGTCGCCTGGTTCCGATGGTCGCCACGAAGGTGCGGCCACCGGGAGGGCAACCCAGCAACGGCGCTGTCGTATGACGCCGCCGTCCAAGGAAGCCACAGCCCGAGTGACGAAGTGCGGTGGGAGCAGTCTCGCCCATGATTTGGATGCAGGGCCGCTGCGATCCCCAGGCGGTCGACCCGGCATCTACAGGACCGAGGGAGCGCGCTCGAAGCCGAGGTGGGGCTGGCCGCGCTTTTCCCAGACGGAGGTGATGGCGATGGGGCGCTTCAAGTGATTTACCCAGGCGCGGAGAACAGACGTTCAAAGCCATTCGGTATCGACTGCGAGGGCTCGGCCATGCTCCACGGAAACCACGGTGGCTGGCACCTCGCCGGCACCATCGGCCCCGATCTTCCGCGCTCCCAAGAAATCGCCCGAGACAACCGCGCGTCTTGGGGCGTCGCTCGAAGGCACCGCCACGTCGACGCGGTCGGCTCGGCATCGCCGGCGAGGACGGCGGCCGTGAACGGCTCGTCCCCCTTCCCATACGTCGATCCGGGCACGGTACTCCAGCTCAACTGCGATCAGTGGTCCATCGGCCTCGACCTCACGGCAGGCACCCACATCGACGTGCTCGTACACCGGGTCCGAACCGACCTCGCCAAGCCCGGCGACGAGTGGTTGTGGGTGCTTGGGCACCGCCCCGAGTGCCAGTACCCCGCCGATGACCAGCACCCGCCCTGCATCGAGATTCGTGTCAGGGCCGCCGCGCTAGACCGCGCCGCGAGGTTGCGATGAGCCCGATCGACGACGGCGGCCACCCCGCCGGGGTCTTCGACTCGACTCGCCGGACAGCGGTCCAGCACGCTGACGGCGGCACCTGCTTCAACTGCACCGATAGCAAGGACTGCAAGCAATACGCGTGGGCCTTGGACCAGCTTCGCCGCAGTCCGGCCGGGCTGCTCGTCCTCGCCCAGCTCCACATTCCCACCCCCGCAGACGCCGTGATCGAGGAAGGCCAGCAGCGGTGACCACGACACCTCCTGGCGCAGACGACGACCGCCCGACGGTGCACATGCACCTCGACCCCGCCCGCGTCCGCCACCGGCACCAGCGACACGCCGCCCCCAACGGGCCGATGCTGCTCGCGGACGAGTTCTACTTGATCGCTCACGACGACCAGACCGGTCGACCCAGACTGCACGGCAGCGCGATCAACCACGGGCTGGCCGCCGCGCTGCTCGGCGAGCTGGCCGCCGCCGGTCACATCACCTTCAGCCGAGGCAACCTGCTCGTGCTCGACGCCCGAGCGCCATCGGACTGGCTGCAGCACCTCGTCCTTGACCGGCTCGTCGCCGAATCACAGCACACCGCCACCCGCACATGGCTGGCGTACCTCGCGCAGACCGCCCCCGATCAGGTGGCGCAACGGCTGTTCCAGGCGGGCAAGGTCCGCCCCCAACAGCAGCGCCGGATGCTCGGCATGTTCGGCAGCGCTATCACGGTGCACGTGCCGACGGACATCAACGTCGCGGCCTGGTCGTGGGCCAGACTGTCGACCAAGCTGCGCAAGTACGAGGAGCTGAGCCCGTTCGACCTCGCCTTGGCCGGCATCTGTGCATCCTGCCGGCTGGATCAGTTCATCCTCGACGGCGCCGCGTACTCCGTGGGCGCGCAGCTACGCCGGCTGCTGCGGGAAGCCCCGGAGCCGATGCGTGACCTCCTCGCCGACCTGGACACCGCGATCGGTCACGCCGTCCTGAGCCACCGCACCTAACCAATCAGGCTGCGGCAGCACATCCTTTCCACCCCATCAATCCCTGAAAGGGGATCACTTCGTCATGTCCTCATCTCGTCCTGACACCGTCTCCGCGGTGCTGGCCCGCGGCCGGCTCGGTATCGCCGCCGTGGTGTTCTTCGTCGTGGCGGCTGCCGCGCCCTTGACCGCTGTCGCGGGCGGCGCGACGACCGGCTACGCCGTCACCCGCGTACTCGGCATCCCCCTGGCCTACCTCGTGGTCGCTGCGGTTCTCATGCTGTTCTCCGTCGGCTACGTGGCCATGTCCCGGCGCATCGTCAACGCCGGCGCGTTCTACTCCTTCGTCACCCGCGGCCTCGGACGGCCAGCCGGAGTCGCGGCGGCGCTCGTCGCCCTGGTCGGCTACGGCGCTATGCAGATCGGCCTCTACGGCGTGTTCGGGGCGGTGCTGTCCGGCTTCCTCAACGACCGGTACGGGACCGACACCACCTGGTGGCTGTGCGCCTTCACCGCCTGCGCGGTGATCGCCGTGTTGGGGGTGCTGCGCATCGACCTCAACGGTCGGGTCCTCGCCGTCCTGCTGATCGCCGAGTGCGTGATCGCGTTGGTCTACGACGCGGTGATGGTCAGCCACCCCGCCACGGACACCGTCACGCTCGACACCCTCACCCCGGGCAACCTGCTCGGGCCCGGCGTCGGCGCCGCGCTGGTCACCGGCATCGCCGGTTTCGTCGGGTTCGAAGGCACCACGGTGTTCGCCGAGGAAACCAAAGACCCCCGCCGGACCGTTCCCCGGGCCACCTACATCGCCGTGGCGGTAACCGGTCTGCTGTACGGGGTGTCGGCGTGGGCGATGTCCGTGGCCACCGGCCCGAACAAGATCGTGGAAGCGGCGCAGAACCAGGGCACCGATCTGATCTTCAACCTCATCTCGCCGCACCTGGCCTCAAGCCTGGTCACCCTCGGCCGGTGGTTGTTCATCACCAGCCTGTTCGCCGCCCTACTGTCCTTCCACCACACCTGGGCCCGGTACGCGTTCGCACTCGGCCGCGAGCGGGTGCTCCCGGCCCTGCTCGGCCGCACCAGCCGCCGCACCGGTGCGCCGAAGGCCGGATCGCTGCTGCAAACCACCCTCGCCGCGATCGTGCTCGCCGGCTACGTCCTCGCCGACGCGGACCCGATCGTGCACCTGTTCTTCTGGCTCACCTCCCTCGGCGCCCTCGGGGTACTGATCCTGATGACGGTCACCTCTATCGCCGTCGTCGCGTTCTTCACCCGCACCAACAACGGCGACGGACTCTGGCGGACGGCGATCGCGCCGGCCCTGTCCGCCCTCGCCCTCGGCGCGATCCTCGTGATCACCGTCAAACAGTTCGACACCCTCCTCGGCGTCGCACCGACATCCCCGCTGCGCTGGTGGTTCCCCGCCGGGTACGCCGTCGCCGCCCTGGTCGGGCTGGCGTGGGCGCTCATCCTGCGCGCCGCCCGACCGGGCGTCTACCAAGCGATCGGCCTCGGCGCCGACAGCGCCGCCGCGCAGCTGCGCACCCCCGACCCCGTCCACCAGCCCGCCTGAGGAGGCGCCCATATGCCCACCACGCGCACCGACCTCACCGTCCGCCCCGCCACCGCCGACGACCTGCCCCAACTCGTGTCCGTGATGGCCGCCGCCTTCTCCACCGGGACCGTCGCCGAGTGGGCGGTCCCACAGCCGGCCGACCGGCTGCCCGTGTTCGCCGACTACCTGGGACTCATGCTCGACCTCGGCATGCACCACGGCACGGTCGACACCACCGACGACCTGTCCGGCGCGGCGATCTGGTACCGGCTTGACGAGACGCCCTCGCCCCTGCCCGACCACACATACGGACTGGAAGAGGCCACCGGCAAGTACGCGACAAAGTTCCTGCTCCTCGGCGCCATGTTCGAGGCCCGCCATCCCCGCGTGCCACACGACTACCTCGCCTATCTCGGCGTCGACCCCGCCCGGCAAAACCAGGGCGTCGGGTCGGCGTTACTCACCCACGCCCACCAAGCCCTGGACCGGGAGAACCTGCCGGCGTACCTGGAGGCCAGCGACCCCCGCAACCGGGACCTGTACGCCCGCCACGCATACAAAGCCGAGACCCTGATGCGCCCATCACCCGACGGACCACCGTTCTGGCCCATGTGGCGCGGACAACTCCACGGCGGCATCCGCTCACCGTTCCCGCCACCGGCGCCCCTGCACCGGCGGTGGCTGTGAACACCGCTGCCATGACAAGCCGCGTCCGCCGCGCCGGCCCGAGAGACGTCGCCGCCGTCACCGCGCTGCTGGTCGACGGACTGGCCCACGACCCCCTGGCCGACTGGCTCGTACCGAACCCGAACGAGCGGCCCGATGTGCTGCACCGGCTGCTCGCCGTCGAGGTCGACCACGCCGTCGAAACCGGCCACGTCTACGTGACCCTGGACTGGTCCGCCGCCGCAGTATGGCAACGCCACAACCTGGACCCGGAACGCTGGCCGCTCGGCGACTACCACCTCACCACATTCGCCGGCCGCGCCGTACCCCGCTTCGGCGAACTGTATGCCTTGATGCGCAGCTACCGGCCCGCCGCGCCGCACCACTGGCTGTCCTGGCTGGCCGTCCAGCCCGGCTACGACTGGCATCTTGCCGCTGAGCTGCTGCACGAACACCACCGGGTCGTCGACCAGACCGGCGACCCGATCTACGCCGTCGTCACCACCGAGGCCGCCCGGGACCTGCTGGCCGCTAACGGCTACCGGCAGGACCTCCCGCTGCACCTGCCCAGCGGCCCCCGCCTCTGGCCGCTGCACCGCGGCCGCCGTCCAACACCACCCAGCCAGTGACAACCCCGGGGTCGGGGGGGGGGGGGGGGGGGGGGGGGGGGGGGGGGGAGGGGGGGGGCGGGAAGAGGCGAGCGAGCGCAAAGCGAGAGAGAGAGGAAGGAGACAGC
>NZ_JBVJJA010000067.1:18584-26655 GCF_055586005.1 Micromonospora sp. NPDC051924
CGACCTCCCCCCCCCCTCCACCCCCCCCCCAGCAGGGACCCCCCCTGTTTCTCCCCCCCCCCACCCCCCCCCCCCCCCCCACCACCAGCCCCACACACGCGCACCGCCCGAGCCGCCGGCACGGGCGCCCATCCGCATCACCCTCAGGAGAGGAAGACATGCCGACGCGGACGCGACCAGACATCGCGTGGAGCCCGACATACATCGCCAACACCGTCGCCGCGACACGGCAACGCGCCGCCGACCACGGCCTGTCCCAGGCGACCCGCGACGTAGCCCGCACGCTCGGCCTGTCCACGGGCACCGTCGAAGAGTGGGTGTGCCGCGCCCGCACCACGCAAACCGCGCCCGTACCACCCGGACTGCTCGCCTGCCACGCATGCGACCAGCCGATGATCCTCATCCAGATCCACGCCCACGAGCAGGAGTACCTGTGCGCACCCGCCTGCGACCGGGCCCCCGTCCAAGCGGAGGCGATCCGCGCCGCGATCGCCGCCGCGGTGCTGCACCGCACCCCCGGCCTCATTCCCACCGGCAAAGCCGCACGCGCCGCCGACTACGCACCCGGCGCCATGCACCGCGCCCACGTCGGAGCCACCGCCACCGACCTGACCATCACCTGGCGGACCGAACCCCAGCAAGTCATCGGGCCGCGAATGGCAATGGCGCAACGACTCCACCAAGCCCGGCAACACGCCCAGACCGGCAACCGCACGAGAGCTGCGGAGATCCTGCGCTCCGGCCTGCTGCACATCAACCCCACCCACCACGACCCAGCCCTGGACACCGCCACCGCACAGGCCGCCGCGCTCCTGGCCCAACTCACCCTCACCGCCGCCGACCCACACACCGCGCTGCCCTGGGCAACATGGGCACACCGCTCACTACGCCGCCTGCTACACCGCCCCACCGCCCCCGAGACCCGCGCCGCGCTGAAGATCCTCGCCGCCGCCCACCACGGCGTCGGCGACCTCACCGCCGCCGCCCACAGCTACAGCGACCTCACCCGCCACCACTGCGAAGCGGAAGGCCCCACCGCGCTGCCCACCCTGGCCGCGCAAGCCACCCTCGCCGTCGTCCTCCACCAGAACGGCCACTGCGAACACGCACAACAACTACTCGCCCGCACCATCACCACCCACCGCCGCGTCCACCGCGACCACCCCGCCAGCGCACGCATGGCCGAAGCGTTCCACCGCATGCGCGCCGCCTGCGCCGGCCACCAACACAACGTCGCGCGCATTGATCACCACGCTGCCACTACGCCCGTGCCGCCGATGGACGGGACGCTGAACTCGCCCAGCACCTGGACGCCGAGTAGGGCGAAGGTGGCGAGGTGATCGGGCGCTCGCAGGCCTCGGAAGGCGGAACCGTGATCGTTGATCAAGGGTGTGACCTCGTGTCCCGGGAGGATTCGAACCTGTGACACACGGCTTAGGAAACCGTTGCTCTATCCCCTGAGCTACGAGGGCGCGAACGCCTAGTCTAGCGACCTGCGCATTGGCCCGGGGTGGCAGGGAGTGGTGCGCGTTGGCCTACGTTGTCCCGGTTGGCTGGCCTGGGCGATGACCACACGTGGACCACACGGGGAACGCCAGCGATCATGATCCTTGACCCCGGTTGACCCGCAGTGGCACCGGTTTACCCACCGTGGCACTGGCTGGAGAGCACACGTCACGCACAGCATCGAAGATCAGCAACGCCAACGCCGCCACGATCAGCTATGACCTCACGCACTGGGATGCCGTCTACTACGTTCCTCCGAAGATCGCTGCCAACCGGAATGGGCTAGTGGATCTCGCCGGCCAACTCGTTGACCAGTTGGCCGTGGCGGTGTCCGGTCTCGCCGTGGTGGGCCTGCTCCTCTCGCTCGCCGGGCTCGTCGGGGGCGAGAGATGGGCACATGTAACGGCAACCGTACTGACTGCCCCGTTCGCGGTTGGCTGTGGCATACAGTTCCTCAACGGCAGGAGTTCCTTTGCGGAGCAATTCGACGACCCGCGCAACGTCGCGCCTCAGCACACCCGCGCGCCGGCGTGGGTCCTCATCTGCGACGGGCTGGGACCGCCGCTGCTCATGGGCGTCTCGATCGTCGTCCTGATCCTGTTGTTTCTCCCTCCGGTTCACGGGCGCTTTTACCCACCCCCTCAGCATCGCGATTCCCATGGATAGCAGGGCTGGCTACCGTGACTTCACCCGGTAGCTGTCAAGCCGACCTGGACGAGCAGGACGAGGATGCGCGCTTGCGGACGACGAGGCCGGTGGTGGCGTTGCGGGACCCACATCATCGGCCGGCCCTGACCCGCCCGCTGTCTGCGGTCATCGGGAAGTGCGGTTCGACGGACACAGCGATCCGGATGTGCGGACAGCGGTGCGCAGGGCTGACGGCCATCGCGTCACACACTGTGACCTGCCTCCGGTCGTGGGCCGGCGCTGACACTCGCCGGATGAAGGCCGGTGTCGGTTCGGGGTCCCAGGCTGACGTGCTGCCCTGCTCGGCATGTACGCCGAACTGCATCCGGGTGATCGGCCCCCCCCCTCAGCGCAGACCCCGCGTGTTGTCTGCCGTGCCATTGCGGTACAGGCGGGGCGAGGCTCCTCGTCGCTGAGCCCGCCGGAACGGTGGTCGGTACGATCGATTGCCCTGTGCTGCCGAACCTCGCGCGGAGCGCCCGGCGTGAGCAGCTACGGAAGGTTCGCACCGTCACAGGTAAGGCTGATGATGTCCGCCGTTGCCATCATGGTCTCGGCATGCCGGGAGGCCGGGCGCTCGCATCGGTATTTGTGATTCTCCGTGGGCCTGCCGGAGCGCTGCCCAAGCGATGGTCAGTCTGATACGGGTTGGCGACGTAGCCGGGCGAGGGCCTCGGCGAGGACAACCGGCCGGCAGCGGACGCGATTCAGGGCCTCGGCGTTCGCTCCGGGGGGCAACCGCGAGAAAGGGAACGAAGACTTCGAAGAACCGAACCGGCTCTGCCATCCCGACAGCCTGACGCCACGGCCTCACCCCGCGGCCACGCGCCCCACCTCTCACCTCCCGTGTGCTGGGGGCCGCACCCTCAACGTGGCGCGACCCCCAGCAGAGCGAATTACCCTATGTCAGGATGCCGATGGGGACGGCATTGTCGTGGCGCAGTCACTCGTACACCTCTCATAGATGATCCGGTTTTTCTGATCCGGGTCGCCGACGTAGAAGGCCAGCACGATGGATGAGCCTTGCCGATCGGCGTTCAACGGAAAGGATCCACGATTTGTCCTGCCGGCCATTGTCTCTATGCGTAGCCGGACGACATTTCGCGGACCATCAGGCTTGGCGAGCGGTGCTTGCAGTACCCATGATCCATTTGCTGGTAACGTGTCCCGCTTGGGATCGAACCCGGGTGGCAGGTCCTCGGGGAAACCGTCGAACATCCGGTACGGCAGACTCGAAGCCACGAATGTGCCGTCGGCTTTAAAGATGAGGTCTCCACCGGCAGTAGCGCCCCTCCAGACACCTACAACTTCGGACTCCTTCATGTCGACCCGCCGATCGCCGCTGGACACCGACCGCTCGGCACAGCCTGCAAGCAGAGCAACCACCAGGATCGCTATCCACGGTCTCTTCGACGACACTCGGCGCCAACCTCTCGTGGAGCAATCAGAACAGCCATTCGTATATCGGGCGTAGATAGTTGCTGGGCTTGTTGATTGTCGTCGGTGCCCAGGCGCCCGGCCGTTGCGGCGCCTGCCCCCCCGGGAATGTCTCACGCCACCTGATGGACTGCTTCGTCCACATCTCACCCGTCAACCTCTCATGACCATCGCCTGCAGACTCATTCTTGTACGTCCCGGCATGAACCTTGTCGGGATTGGGCAGGAATGACTTAAAGGTACTGGCGTTTGTGATATTGAACTCGATGACCTGGTTGCCATTCTCGGTTCCGACTACGGACCACTCCAGGTCGTAGGACGCCATGAATGCCTGCTCGATCGGCATTCCGGCTTGACCATTCGTCAATATCGAGTCTCCGTTCGCCCAGGCCAGATCTCTGCGATCGTCGTCCGAGAAGGTATCGGGATCACCATAGTGGAAGTCGGCATAACCATGGGTCTGCCCGGCAACCAGGTCGGCTGCGATCTGAGCGCGTGCGGCGTCGACGGAATCATGCCGCCTGATCCCCTCGGTGTACGGGTCACCGTCTCGGAAGTATTGGACGTTCGCCGGCCCCATCTTGCCGAGGCATCCCCTGGCCTGGCAACCGAGCTTCAGAATGCCGCCCGTGACTTCAAAGGCCAGCCATTGCATGCCCAGCCCCCAGGCACCCGTCGTGTTCTCGCCTGGCTCGTGGCAATACTCGGGCGTGGCATCGGAGCAGGTGGGAGGCGCGACGCCGGCACTGCCGCTGCCGCCTCCCGCCTCCGCCACGTGGCCGTCGTGCTCGATCATGGAGATCGGGTTGCCGCCGCCAAAGGCGTACCGGTTCCCGGTGAAGGGGTTCAGGCCCAGTTGCATGTCGGCCAGTGCGCCGTTGTAGCTGTCCCGGGACAGGAACCGATTGAGTCCTGGGCTGTAGTCGCGGAAGCCCATGTCGTACGAGCCAGAGCCTTGGTCCCAGCGCTTGGCGTTGAACCGGTACGCGTTGTATGGCTCCTTGGTCGGGTCAGCGGCGTCTGGCTTGTCGATGCCCGTGAACTGAGCATCGTCGTTGCTGCCGTAGGCGGTGTATCCGTAGGTGGCTTTCGTGTCACCGGTGTCGTCGGTCAGTTGCTCGACGTCGGTGTGCTGGTCGTATCCGTAGTAGGCGTTCTCCTGTGTTCCGTCGTCCTTGTGCGTGACCTGGGACAGGCGCTGGCCCCACGGCGAGTACTGGTAGGACTTGGCGAGCTTGCCGGCGACTTCCTCGTCTAGCACCTCACTTGAGAGGCCAAGGTAGTTGAACGTAGTGGTCTTCTCCTTGGTGCCACCGGCGTCGGTGGTCTTGGTGGCGGTCCGGTCCAGCGGGTCGTAGGTGTACTTGGTTGTGGAGGTGCTGGTGCCGTTGTTCTTGCGGTTCTCGACGACGTGGTCGAAGCCGTCGTAGACGTTCCGCTCCAGCACGTTCCCGCCAGCGGTGACCGTGTCCAGCCGGCCGAAGGGGTCGTAGTTGTACGACGAGGTTGTGCCACCCGCACTGGCGGTGAGGAGCCGGTTGCGGTCGTAGTTGAAGGTCGTCGTGGTGCCCTTGATGGTCTGGTTGATGACGTTGTTGTTGGCGTCGTGGATGTAGGTTTCGGTGCCGGCACCGTCACCGGTCTTGGTCAACGAGGCGAGGCGGTCGCGGGGGTCGTAGGTGTAGGTGCTGGTGGTGTTGAGGTATGCCGAGTGGTTGTCGGCGTTCATCTTCTTGGCGACGTCACCGGTCCGGTTGCCGTTGAGGTCGTAGGTGTAGGTGTGCTCGGAAACAGTGGTTCCGTTGCTCTTCTTTTCGACCTGGTAGCGGAGCGTCCGGTCCTGGTTGTAGCTGTAGTCGACCCGGTTTCCGTTGGGCTTCGTTTCGTAGTACAGCTGTCCGCGGGAGGTGTAGCCGTAGGTGGTGGCCTTCAGGTTCGGGTCCGACGCCGATGTGCCCACCTTGACGGTCGAGACCAGGTCCCGGACCCCGTAGGCGTACTGCGAGTACTGCTTGTCGTGGGTGGTGGTCAGCGGTGCGCTGTTTTCGTTGTAGGTGAACGAGGTGGTGTTGGTGGCCGTCCCGGACTTGCTCTCGGTGACTGACTGGACCTGGTTGAGGTCGGTGTAGGCGACCGAGTAGTTATCGACGCGGGCGCCGGGCGAGGCGTCGGTGATGGTGGTCAGGTTTCCGTTGGGGTCGTAGCGGTAGTTGTAGTTGTGCTTCTCGTTGTCGGTGTCGCCGTTGTTGTCGCGGACGAGCTTGATGGCGTCGGCCACCACGGTGCCGGTGGCCTGGTCGGACAGCGAGACCTTCTGGGTGTTGCCTTCGGCAAAGCTGTAGGAGCCGAGGCTGACCCAGGTGCCGGTATTGGTGCTCTGGTTGACCGTCTTGGTGGTATTGCCGCCGCCGTGGCTGATCGTGTACTTGGCGTCGGTTGCGGCGCCGGTGACCTGCGGGTAGCGGGCGAACACCTCGTAGGTGCCGGACTGCGGCACGTTCAGCTGCCAGGTGAAGGTGTTCGTGCCGGTTCCCGCGGGCCTGGTGGCGTAGTTGGTGCCGTAGGTGCCGGTGGCCGTGTTGGCGGTGGTCCAGGTGCCGGTGGCGGTGGTGTTGTTGAAGTCGGAGTTGTCGACCAGGACGACCTGTTTGCCGACTGGGACGCCGTCGTCGGAGCGGGACTTCAGTTTGCCGTCGGGGAAGTAGGACCAGTTCATGGTGCGGTTCGAGGATCCGCCGGCCGATTTCACGGTCCGGGCGGTTTGGGCGCCGAGGTCGTTGTAGTCGTAGGTGGTGACGATGTCCCACGGATCCGACGACGACTTCGTCCACCCGTTGTCGTAGTAGGTGTAGGTGGTGTCGTTGCGCACGGACTCGCCGGATGACGGCGGCGCGGACAGGGTGGTCAGGCGGCCGACCGCGTCGTAGGTGTAGGTGGTGACGTCCGCGGTGGTGTAGCGGGTGTCGTCCTTGTCGTACGCGGTGCGGGTCTCCTTGACCCGGTTGAGCTTGTCGTAGGCGGTGACGGTGGCGAAGTCGTCCGGGTCGTCGGTGGTGGCGACACCCCGGGGGCTGATCACCTTGGTCTGGTTGCCGACCTGGTCGTACTCGTACTTTGTGGTGCGGTAGGTGATGGTGCCCGCGACGCTCTTCTGCGGCACCTTGACCTGTGTCGGCTTGCCCCGCGGGTCGAGGGTGACCTCGGTGGTGTAGCCGAGCTCGTCCGTGGTGGCCGTGACCAGACCGTCGCGGTCGTAGGTGCTGGTGGTGAACTTGCCGAGCGCGTCGATGGTCTTGGTGACCCGGTGCGCGAGGTCGTACTCCGTCTTGGTGGTGTAGTCGGTGGTGTCGGTGGTGGCGTTCTTGCGCGGGTCGACCACGGTGGCGACGTTGCCGACATTGTCGTACTCGTAGGTGATCTTCTGGTTCTTGGCGTTGGCGACGCCTACCAGTTGGTAGATCTCGTTGTAGGTGTTGGTGGTGGTGTAGTCCCCGACCGTGCTGGTCAGGTTGCCCTTCGGTTCGGTGGTGGTCAGCAGGTTGCCGACCTTGTCGTAGGTGAAGGACGTCTTGCGCTCCGGGTCACCCGCGACGTCCACTGGTGCCGTGACGTAGGCCGTCTGGTCGGCCTTGTCGTACGAGGCGGTCGAGGTGGCGCCGTTCGGCGCGTACGACTCGTAGACGTTGTCGTTGACGTCGTACTTCGGGGCCGGGGTGGTGATCCACCGGTTTGCGGCCTCGTCGACAGCCACCTTGTTCTCCAGCGGCCGGCCGAACGTGTCATACGTCTGGGTGGTGTCGTGGATGAGCGCGTCGGTGACCTGGAGTACCTGGCCACGATCGTCGTAGACGAACTTCGTCTGCTTGTTGTCGGCGTCGGTGATCGTCTGCGGGTAGCCGTTGGCGTCGAAGGTGCTGTTCGTGGTGACGTTCCCGTTGGCGTCGGTCGCCGTCAGCAACTGGCCCCAGGCGTCGTAGGTGTAGGAGGTTTTGTAGTCGTTCTGGTCTGTCGTGGTGGTGCCGATCGGGTCGACCACCCAGGACAGATCACCGTCGGCCTCGTAGCCGAATGCCCACTTCCGGCCCTCCGGGCTGGTCTTCTCGGTCAGGTCGGCGACGTAGCCGTTCAGCTGACGCTGGTAGGTCAGGACTGTGCCGGCCGTGCCGTTCTTGACCGCCTCGGCGTCCTTGATCTCGGTGGGGTAGCCGGTCTTCTGGTCATACGTCCAGGTCGACGCGGCACCGTTGTTCTCGGTGAGTTTGGTGACGTTGTGGTCGTCGTCCCACTCGAGCTTGGTGACCTCGTTCTTCGCGTTGGTGGTCTGCGTCGGCCGGCCGTACCCGTCTTGCTGGTAGGCGGTGGTGTGGTTTTCGGCGTCGGTGACGGTGGTGTTGATGGTGTTGCCCTGCGGGCCGTCCGGGTCGACGTAGGCGAACTGGGT
>NZ_JBVJJA010000068.1:0-26496 GCF_055586005.1 Micromonospora sp. NPDC051924
CCCCCCCCCCCCCCCCCCCCCCCCCCCCCCCCCCCCCCCCCCCCCCCCCCCCCCCCCCCCCCCCCCCCCCCCCCCCCCCCCCCCCCCCCGGGCCCTGGCTATCGTCGGGGCATGCAGATCAGGCGCCACACCGTCGCGGCCGCGCGAGCTTCCCGCTCGCCGGTTGCCGCCGCCTGACGAATCCCACCTCGCCGGCGACCGGAAACGGTCCGCCGGCGTCTTCGTGTCACGCCACCGCCAGCAGCGGCGGACCCTTTCCGGTCGCACCGACCCGCAAAGGCCCACGCCATGACACCCGACGAGATCGTCCGCACCTTCCTCGACCACTACCGCCGGCTCGACCACCGGGACGCGCCGGAGAGTTCGCTGATCCCGCCGCCCGGCGATCCGGTGCTCTTCACCACCTCCGGCATGCATCCGCTCACCCCGTACCTGCTGGGCCGCCCGCACCCCGGCGGACGGCGCCTGGTCAACGTGCAGCGCTGCCTGCGCACCACCGACCTGGACGAGGTGGGCGACCGCACCCACCTGACCGTCTTCGACATGCTCGGCTCGTGGTCGCTCGGCGACTACGACATCGCCACCAGCCTGCGCTGGGGCCACGAACTGCTCACTCAGGGCTTCGGCGTCGACCCCGGCCGGCTGCACGCCACCGTCTTCGGCGGCGACGAGCAGGTCGGCCCGGACGAGACCGCGTGGCGCACCTGGACCGAGCTGGGCGTACCGGTGGAGGCGAACGGCGCGGACAACTGGTGGTCCAACGGCCCCACCGGCCCGTGCGGGCCCGACTCCGAGATCTTCGTGTGGACCGGGGACGGGCCGCCCACCGGCACGCCCGGCGCCGACGACCGGTGGATGGAGGTCTGGAACCACGTCCAGATGCGCCTTCACCGGCACGAGGACGGCCGGCTCACCCCGCTGCCGCTGTCCAGCATCGATACCGGGATGGGCCTGGAACGCCTGGCGATGGTGCTGACCGGCGGTTCGGACGTCTACCAGGGCGCGGGGCCGCGCCCGTGGGTCGAGGCGGTCCGCGACCGGTGGCCGCTCGGTGGGACCGACCTGCGGATCGTCGCCGACCACCTGCGCTCCGCGGTGGTCGTCCTCGGCGACGGGGTACGCCCCGGCAACACCGGCCGGGGGTACGTGCTGCGCCGGCTGGTCCGCCGGGCGCTCACCGTGCTGTGGCGGGACGACCCGTCGCGCAGCCTCACGGAGCTGCCCGACGAGCCGTTCCGCGACACCGGGCGGCGGTTCCGGCAGGAGCTCGACGTCCCACGGCTGCGTGCGGTCCTCGCCGACGAGGAACGGCGCTTCCGCGGCCTGCTGCTCCGGGGCCGCCCGCTGGTCGACCGGGTACGGGCGCGCGGACCGCTCACCGAGCGCGACTACCACTGGCTGCACGACACCCACGGCCTGCCCCGCGACCTGGTCGACGGCCTGCTTGCCGTGGTTGATCCCGGCTCAGGTCGCTCGGCGCGGTAGCCGGTCCACCGGCCCGATGGGCAGGTTGCGGCATGTCGCGGTATCCGGTGGGCCGGAAACCGCGACATGCCGCATGCCGATCACCGCGACTGCTACGGGCGGCGGCTGAGGCGCCACCACAGCGACGGCTCGGCGGTGGCCGTGTCGGTACGGAGGACGACGCGCCTGCCCGCAGCCTCGACCGAGCCGACCGTCTGACCGGCGCTGACCTGGGCGCCGGGCGCGTTGGTTACGACCCGGACCGGCACCGCCAGCCCCGGCCATCCAATGACTTTCAGCGTCTCGGCCGGGCTCACCGCAGTGGTGGCGCCCCACGCGGTCCGCACCTCACCGGCCCGGTCCGCCGCGAGCAGGGTGTATTCCTTGACGGTGCGGCGCACCGCCGCGAGTAGCCGGCGGACCACCGTGTTGACCGCGGCGAGCTGCTCGGGCGTGTTGGCGCCGGGCTGGTTGAACACCGCGCCGACCACGATCAACGTACGCGTGCCCACCTTGAGCCGGGCGGCGAAGACCAGGTTGCCACCCGCCTCGTCGGTGGAGCCGGTCTTGATGCCGAAGACGCCCTCGACGCCGAGCAGGTCGTTGTAGTTCTTGATCCGCCCGGCGACGGGGATGGAGGCTTCGCGCAGCTCGACGACGGCGGCGAAGACCGGCATCTTGAGCGCGGCCCGGGCGAGGGTGACCTGGTCGGCCGCCGTGCTGACGGTGCTCGGCAGGAAGCCGCTCGGGTCGGTGTAGCGGGTGTGCGTGAGGCCCAACTCGTCCGCCGCGGCGTTCATCTTGTCGACGAAGGCCGCTTCGCTGCCGGCGTCCCAGACCGCGAGTTGGTGAGCGATGTTGTTCGCCGAGGGCAGCATGAGGGCTTCCAGGGCGTCCCGCTCGGTGAGCCGTTCCCCGGCGACGACGGGCACCAGTGACTGCCCGCTGGGAATCCGCGCGTGGTAGTCGGCCACGTCCGCGGCCGTCACGGTCAGGGTCGGGCCTTCCTCCGCCCCGCTCAGCGGGTGCTCCTTGAGGACGACGTACGCCGTCATCACCTTGGCCACGCTGCCGATCGGCTCGGCCGCGCCGCCGCCCGACCCGCCGAGCCGGCCCAGTCCCTCGATCATCAGCTCCGCCGAACCGCGCTTCGGCCAGGGCAGGGCCGGCATCGCACCCGGGACGCGCAGGGTGGAGGCGATCGATGTGGTGACGGTCGCGGCGGGAAGCTTCCGGGTGAGCTGCACCGCGACACCCGAGCCGAGCAACGCGGCCAGGACGAGGACCACGACGACCGGAAGCACCCGACGACGCCGCTTCGCCGGGCCGGGAGCCTGACCCCGCTCGCCGGCGGGGAGGTACGGCCCGGCGGTCCGGTCGTGGCCGACCGGGTGCACGACGGAATGGTCGGTCCCCGGCACGCCCGCCCGGCCAGCAGCGGGGTGACGCCCGGCGGCACCCGCAACCGGCGTCGCGCGACCAGCTGTTGGCGGTACGGCGGGACGGCCGTACAGGTGGCCGGCGCTTGCCCGGTCATCAGCGCCGGGGCCCGGTGGCCCGTCCACGCGGCGACCGTAGACGGCACCGGCGGACCGGGGTGAAACGGGCATCTCCCCACGGCCGACGTCACCAGCCATCGGCCGGTCCTGCTCCCCGCCGTCTCTCGGTCCTCTTGCCTGCGGCATTCGCACGCCCTTCCCCCGACCACCCAAACCCCGGGAAGAACGTAGCAACCGGTGGCTCTGCCGCTGCCCCCGGCGACAAACGTCTCCGGGAGCGCGGACCCGCTTCCGGGCAGCCGGCCTGCGCGCGATGCGGTGGCAGCGGCGGTGGCCCGGTGTCAGACTCGGCAACGGGGGACCGCCGCAGCGAGGGACGTGGACGCATGGGGTACGAGGTCAGGCCGGACGAGGAGACGACGACGCTGCTCGGCGCCCGGGTCACCGTCGTGGGCGCCGCTGCGCTGCTCACCGCCGCCGAAACCGGCGCGGTCGAGCTGCTGGCCGGCACCGACTTCCCGGCCCCGGTCCGCGAGGTGCGCAGCACCGTCCGCGCCCACGACGGGATGCACCGCTTCGAGGCGTACCTGCGGGTCGACGGGCCCGGCTCGACCGTCGGGCTGCTCGCCCTCGGCCTGGCCGGCCCGGTCGGGCTGCTGCTCGCCCAGCGGCTCGCCGCGCGTACCGGGGACGGACTGGCCGCCGGCGTCGGCCGGATGGCGGCCGAGGCCGGCCGCCGGCTCGGGCTGCGCCCCGCCGACACCGCGCTCGCCGAACCGCCCCGCGACCGGGCCGGTCAGGACGTGCTGCGCACCGCCGAGGAGCTGGGGCTGCGCCCGAAGGTCAGCCAGGAGGACGGCGCGCTGACCGTCCGCGCGTCGGTGCCCAGCGCCGAGGTGACCCCGGCGCACCTGCGCGCGATGGTCGGGGTGGTGCTCCAGACCGTACGCGAGTTGGCCGGCGACACCCCGGAGCCGACGGTGTTGCGCGGCCGGTCGTACACGGTGGGCCGGAGCGTGGCCACCGCGGCGCCGGCCCGCAGCGCGGCGGTGACCCTCGACCAGGTCGGCGGCCTGGCCGACGTGGTCGCCCAGTTCCGCGAGGTCGCGGTCTCGTTCCGGCATCCGCAGGTGATGGCCCGCTGGGGTGCCCGCCGGCCGCAGGGCATCCTGCTGTACGGCCCGCCGGGCACCGGCAAGACCATGCTGGCCCGGGCCCTGGCCAACGAGATCGGGGCGGACTTCGTGGAGATCCGCACCCCGGAGATCCTCGACAAGTACCTCGGCGGCTCCGAGCGCAACATCAAGCGGATCTTCCGGGAGGCGCGCGGCTACCGGCGTCCCACCGTGATGCTCTTCGACGAGTTCGACAGCATCATCAGCTACGCCGGGGCGGGCGGGGACGCCGCCAGCCAGGCGGTCAACGCCGTCGCCGGCATCTTCAAGCAGGAGATGAACACCCTGTTCGAGGAGAACCCGGACGTGATCGTGGTGGCCACCACCAACTTCCCGCAGCGGGTGGACGCCTCGCTGATCCGCTCCGGCCGCTTCGACCTCAAGATCGCCATCCCGGCGCCCGACGACACCGGCCGCGCCGAGATCATCACCAAGATGATCCGCGAGCTGATCGACCGGCACGAGCAACCGGGCTTCCGGATGTTCGCCGCCGACGTCGACCCGGTGGCGCTGGCCGCGGACACCCCCGGGCTCACCGGCGCCGACCTGCGCGAAGTGCTGCGCCGGGTACAACTCGCCAAGGCGATGCGGGAGGCCACGGTGGGTGCGCCGGCCGCCCCGATCAGCCAGGATGACCTTCGGGAGGCCGTCGCGGGGCTGCGCCGCGGCTGACGACGGCCCACGGAAGGAGCCCCACCGTGTCGTCGTCGTCCACCCTGCTGTCCCGCCGCGACCTGGCGTTCCTGCTCCACGACTGGCTGGACGTGACCCGGCTGACCGAGCGGCCCCGCTACGCCGAGCACTCGCGGGACACCTTCGACGCCGTGCTGGATCTCTCCGCCCGGGTCGCCGCCGAGCACTTCGCCACCCACAACAAGGCCGCCGACGTCGCCGAACCCACCTTCGACGGCCGCCGGGTAAACACCATCCCGCAGGTCAAGGCGGCGCTGGACGTGTTCGCCCAGACCGGGCTGCTGGCCGCGACGATGGACGAGGCGGTCGGCGGGATGCAACTGCCGCACGCGGTCGCCGCCGCCTGCTTCGCCTGGTTCCAGGCCGCCAACGTGGGCACCGCCGCGTACCCGTTCCTCACCCTCGGCAACGCCAACCTGCTGCTCGCCCACGGCAGCGCCGAGCAGATCGACACCTGGGTCCGGCCAATGGTCGAGGGCCGGTTCTTCGGCACCATGTGCCTCTCCGAGCCGCACGCCGGCAGCTCCCTCGCGGACATCACCACCCGCGCCGATCCCCAGGACGACGGGACCTACCGGCTCACCGGCACCAAGATGTGGATCTCCGGCGGGGACCACGAGCTGGCCGAGAACATCGTCCACCTGGTCCTCGCCCGGATCCCCGGCGGGCCGCCCGGTGTGAAGGGCATCTCGCTGTTCATCGTGCCGAAGGTGCTCCTCGACGACAACGGCGCGCTCGGCCCGCGCAACGACGTGGTGCTGGTCGGGCTCAACCACAAGATGGGCTACCGGGGCACCACCAACACCCTGCTCAACTTCGGCGAGGGCGTGCACCGACCGTACGGGCGGGCCGGGGCGGTCGGCTACCTGGTGGGGGAGCCGCACCAGGGGCTCGCGCAGATGTTCCACATGATGAACGAGGCGCGCATCGGCGTGGGCGCCGGCGCCACCGCCCTCGGCTACACCGGCTACCTCAAGTCCCTGGCGTACGCCCGGCAGCGCCCGCAGGGCCGGCCGGTCGCCGACAAGGACCCCACCGCGCCGCAGGTGCCGATCATCGCGCACGCCGACGTACGCCGGATGCTGCTGGCGCAGAAGAGCTACGTGGAGGGCGCGCTCGCCCTGATCCTCTACTGCGGGCGGCTGCTCGACGAGGAGAAGACCGCCCCCGCCGAGGCCGACCGGGCCCGGGCGCACCTGCTGCTGGACCTGCTCACCCCGATCGCCAAGAGCTGGCCGTCGCAGTGGTGCCTGGCCGCCAACGACCTGGCCATCCAGGTGCACGGCGGGTACGGCTACACCCGCGACTACGACGTCGAGCAGCACTGGCGGGACAACCGGCTCAACCCGATCCACGAGGGGACTCACGGCATCCAGGCCCTCGACCTGCTCGGCCGCAAGGTCGCCACGCGCGGCGGTGCCGGCCTTGAGCTGCTGCTGGGGACCATCCGGGCCACGGTCAGCCGGGCCTGGAAGGCCGAGGGAGAGGCGGCGGTACTCGCCGCCGACCTCGGTGCGGCGGTTGATCGGATCGCAAAGGCCACCCGGCGGTTGTGGGGGACCGGTGATCCTGAGCTTGCTCTGGCCAATGCCTCGCTGTATCTGGAGGCGGTCGGGCATGTGGTGATCGCGTGGATGTGGTTGGAGCAGGTGCTCGCGGTGGAAGCGCTGGGTCCGCCCGAGGGGGCGGAGGGGGAGTTCCTGGCGGGGAAGCGGCAGGCGGCGCGGTACTTCTTCCGGTACGAGCTGCCGAAGACGGGGGCGCAGTTCGACCTGCTGGAGAGCCTGGACCGGACCACGTTGGACACCTGGGAGAACTGGTTCTGACCGCCTGCGACGAGGCCGACGCGTGGCCGGCCGACGTCAGTTCCGGCTGGCTGAGCCACTGCAACCTAGCGACGCCGGCTGAGCACCACCAGGTAACGGCACGGCCGGTCAGTGGAGTTCCAGTACGTCCCAGGCATCGGCGCACCGAGTTCGAGGCAGTCGCCGGAACTCAAGTCGTGCTCGACTTCGCCTTCACGGAAGCGCAGACTGCCCTCCAGCACCCAGATCTGGTGATTCGCCAGCGCGAATGATTCGGCCGGGTAAGAGACTTCCGCGCCAGCCGGCAGTTCGACTTCCACCAGCTGGACCGAGCCGCCGGCCGGCGACACCGAGCGGCGTCGGTAACCGGTCCTCGGATCAACCCAGACAGTCTGGTCTGCGATCCGTGCCAGCCGCAGAGTCTCACCCTCGGTGCGGGCGAACAGTTCGGAGAGGGTGAGGCCGAGGGCCGCAGTGAGGCGGCCCAGGAGCACGGCGGTCGGTTGCACATCGCCGCGCTCGATCTTCGCGATCATTGCCCGAGAGACGCCGGAGCGCTCGGCGAGAGCGTTGACCGACAGGTCCTGGCCGATTCGAGCGGTGCGCAGGGTGGCTGCGATGTTCGCGGTCAGGGGGTCCGGCATGGCGCTACTATAGTAGACGCATCGTCTACTATACGAGCATGGTGCTGACGATCCGTGACGCGGGCCAGGACGATGCCACCGCCTGCGCGGCCATCTATCGGCCTTACGTGCTGAACACCGCAATCACCTTTGAGACCGAGCCGCCAACTGTGTCCGAGATGTCCCGACGCATCGAGGTGGCCGTCCGCTCGTACGCCTGGCTGGTCGCCGAGATCGACGGCCAGATCATCGGGTACGCGTACGCCGGGCCGTTCGCCGTCCGTCCGGCATATCGCTGGTCCTGCGAAGTCAGCGTCTACCTCGAAACCGGACGTCGCCGCACCGGTGCCGGCCGCGCGTTGTACCAGGCTCTCCTGCCTCGGCTGATCGAACGCGGCTACCGCATCGCGGTGGCGAAGATGACCCTGCCCAACGACGCCAGCATGGGATTGCACACAGCACTGGGATTCCGGCCGGTCGGCGTGCACCGACGAGTTGGGTGGAAGAGCGGCGCATGGCACGACGTTGCCATCGCTCAACTCGACCTGGTCACCGACAACTCGCCGCCCACCGAACAGAGCTAGAGTCGCGCCTCGCAGATGGCGCACCGGCCCGGAAAGCGGGAGCAGGAAAGGTAGCCATACATCACCGTGCGTCATCAGCGGCGATGAACGCCAGCCTGCCCGGAACGGCATGAGCCTGCGCTCCCTCACGTACCGAGTTCCCCCGCCGACGTTCGCCTTGCGATGATCCGGTGGTGACCTCCTACGTGTCCCACACCACCGTGGATTGTGCCGACGCCTACGCCCTGTCTCGTTGGTGGCAAGCCGTTCTCGACTACAGCGAGAACCCGGACGATCCGAACGAGCCCGGCCACGAGGAATACATGATCTACTCCCGTGACGGGCGGCACCGCCTGCTCTTCATCGAGGTGCCGGAAGTAAAGCAGGTCAAGAACAGGATCCATCTCGACTTGCGTCCTGCCGACGGCACGCGCGACGCGGAGCTGGCGCGGCTGACCGAGCTCGGTGCGGCCGTCGTGGCTGACCGCCGCGAGGCCGACGGAACGGGATGGGTTGTGCTTGCCGATCCGGAAGGCAACGAGTTCTGCATTCTTCGGAGCGACGCCGAGATCGCTGGCGGGCGGCCATGACGGCGTCGGGCTCGCCCATGCAGCCGGTCGCTACGTCCGCCCATCGGCGTCCGGACGGCATCCGGGCCAGCTCGGCGTGACGTTACGTAGCGCGCGGATGCGGCAGATCAGGGCATCGCGGTGAGAGGTTTGACCGATCGCCGCAGGACTTGCCTCGCGCCGTCGCAAACGCGCTGGGCGTTGCTGGCTGTCGAACGGCCGGTACCCTCGCCGCTGTGACTGGCGCGCCAACAATCGGCAGCGGTGCTGAGGCACCCAGTACCACGCTGGTGGAACGCGTGCTTGCCGAGGCTGCTGAAGTGCTGATCATCGAGGCGTCCGTTGACGAGCTCGACCGACCCGACGCGGCTCGGATCGGGCTGTCGGGCAAGGAGATTGCTGAGCTGACTCCCCTGCTGGCTGTCGTTGACGGCGGCACCGGAGGTCACTGTCGGTGTATGGGATGGCCGACAATCCTCGTGTCGAATGCCGCCGGCCGTGAGATCGCCCGCTGGACGCTGCACCATCGGACCGGTATTAGAGGCCTCGGAAGTTGCGACGCGGACCTCCGTGATGGCCCTGCCCTGACCGACTGGCTGGCTGACCGCGGCCTGACCGGATCGCGCGAGGTCCAGCAGATGCTGGCCCGTCAAGCGGCTGAGGAAGAGGCGCGCCGCGTCCAGTGGGTGAAGGCCGCGCCGCCGGCTCTCGCCGAGGCCGCCGACGCGACGTCGCGCGGAGAAACCGGCGCGGAGGAAAGGCTCGCCGACCTGGTAGCCCGGCGACACCCCGATCCCATCGAGCGCATCCGAACGCTGGTGGCGTGGGCAGGCTTCCCGCCTCGCCACAAGACCACGACGGGTGGCACGCCGTGGTACGAGCTGGCGCCCGAGCGCATGCTGCTGGCCGAGGCAACCGAGTCGATCTTCAACGCGTTGACATCGGCATCGTTGACTCCGAGCCAGCTCGACGGTGCCGCAGAGCTGTTGGCGTCCCTTAAATGGACTGGTTCGCAGCGCGCCGATATTCCCGAGTCGCTGAGGTCTGTGCTGATCGCGCACGTGACGGCGACCGGGACCGATCCGATGAAGTTCCGGATGCGTCATGGATACGGCGCGGCGCGAACGGAATGACGCCGTTCGGCGCGCCGCAGGGACTATGCCCTGACCGAAGAGCGCGGCGCGGCGCACTCAATTCGGCTGCGTTCGCACGCCCCTGGGCGGCGCGGAACAGGTTCCTGGGATCATGGGCCGCGTGGCTGGATTCAGTTTCAAGACGTCGTGGCTGGCTGTCCGAAACCGGGCCCCTGGGGAGGTCGCGGATGCGCTTGGTTTGCACGACCGGGAGGTCCTCGACTGGGCCACCGGCACCGACCGGGCCTACCGGTACGGCGTGTACGTGGCCGCGCCGGTGCCAGACTGGACCCTCGCCCATGGACGGCTGCACATGCCGGCGGGGTTCGACGCGACCGAGGCGCCCTTCCCGGACTGGCTCAGGGACCTGAGCCGGCACCTGGGCGAGGTTCAGTTCTTCGCCAACGAACGGGTCCCGGACTATCACGCCTGGGCCCGGGCCCGGGATGGTGAGCTGTTGCGCGCCTACTGCTGGATCGGCGAGCGAGGTGACTTGCCACTGTTTCTCGGTGAGCCGACAGCCGACGAGATCGAATTGGGCGTCGGCATTCGCGGTATGGAGCCCGGGCGGGACCACTGGTCGGACGACGAGTGGACAGCCTGGTACGCCACGACGCCGTCCGACTTCGACGTGATGGCGATGGCCGGTCGCTGGAGCATCGACCCGAGCAGGATCGACGACGCCACCGTGACTGCGACCGGCATTTACGGGCTACCGCCGTCGGTCCTCGACACGTCTCGCAATGACAACCCGCGTTGAAGGTCCTGCGTCCCCTTCTCGGCAGCCCGATCAGAGTTGGGAAGACCAGGTGGTACGACTTCGCGTCGCCCACCCCTGCGCACTCTCGTCGGCACGACCTCGGCCTGACGCGACCTCGCGACAGCACGCACCTCCTCGCACGGTGACGGAGCCTCGTCCGCAGGGTGCGCTCACTCGGCGGCAGATCCGTGCAACTTCTTGTTGATGCGTCAGCTGCGACTGCCGTCTCGCTCGGCGGTTCCGCCCGTCGTGGTGCCGTGAGCAACCTGTAGGCCGTGGGCGGCCGGTCAGGTTGGTGTGGATTGAAGGGCGTCGGCGACCGGGCGGCGGGTGGCGGCCAGGGCGGGGATGGCGGTGAGTGCGGCGACGGTGAGCAGGACCGTGAGCGCCAGGGCGCGCATCCAGGAGGCGGGTGCGTACTGCGGGTCGCCCGGGGTGGCGACCAGATACAGTCCGATGCCGGCCGGGACCCCGAGGGCGACGCCGGGTATCGCGGGAAGAAGCTGCGCCACCGCCATGCCCACGGTTACCTGTGCGGGTGTGGCGCCGAGTGTGCGGGCGACGGCCAGGGGGTGGCGGGCGTCGAGGACGGCGGTCCAGGTGCTCACGATGGCGTTGATGAGCGCGAGGACGCACAGTACGACGATGACGAGGAGCATGGCCTGGAGGGTTCGCGTGCTCTGGGGGTTGGCCAGCTTCGATTCGCCGAGCTTGACCTGCCGGTCCTGCGCCAGGCCCATGAGCAGGGCGGCGAGTGCGGTCGCGGTGATCAGGGTGTTCACCATGACGAGGCGGGCGCGGCGGGGGCGACGGGCGTTGATGCGGATCCCGATCAGTACGGCGGTGGGCATTCGGCGGGACAGCCAGACGCGCCACCCGCGGCGTCGGGGTGGCGTGGCGGCGTCGGCCAGCGCGTGGACGGTGTCGGTGGTGGCGGCGCGTAGCACGGGTGCCAGCGTCGCCGCGGCGGCGATGGCGAGGGCGAGGACGGTGCCGGCAACCACGGCGCGCAGCGCGGGCGGATGGGTGCCGGTGGAGCCGAGGAGCCCGGCGCCGGGGTTGGTCAGCGCTGGTGCGGCGAGCCAGCCGACGGCCAGGCCGGTGCCGGCGGCGGCGAGCCCGATGACGAGGTATTCGGCGAGGTGAACGGCGGCGATCATGGCCGGTCCGGCGCCGACGGCCTTGAGTAGTCCTACCCGGCGGCGTTGGTCGACGACGCGGCCGGCGACGATGTTGGCGACGCTGACCACCGCGAGGGCGGTGAGTAGCCAGCTGCCGACCTGCAGGGCCAGGTGCGCCTGTTTGACGAGCTTGCCGTCCTCGTCGGCGATCTCCATCCAACTGGAGTATTCGATTCCGTCTACGCTCTTGTGAGTGAACGAGGTGCTGGCGTGCGGGTCGGCGTACTTCAAATTCAGCGTGTACGACATCGGCCGCGTGCCGGCCAGCGCGCCGATCTGGCTACGGTCGACCCATACCAGGCCCGCGAATTGGGTCAGGGGGCTGCCCGCGGCAGCGCGCCAGTCGGCGCGCGGGTAAACGGCCCTGGCGGCGGTGACCGCGGTCCCGATCACCCGCAGCGGGTGGCCGTTGATGTCGACGGTGTCCCCGATGTGCACGCCGAGTGCGTTGGCGAAGGTGGGCTCGATGACCACGCCGCCGGGGCGTACCCAGGTGCCGGCGGTCACCGCGGGCCGGTCGAGCGCCGCCGGGGAGTTGTCCCGGCCCTGGACGACCGCGGGCACGGTTTTGCCGCGTGCGGTCAGCATCAGATAGGCGATCGGGTACGGGCCGCTGTGTGCGGTGACACCGGGCGCGGTGGCCAGCGGCGCGAGGGCGGCCAGAGCCTCCGGGCCCGTCGCTCCCGGCATCGCCACCACGTCGGGGCCCGCGGTGGCGGCCCGGGTCCGCTCGTATGGCTGGGCGAGAGCATTGTCCAGGGCGAGGCCGAGAGTCAGCGTCGCGGTCGCGGCGCTGATCGCGAGCAGCAGCAGTACGGTCTCGGTGCGCCGCCGGCGCAGGTCCCGCACCATCAGCCGGCACACGAGCAGCAGACGCCCGGCCATTCAGCGCCACCCGCCGTAGACCGTGCCTGTGCCCGTGCCGACGGTGGTACCGGTGGTGGTGCCGGCGAGCCGGCTGTCGTCGGCGAACGACCCGTCGCGCATGGAGATCACCCGGTCGGCGACCGCGGCGATGCGCGCGTCGTGGGTGACCACCACCAGCGTCTGCCCCGCCGTACGCAGCTCCTCGAACAACCGCAGCACCTCCAGGGCGGCGGCGCTGTCCAGGTTCCCGGTGGGCTCGTCGGCCAGCACGACCAGCGGCTCGTTGCTCAACGCGCGGGCGATCGCGACCCGCTGGCGCTGGCCGCCGGACAATGTCGACGGCAGGTGCTTGGCGCGATCGGCGAGCCCCACCCGGTCCAGCAGAATCATGGCGCGCTGCCGAGCCCGGCGCGGCGACTGTCCGGCCAGCAACGCGGCCAGCTCGACGTTCTCCACCGCGGTCAACTCGTCCATGAGGTGGAACGACTGGAAGACGAAGCCGATGTGATGCCGCCGCAGCCGGGCCAGGCCGCGCTCGCTCATCCCGTCGATCCGGTGCTCGGCCAGCCAGACCTCGCCGTCGGTCGGGCGTTGCAGCCCGCCCAGCAGGTGCAACAGGGTCGACTTGCCGCAGCCGCTGGGACCCATGATCGCGAGCGTCTGCCCGGCGGGCACCTCCAGGTCGACCTCGTCGACCGCGCGGACCAGTGCGCTTCCCCGGCCGTACCACCTGGTCAACCCGCGCGCCCGTAGCAGCGCCGACCCGGTCATGCGGCACCACCGGGCATGCCCTCGCGGCCCTTGCCCCGCTCGGTCATCGGTTCCCCTTCTGTTCAGTCCGGTGGCGTTCGGTCCACATCCGTTCGCACGCTTCCAACCAGTCCAGGTCGGCCCGCAGCCGCAGCACGACCCCTTCCAACAACAACCCGACGATCGGATCCACCGACCGCTCCAACGCAGCCCGCTGGGTATCCCGCAGCCGGCGCAACAGCTCGCGCCGCTGCGCGTCGACCAGGGCCACCGGATCGGCCAGCCGGGCAGCAGCGGCGGCCACCAGCTTGAGATGGAACTCGCTGAGGTCCGGCTTCGGCCAACTCACCTCGGCCAGCCACGCGGCGACCCGCTGCTGCCCCGCCGGAGTCAACGCGTAGACCCGGCGGTCGGGCCGGTCCGGCAGACCCTCGGCGCGCTGCGAGGTCACCAGCCCCGCCTTGGCCAGCCGGGCCAGCGTCACGTAGATCTGCCCGGCGTTCATCGCCTCGCCGAGCGGGCCGAGCGCGCCACGCAACCGGCTCCGCAGGTCGTACCCGTACGCCGGCTCCTTCGCCAGCATGGCCAGCACCACGTCCTGCACCCAACACACCCTCCGTAGATCGACAATAGATAACCGCTAGCCATAGCGATGTCAAATCGAAGAGCAAGGGTGCAGCAGGCAAGTGCGTTCCTGCTCGCCGTCGCGCTGACCCTGGCTCGACGGCACCGGCTGTCGGGTGTGGTGGGCGCGGTTCAGTTGACCAGCCAGGTCCGGCCGTCGATGAGTTCCCGGACCGCGTCCAGGTGACCCGCGTGGCAGGCCGTCTCGCTGATCACGTGCAGGATGACCTCCCGCACGCTGTCGAGCCGCCAGTCGCCGAACTGGTCCGGCGGCCACCAGGCCGGCGCGGCGTCCAGCGGGGTGGCGGCGATGACGGCGTTGGCGCGTTCGATCTCCTGCCGGTACCGGTCCAGCACCACGGCGGCCGGGACGTCCGGGTCGACCTGCCAGGCGTCCGCGGTGCGGCTCAGCGCGGCGATGGCCGCCGGCTCGCCGTGGACGACGCAGCGGAACCAGAACCGCTCGACGTCCTCGGTGAGGTGGCGCACCAGGCCGAGGCAGCTCCACGCGGACGGGAGCACCGGCCGGCGCAGCGCGGCGTCGTCGAGGCCCTCGAGGATGCCCAGCACGTGACGGCGTTGGCCGTCCAGGTGGGCCATGAGCAGTTCGGTTTCCGCCGGCGCGGATGGTCGTGGCACAGCATCCTCCTCATGTCGTGATGACGTCGACGGGTCCGCGGCCGTTCGGCCCTCCGGGTTCGTCGGTCGCGCATCTGCCGCTGGGTCGACTCGACACCGTTGACGATCGGCACCGCCGGTTCCGGACAACCACCACGGAAAAGATCCGTGACGGATCGGGGGTCGAACCCGCCGGCGGCACATGGCAGGCTCGGGCGCATGATCGATGAGTTCGCGAAGGAGTACCTGCACCGCAACCTGCGTAACGTCCGCGAGACCGTGCTGTGGAAGCTCGACGGGTTGTCCGAGTACGACGTCCGCCGCCCCCTGACCGTGACGGGAACCAACCTGCTCGGCCTGGTCAAGCACCTGTCGATCTCGGAGGCCAGATACTTCGGCGAGGTCTTCGACCGGCCGTTCCCCGAGCCCCTGCCCCGGTGGGACGACGCCGACGAAGACGAGACCGACATGTGGGCGAGCGAGCACGAGACGCGCGAGGAGATCATCGACCGCTACCGTCGGGTGTGGGAACACTCGGACGCGACGATCAACGCACTGGCCATCGACTCGCCCGGCTACGTGCCCTGGTGGCCACGTCCCCACGTGATGCTGTTCAACATCCTGGTCCACACGCTCGCCGAGACCAGCCGGCACGCCGGACACGCCGACATCCTGCGCGAACAGCTCGACGGCTCCACCGGCGCGGCAGCCGAATACGCGACACAGCAGGACGCGGCATTCTGGGAGGCGCGGCGCGCGACGATCGAGCGGGCCGCTACAGCCGCCGCCAAGCTCGACTGAACCGCCACCATGCCGTGACCAACGGGCACGGCCACAACTACGCGAACTCGACGCCGGCGAGGGTGACGGCGCGGTACGCGGCGAGGCGTTCGGCCTGCTCGATGATGGCCTTGCGCCGGGATTCGGGCAGCTTCTGCCAGGGCTGGACGGCGAGCTTCAACGCCTTGCCGGACTTGCGGGGACGCCAGGTGCCGACCAGATCACCGTCGACCAGGACGGCACCGGGGCGACCCAGCACCGGCCACAACTCCTTGGCGTGGGCCGCATCCGGCACCAGGGTTTCCCGGTCCTTGGCTTGGAGGAAAAGGTCGAACGGGCCGAGCAGGCGGGTGGCCGGGGCGTCGGCCGACTCCAGCGCCGCTTCGTCGGCGGCGAGCAGCGAGCGCGTTTCGCCGTCGACCGTCACCTCGATCACGTCCTCCGGCCAGTGTGCCTTCACCTCCTTGACCGGGGCGTCGAGGTAGCCGGCGACGTGTTTGGGGGTGGCCGGGCCGAGCAGCCGGAGGTACGCGCGGATGAGGTCGAACCGGTCGCCCGGAGCGGCCGCCTTCCTGAATCCGGTGATGCGGTGCAGGACCGGTGGTGACGTGTCGAGTCGCAGCTCCAGCCCGGCCCGTACGGCGGCCAGCCGGAACGGCATCTCGTACAGGTGGGTGGCGTTGCACGGTCGGCAGAACCGCAGGTACGGCTCGGGCATCACCTCGGCCAGGCGGCCGGAGACGTCCCCCTTGACGGTGGGCCGGGTGACGATGGCGCGCATCTGGGTGGCCACCTCGTCGAGGGCGGCCAGGTTGCCGATGCCGGCCGCCTTCAACGGCTTGGCGGCGTCGTAGATGCGCTTGCCCGCGTCGGCGTCGGAGAACGGCTCGACCGCGGCCGCCACCTCCGCCAGGTCGGCGCGGCGGTAGAGGTGGGGAGCGCCGCGCACGGTCCAGAGCAGGACCAGATCCTCGCCGGGCAGCGCCGCCACGTCGACCCCGCGCGCGGCCAGCGCCCACCGGCCGCCGTCCGGGCCGGTGTCCTGCGCGCCGATGTCGAGCACAGCGGTGTCCGCGAGCGTGCCCCCGGCCCGGTCGAGCTGCTGGGCCCGGACGCGGAAGTTCATCACCTGGCGCCGATCTACCACGCTCACACCCTACGCAGCCGTCAGCCCCCGGCGGGCAGGCGGTCGCGGACCTCGCGGCGGAGGATCTTGCGGAACTGGGAGCGGGGCAGGTCCTCGACCACCACGGTCCGGCCCGGTGCGCCACGTCGGTTTGGCCCAGCGGATTGGTTTAAATCGTTCCGCCCCGGGGTTGTCGTTCCCGAGCAGTCCACCCGGTCGGCCCATGGGCGTCGAAGCACATCGCGCTAGGTGGCGCCACCGCGCAGGCGGCCCGTCGTGGTCAGCCTCTGTGGCGGCCGTCCCATTCACTTTCGATGACGGCTGTAGTAAAAACAATCTGACTAGTTTTTAAACGCCCCCCAGGGAGGGTGTCATGGTGAGAAAGCAGCTTCTGACGATGGCGGTGGCCTTCGCCACCGCCCTCGCGGTCCCCGTCTGGCTCGCCCCGGCCGGGGCATCGGTCGCGTCGGGGATCACCGGCACCGGCGCGGCGCACGGCACCGCTTCGGCGTCGTCCTCGGCAGCGGGATCGGACCAGGGCGCGGCCACGGACTGGAAGACCATGGACGAGCAGATGGCCAAGCGGGACAAGTCGTTCCCGGCAGCGACCAAGGGAGAAGGTGGCAAGGACCTCACGCCCACGGTGCTCGCCGACGGGACCAAGGAATTCCACCTCACCGCCGCGCCGACGAAGTGGGAGATCGAGCCGGGCAAGACCGTCGACGCCTGGGCCTTCAACGGAACGGTGCCAGGCCCGACGATCCGCGTGAACGTCGGCGACAAGGTCAAGATTGTCCTCGACAACCAGCTCCCCGAGTCGACCAGCGTGCACTGGCACGGCATGCAGGTGCCCAACAACATGGACGGCGTGTCCGACGTGACTCAGGACCCGATCCCGCCGGGCAAGAGCTTCACGTACACCTGGAACGCGACCCGGCCGATGGTCACCTGGTACCACTCGCACCACGACGGCACCAAGCAGGTGACCAGTGGCCTGTACGGCGGCATCGAGGTGGGTGACATTCCGACGCCGGACAACATCAAGCCGAGCCAGGTCGTGCTGATGCAAACGCAGGACGCCGGCACGATCGGCATGACGATCAACGGGAAGTCGTTCCCGGCCACCAAGCCGATCGACGCGCACCTCGGCGACTGGGTCGAGATCACGTACATCAACGTGGGCACCATGGAGCACCCGATGCACCTGCACGGGGTCGACCAACTGGTGATCGCCAAGGACGGGTTCCCGTTGCCGGCGCCGTACAAGGCCGACACCGTCCCCGTGTCACCCGGCGAGCGCTACACCGTCCTGGTGCACGCCGACGCCATGGGCACCTGGGCGTTCCACTGCCACATCTTCCCGCACTCGGAAGGGGCCCAGGGAATGTTCGGCCTCTTCACCGAGATGCGCATCTCCTGACCCGGGCACCGACCCTCGCTCGGAAACCAGTACCCGCCTCTTTCTTCCCGCTGTGGCATGCCATGCGACTTGGAGGTTCCTGCCGTGCCCCTCAACTCATCAAGCACCCCGGTACCGGACTCCCCGGGACCCCTGTCTTCGACCTCGGCCGGCCGCGGTGGTATTGCGGCATGGTTCGGCGACCTGTTCCCGATGCTCACCAGCGGTGTCGCGCTGGGCCTGCTCATCGGATTCGTCTTCGTCGGGCTCGCGCAGCCGCACAACGCGCTGAACCTGGCCGCCTCGGGGGAGACGTCCGCCGCGGGCGCCGGTAATTCCGCCCCGGGTGCCGGCAAGAAGCTCAGCTTCGATGTCGAACTGGGCGACATGTACGTCAAGCCCGCCTCGATCACTGTGCCGCGCGGGGCGGACGTGACGGTCAACGTCACCAACAAGGGAAACCAGCAGCACACGCTCGCGCTGGAGGGCGCGGACACCCCGCTGCTCGACCCGGGCAGGTCGTCGACGGTTCACTGGGGTGTGATCAGCAACTCCACGCAGGCGTGGTGCCTGGTGTCCGGCCACAAGGACGCCGGCATGCTGCTCGCGGTCAACGTCGAGGGTGAGCCGGCACAGGCCGCGGCGGGCAGCACCGGCGCCGGCAACGACGCGACGATCGATGCCAGCGCCAAGCCGTCCGCCGACTGGAAGCCGGTCGACCCGACGCTCCAGCCTGCCGAAGGCGGTACGACGCACAACGTCACGCTGCACGTCCAGGAGAAGACCATGGAGGTCGCGCCGGGCGTCAAGCAGGTCCGGTGGACGTACAACGGCACGGCCCCCGGGCCGGTCCTGCACGGCAAGGTCGGTGACGTGTTCAACGTCCACCTGGTCAACGACGGCACGATGGAGCACTCCATCGACTTCCACGCCTCAAAGGTGGCGCCCAACGTCCAGATGCGGAAGATCAAGCCTGGCGAGTCGCTGGACTACCAGTTCAAGGCCCAGTTCTCCGGCATCTTCACGTACCACTGCGGGGCTGACCCGATGATCTATCACATGGGCAACGGCATGTACGGTGCCGTCGTCGTCGACCCGCCGCACCTCGGCAAGGTGGACAAGGAGATCGTCCTCGTCCAGTCCGAACTGAACCTCGGACCGCAGGGCCAGCCCGGTGACCTGAAGAAGATGATGACGGGCAACGACGACGCGGTCGTCTTCAACGGCTACTACAACCAGTACGCCTACGCCCCGATCAAGGTCGCTCCCGGTTCCCGCGTCCGGGTGTGGCTCGACAACGCCGGCCCCAACCAGAACATGGCCTTCCACGTCGTCGGCACGATCTTCGACACGGTGTGGAAGGAAGGCGCGTACCGGTTGCAGCCCGGCAACGCGGAGCAAGGCGGATCCCAGACCCTCGACCTGCAACCCACCCAGGGCGGCTTCGTCGAGTTCACCCTGCCCGACGCGGGGACCTACCCGTTCATCACGCACAAGATGATGAACATGTCCCGCGGCGCGCTCGGCATCTTCCAGGTAGGAGGCAACCAGTGAGCGCCACGACCGACGCCACCACCGCAACCAGCGCAACTGTTCCGGCCCTCCCGGCCGGCACGGTCTCGGCAGTGCGGAACACCGCGCTGCTTGCCGTCGCCGCCGTGTGCTCCGTACTGGCCGGCTTGATCCACTACGCCGTGGTGCCCGAGCACCGGAGCGAATGGGTCGGGTACGCGGTGTTCTTCACCCTGCTCGGGGCGTTCCAGCTGATCTGGGCCGCCGCAGTCTGGACCGTCCCGCGTCCGTGGCTGCTCAGCCTCGGCGTGGTGGTCAACGCAGCCGCGATCACCCTGTGGGCGGCCAGCCGTACGGTCGGCCTTCCCTTCGGCCCGGAGGCGGGAGATCCTGAGTCGGCCGGCGTCATCGATGTGCTCTGCGTTCTCGCCGAGGCGGTGGCTCTCGCCGCCGCAGCAGCGGCGCTCTGGGGTTCGATCCGCCGACGGCGCAGCTGACGCGACAGCACGAAGGGGGCCGCGGACGACGTCCGCGGCCCCCTTCTGCTCGGCTACTGATTTCTACCAGTCGGTTCGGCTAAAATAGCGATGTGTCAGGGCAGGCGTTGAATGATCCCGATCCGGCTCCCGTGCTGGGGGAGAGCCGCAGTCGGGTGCTGGAGGTGCTGCGGGCGGCGGGGGAGCCGGTCGCGGTCCAGGACGTCGCGGAGCGTAGCGGCCTGCACCGGAACACGGCCCGCTTTCACCTGGACGGGTTGGTCGATGCGGGTCTTGTCGAACGGGAGGCCGAGGATCGCAGCGTGCCCGGTCGCCCGCGGATCGTCTATCGCGCGCTCGTCAGTGAGGTTCCGGCGGGCCAGCGCAACTATCGGCTGCTGGCCGAGATGTTGACCAGTGTCGTCGCCGACACGCTGCCTGAGCCTGCCGGGGCAGCGGTGACGGCCGGCGAGGCCTGGGGGCGCTACCTCGCCGACCGGCCGGCACCATCGCAGCGGATCGCCCCGGCAGAGGCAGTGCGTCGCCTTTCGGCCGTGCTGGCCGATGTCGGGTTCGCGCCGGGTGAGGCAGAGGGTGCGGCGAATCCGGTGATCCCGTTGCGGCACTGCCCGTTCCGCGAAATCGCCGAGCAACACCGCGAGGTGGTTTGCTCGTTGCACCTGGGTCTGATGCGTGGGGTGCTCGCGGAGATGCGGGCGCCGTTGGTCGCCGACCGGCTGGAGCCGTTGGTGCAACCATCACTGTGCCTGGCCCATCTGGGTCGCGCGCCCCGCGCCGGCCGGAAGCCCGCGGCGAACGAGCACCGAGGTGATGGCCGCGGCTGATCCCCGTACGCGTGCCGGCAGACGGGACGGGGCGACCAGGCAGCAGGCTCAGCCCTCGGCGAGCAGGCGGTCGCGGACCTCGCGGCGGAGGATCTTGCCGATCTGGGAGCGGGGCAGATCCTCGACCACCACGATCCGGCGGGGCACCTTGTAGCCGGCGAGGTGCTGGCGGCAGGCGGAGCGGACCGACTCCGGGTCGGTGCCCACGCCCGGGTCGAGGACCACGACGGCGACCACCTCCTCGCCGCCGGAGGCGGCGGGCAGGCCGACGGCGGCGGCCTCGCGGACGCCGGCGATGCGCCCCAGCGCCTCCTCCACCTCGGACGGGTAGACGTTGAACCCGCCGGTGATGATCAGCTCCTTGATCCGGTCCACCACGGTCACGAAGCCCTCGGGGTCCATGGTGACGATGTCGCCGGTGCGCAGCCAGCCGCCGGGCAGCAGCACCTTCGCCGTCTCCTCCGGACGGTTCCAGTAGCCGGTGAACACCTGCGGGCCGCGGACCAGCAGCTCGCCGGCCTCGCCGGGGGCGCGGTCCCGGGTCGGCTCCTCGGGGTCGACGATGCGGACCTCGGTGGACGGGAACGGCACCCCGACGGTGCCGGGCCGGCGGGTCGGGGCGACCGGGTTGCCCAGTGTGATGGGGGAGGTCTCGGTCATCCCGTACCCCTCCACGAGCAGGCCGCCGGTCACCGATTCCCAGAGTTCGACGGTGGCCGGCGGAAGCGCCATCGCGCCGGAGATGGCGTACCGGATCGAGGTGAGGTCGACGCCGCGCTCCCGGGCGGCGGTGGCGAGCCGCTGGTAGATCGGCGGGACGGCGGGCAGGAAGGTCGGCGGGCGGCGGCGGGCCGCGTCGAGCACCTGGTCGAGGTCGAAGCGGGGGAAGAGCACCAGGGTGGCCCCGATGCTCACCGAGAAGGTCAGGCACAGCGTCAGGCCGTACGCGTGGAACAGCGGCAGCACCGCGTACACGGTCTCCTCGCCGTCGCGGAGGCCGGGCACCCAGGCGCGGCCCTGCGCGGCGTTCGCCCGCAGGTTGCGGTGGGTGAGGATCGCGCCCTTCGGTACGCCGGTGGTGCCGCCGGTGTACTGGAGCAGCGCGACGTCGTCCACGGTCGGCGCGGGATGGTCGGCGGGCAGCGGCGGCGCGGCGGCGACCAGCGCGGACCAGGACCGGGCGCCCGGCGCGGCGGCGGTCATCGCGGCGCGGGCGGCGCGCACCTTGGGCAGCGGCAGCCGCAGCGCCCAGCGCTTGAGCCGGGGCAGCGCCCCGGTCAGGTCGACCGCGATCACGGTCTCGATCGCACCCTGCCCGGCGACCAGCGGCGCGACCTTGTCCCAGACGATCGCCACCCGGGCGCCGTGGTCGGTGAGCTGGTGGACCAGCTCCTCGGCGGTGTAGAGCGGGTTGTGCTCGACCACCACCGCGCCGAGACGGAGCACCGCGTAGAAGGCGACCACGTGCTGCGGGCAGTTGGGCAGCACCAGCGCCACCCGGTCGCCGCGCCCGACGCCGAGCCGGCGCAGCCCCTCGGCGGCCCGGGACACCTGGTCGGCCAGCTCGGCATAGCTGGTGGTGGCTCCGTAGAAGTCCAGTGCCACCCGGGGGCCGAAGCGGCGGGCCGCGTCGGTCAGCAGGTCCACCAGCGAGCCGGCCGGCTCGGCGACGGTGGCCGGTACGCCCGGGGCGTAGCTGCGCGTCCAGGGCCGCTCCGCGATCGCGTCCATCGCCGTCTCTCCTCGCTGCCGGATGACGGCCCTCAGCCTAACTTAACCGTTCGGTAACTTACGGGTGCGTAAGTTGGGGACTTCGTCACACGGTCAGAAGCGGGCCACGTAGACGGTGTTCGCCGCCTCGCGGCCCTGCAACGGGTTGGGGAAACGGACCACGTGCGCCACCGAGGTCGGGAACACCTCGGTCAGCACCCGCTGGAACGCCGCGTCGGGCGGGTCGTTCGACCAGAGCGCGAAGACGCCGTCCCGGTGCAGCAGCGCGGCCAGCCGGCGCAGCCCGTCGACCGTGTAGAAGTCGGCGTGGCTGGGGTGCAGCACCTGGCGGGGGGAGTGGTCCACGTCGAGCAGCACCGCGTGGAACCGCCGGCCCGGCGACTCCGGGTCGAACCCAGCGCCGGTGGCAACCGCCGCGAAGAAGTCCGCCCGGACGAACCGGGTACGCGCGTCGGCGGCCAGCCCGGCGGCGAACGGCAGCAGGTCCTGTCGGTGCCAGTCGATCACGTCCTCGATCGCCTCGACCACCACCAGCGACCGGACCCGGGGATCCTCCAGCGCGGTGCGCGCGGTGTAGCCGAGGCCGAGCCCGCCGACCACCACGTCCAGGGGCTGCTCGCCGAGCGGCGCCAGCCCGAGCCGGGCGAGTTCGATCTCCGCGACCGGGAAGAGGCTGGACATCAGGAACTCGTCGTCGAGCTTCACCTCGTACACGTCGACGTCGAGCGACGGGTCGCGGCGCCGCCGCAGGCTGATCTCGCCGATCGGGGTCTCCCGCCAGGCCAGTTCCTCGAATCGTGCGCCCACGCGGTGGTTCCTCTCCGCCGATCCCGTCACCGGATGTTACCGGCCTGCGGTCCCGGCGTCGGGCACCTGCCGTTTTCCGCCGTGGCCGGGCATTGCCCGGCCCTTCGCGGGTACGCCTAGCCGTCGCCGGTCGAGATTGCCGGAGAGAGGGGTGCGGCGTGGCGGAGATGCTGGCCGGACGGTTGTACGTGGCGGAGCGGGCGCTGCGGATGGAGTCGGTGCCGGTGCCCGAACCCGGTCCCGGGCAGGTCAGAATCAGGGTGGCCGCGGCCGGGGTGTGCCTGTCCGACGTCCACCTGATCGACGGCACGCTGACCCCGCTCCACCTGACCGGCAACGTGGTCACGCTCGGCCACGAGGTGGCCGGGGTGGTGGACGCGCTCGGGGACGGCGTGACGGGCTGGCAGCCGGGCCAGCCGGTGCTGCTCCAGGCGGGCGAGCGGGACCGGCGCGGCACCCTGCTCACCCGGGGCGTCGACTACGACGGCGGCTGGGCCGAGTACGCCCTGGCCCGCGAGGACACCCTCGTGCTGGTCCCGGCCGGCATGCCGTTCGAGCACGCGTGCATCATTCCCGACGCGGTCTCCACCCCGTGGGCGGCGGTGACCGACACCGCGCGTACCCGGCCGGGGGAGACGGTCGGCGTGTGGGGCGTCGGCGGGCTGGGCGCGCACGCGGTGCAGTTGCTGCGGCTGGTCGGCGCGGCGCCGATCGTCGCGGTGGATCCGCTGCCGGCGGCCCGGGACCGGGCCCTGACCCTCGGCGCCGACCTGGCCCTGGACCCGAAGGACGGCGGCTTCCGGGACGCCGTGCTGGAGATCACCGCAGCCCGGGGACTGGACATCGCGTTCGACTTCGCCGGCGTCACCC
This sequence comes from Micromonospora sp. NPDC051924, assembly GCF_055586005.1. Classification (NCBI taxonomy): domain Bacteria; kingdom Bacillati; phylum Actinomycetota; class Actinomycetes; order Micromonosporales; family Micromonosporaceae; genus Micromonospora; species Micromonospora sp. NPDC051924. Next base: position 23,871 of record NZ_JBVJJA010000068.1, read on the forward strand.
CGGCCCGCGAGCAGGCCATGACCGTGCTCGGCGCGCAGGGCCGGCTGGTGCTCGCCGGCATCGCGAACCAACCGGTCACCATCCGATCGGACAGCCGGTTCAACTACAGCCGCCAGGCCGTGCTCGGCCACTACGGCTCGGAGGCGGAACACGTCGGCCAGCTGGTGGCGCTCGCCTCGCTGGGCCGGTTCGACCTGACCGCGTCGATCAGCGACGTGCTGCCGCTGGCCGACGCGGCGGAGGCGGTGCGCCGGGTCCACGACAAGGAGGGCAACCCGATCCGCCTGATCCTGCGCCCGTGAGCCGGTCCCCGGCCGCGGGTCAGCTGGCCGGGGGACCGGACGCACGAGACACTCGGCGGCCGCCGCGCCCTGGTTGCGACAGCTCAGTCGGCGGGCCGGGTGGCGACGACCACCGTGTCGAGGGCGTCGATGCTGCCGCCGTCGCTGGTGGGGACCGGCCGGCGGGCCGTCTCGGCGCGCTGGATGCGCAGCCCGGCCAGCCCGTCGACGACGGCCTCCGGGGTGAGCAGGACCGCCGGGTCCTGCGGCCCGCCGGTGCCGCCGCTCAGGTTGGCCAGGTCGTGACCGACGACGACGAGGGTGCCGCCGGGGCGTAGCGCCTGCCGGGCCGAGTCGAGCACGCCCGCCAGGTCGGGGGCGGGCAGGTGCAGGTAACTGATCAGCACCAGCTCGTAGCTGCCGGGCACCGGCCGGTACGCGGTCACGTCGGCGACCCGCCACTCGACGGTGACGCCCCGCGCGGCGGCCAGCTCGCGGCCCCGCTCGACGGCCACCGGGGCGAAGTCCACGGCGGTGACCCGCCAGCCCTGCTCGGCCAGCCAGACCGCGTTGCGGCCCTCGCCCGCCGCCAGGTCGAGCGCGGCGCCGGGGGTGAGCCCGGCGACCGACTCGACGACGAAGCGGTTCGGCTCAGCGCTCCACACCAGTCCCGACGCGCTCGCGTAGCGGGCGTCCCAGGTGCTGCTGTCCACTGTGTTCCCTCCTCCGGCGGCGCACCACCGCCACCGTGACCGTACCGGCTGCGGCCAGCGCTCCCACTGCGACCAGGCCGAGTGCCATCCGTTGCGGCAGCTGCTGGGCGAGGACGAAGACGCCCATCACCACGACGAACCAGCCGAACGACTTGCGCAGGAGGTCCGCGGGGATCTTCCCGGCGAGCCGACCGCCGAGGAAGCTGCCGACGACCGCGGCGGCGGTCACCGCGAGGGCGAGACCCCAGTTGATGCTGACGCTGGAGAGGTAGCCGGCGAGGCCGGCGAAGGACTTCATCGCGATGACCACCAGCGAGGTGCCGACGGCGACCGGCATCGGCAGGCCGCCGAGCAGGGCCAGGGCGGGCACCACGAGGAAGCCGCCACCCGCGCCGACCAGGCCGGTGACCAGCCCGACGACGATCCCGTCGAGGATCACCCGGAACACCGGCACCTCGTGCGGCACCGGCCTGCCCTCGGGGGTGCGCCGGCCCCGGATCATCGCGATCGCGGTGGCCAGCATCATCACCGCGAAGCCGGTGAGCAGGAATCCGGCCGGGATGAACTCGGAGAGCCGGCCGCCGGCGTACGCGCCGGTCATGCCGGCGAAGCCGAAGATCAGCCCGGTACGCCAGCGGACCCGCCCGGCGCGGGCGTGCGGCAGCACGCCGACGGCGCTGGTGGCGCCGACCACGAGCAGGGAGGTGGCGATCGCCTCCTTGGCCGGCAGGCCGGCGACGTACACCAGCAGCGGCACGGCGAGGATCGACCCGCCGCCGCCGAGCAGCCCGAGGCTGACTCCGATCAGCACGGCCAGGCCGACGGTCAGCACCAGGGCGGTGGTCATGCCCGCCCCCCGTTGCTCTCCCGCAGCTGGCCGACGATGGTGTCGAGGTCGCAGCTGGCGCCCCGGTTGTACGGCAGCTTGCTCAGCATCATGCCCATCGCGCAGGTGTTGGTCAGCGCGGCGAAGGTGAGGCCGGCGCCGATGAACCCGGCGACCCACTTCAGGCCGGGCACGAACACCGAGCCGAGGACGCTGAGCAGGACGATCGAGCCGGCGACGAGGCGGACCTGTCGCTCCAGGTCCCAGCGGGGGGCGCCCTGCTTGGTCGGCGCGTTCGTCGCCTGCCAGGCCAGCATGCCGCCGTTGAGGACCTTCAGGTTCGGCAGCCCGACCCCGGCGAGGGCCTGCTCGGCCTGGGTGGCGCGGGCGCCCGAGCGGCAGATCAGCACCACGTCCTCGTCCAGGTGGTTGCGCAGTTCCTCGCGGTGCTCCTTGAGCAGGTCGAGGGGGACGTTGTAGGCGCCGGGGATGTGGACGGTCTCGAACTCGGCCGGGGTGCGCACGTCGAGCAGTCGGGGGGCGCGCCCGGAGTCGATCAGCTCCCGCAGGGTGGTGGCGTCCAGGGTGGCCGGGCGGGTGGTCTCGGAAGTGCTCATTTCTCCTCGTTCGGGGACGAACCGCCATGGCTGGCGGCAGGGTGGGGCGCGGGGGGGGGGGGGGGGGGGGGGGGGGGGGGGGGGGGGGGGGGGGGGGGGGGGGGGGGGGGGGGGGGGGGGGGGGGGGGGGGGAGGGGGGGGAAGGGGGGGGGGGGGAGGGGGATGAGGGGAAAGGGGAGGGGCGGCACC